>JAIRPD010000085.1 GCA_031257195.1 Treponema sp. | reverse complement strand
AGGATAAGCGCCGCGGCGATCGCGTACGCCGGGGCGGCTTTTTCTATAACAGTGCCCATGTGCTCTCCCTGTTTGGGGGCGCTGATGGACATGACGTTCATCAACGCCGCCCTTAAAGTATATCACCCTTCCCCGGGGAAGGGCTACCCCCGCGAACCCCAGCGCCGGCCGGCCGCGGGGAGGCGGGCGCCATGGATGGCGCTGTTATCAAGCCGTCCGCGAAGCGGATGGGTGGGCCTCGTAGACCTCGTAACATTCCTCGTCGCCGTGGATGCCGGTGAGCCGCTGGTGTACGGGGTCCACGCGCAGGTCCAGGCCCTCCAGGGGGAGGGCGCCCAGCAGGACGCCCCGGGCGTTGGGGATGACCAGGGCCTCCAGGCTGGTGGAGCGGTCTTTCCAGTGGATCTTTACCGGCTCGGTAACGCCGTAGGCGGCGGAGGAACCGTCGGCCAGGGTGGACCGGACCTGTTTTTCAACCTCCAGTCCCAGCTTCCGCCGGATCTCCTCGTTGATGACCAGCGTCCACGCCCCGGTGTCGGGGGTGGCCTGGATGGTGAGGCCGCGGACATCCTTGCGCAGGCCGCCCTCAACCCGCACCTTGTCCGCCGCGTTCACCAGGGTGATTTCTTCCGTAAAACTGCCCATCTTCTTCTCCCTGTTTACTCGTATACCGCCTTCCCTTAGGGGGGCTCTACAGACCATAGGGCGTCCGGGGGCGCGGCGCTTTACCCCCAATAAAAAGGCCGCCCATCCGCTCTCCCTGTTTGGGGTTAGTACAAGCGCCCCGCGGCCCGGGGGTAGGGGATTACGTCCCGGATGTTGGCCATGCCGGTAACGTACTGGACCAGCCGCTCAAAGCCCAGGCCGAAGCCCGCGTGGGGGGCCGTACCGTAGCGGCGCAGGTCCAGGTACCAGCCGTAGCGGTCCGGGTCCATCCCCAGCTCCGCCATGCGGTGTTCCAGGGCGGCGAGGTTTTCCTCCCGCTCCGAGCCGCCGATGATCTCCCCCAGCCGGGGGACCAGCACGTCCATGGCCCGGACGGTTTTGCCGTCCCCGTTCAGCTTCATATAGAAGGCCTTGATCTCCTTGGGGTAGTCGGTAACGATCACCGGCCCCCGGACAAGTTCCTCGGTGAGGAAGGTTTCGTGTTCGCTCTGGAGGTCCCGGCCCCAGGCGGGGGCGAACTCGAAGCGGCCCGGCCGGGCCGCCGCGGCCTTTTCCAGTTCCCCCATGGCCTCGGTGTAGGTCAGGCGGGTAAAGGCGGCCTCCGCCGCGGCCCGCAGGCCGCCGGTGAGGCCCTTCTGGTAGCGCTGGTCAAAGAAGTCCAGGTCCCCGGGGCACTCCTCCAGGATGGTTTTTAGGCAGTATTTAAGAAAGTCCTCCGCCAGGTCCATGTTGTCCGCCAGGTGGAAAAAGGCGGTTTCCGGCTCGATCATCCAGAACTCCGCCAGGTGCCGGGCGGTGTTGGAGTTTTCCGCCCGAAAGGTGGGGCCGAAGGTGTAGACCCGGGAAAGGGCCATGGCGTAGGCTTCCGCCTCGAGCTGGCCGGAGACGGTGAGGAAGCTTTCCCGCCCAAAGAAGTCCTCCCGGTAGTCCGGTTTGGCCGCCGGCCCCTGGGGCCTCGCCGGGGCGGCGGGGTCCAGGGTGGTAACCCGGAACATCGCCCCCGCCCCTTCCGCGTCGCTGCCGGTGATAACCGGGGTATGAAGGTAGTGATAGCCCCGGTCCTGGAAGAACCGGTGTACCGCGAAGGCCAGCCGCCCCCGGACCCGCGTAACCGCCCCGATGGTGTTGGTCCGGCCCCGGAGGTGGGGGGTTTCCCGGAGGAATTCCAGGGTGTGCCGCTTTTTTTGCAGGGGATAGGGGGGGATTCCGTTTTTTTCCTCCCCCGGCGCTTCCCCTATGAGGGTTATGGAGGCGGCGGCGATTTCCACCGCCTGGCCCTGGGCGGGGGAGGGGACCAGGGTTCCCCTGATCTCCACCGAGGCCCCGGTGGTAAGCCCCGGCGGCACGGGGATGCCGTCGCAGGCGCACTGGAGGCCGTTGAAGCAGGAACCGTCGTGGATTTCCACGAAGACCAGGTTCTTCATGTCCCGCCGGGTCCTCACCCAGCCCCGGACCAGTACTTCCCGCCGGTCCGGGGGCGCGGCCAGGATTTCTTTTATCAGTGGAACCATGGGGACAGTATAGCTTGTCCGCCGGGGGGAAACAAGGCCGGGGTTCGTCCGCGGCCCCGCCGCATGGCCCGGGGGCGGGGAGGTCGCGTGGAACAGATGGACAACGGATTGACGGGGATGAGGGCGGTTACGGGATGGGTAAACAGGCCGCTCCGTGAGGCCCTTTGGCTGGGGCGGTGGGTTGCCATAATGTTCCGCGCGGCCTCCCCGCCCCCGGGCCGTACGGTGCGGGCGGCATGGACGCGGCTGTGACCAACGCGCCCGGCGAAGCCGGAAACTCCCGGCCCCACATCCGCCCAGGATGGGCCGCATGGACGCGGCTGTGACCAACGCGCCCGGCGGAGCCGGGCGGGTGGAGTTTCCGGCGAAGCCGGAAACTCCCAGCCCCACATCCGCCAAGGAGGGCGGATGTGGGGCGCCGTGGCCCGGATAGCTCGGGCCGTGGCCCGGATAGCTCGGGCCGTGGCCCGGATGGCTCGGGCCGTGGCCCGCGTCATTCGGGCCGTGGCTCGCGCGGCTCGGGCCCCGGCCCGAACCGTAGAAGGGGTAGTCTTCCCCTGGAGGCGATGGACCTTACCGTTGACCCCCGCGCGGGCGAGGTTCAGGGCGCGGGGGATGGCGGCCCGGGTCTCTAAGGCCCGGTCCCCGGTTTGCCGATACTCTTTCTATGGTAAAAGGCATTTATACCGCCGCCAGCGGCATGCGGGCCCAGCAGTGGCGGCTCGACTCGGTGGCCAACAACCTGGCCAACCTCAATACCGATTCCTACAAGCGGGAACTGGTTTCCTTTAAGGCCAACCCGGAGATGCTCCTCCGCCGGACCAACGACGACGGGGTGTACCGGATTCCCTTTGGCTCCGCCGATAACGCCCCGATCATCGGCAAGCTGGGTACGGGGGTGGAACTGAACGAGCTTTTTGTGGATTTTTCCCAGGGGGCCTTTAAGGAAACGGAAAATGATTACGACCTGGCCCTGGAGGGCCGGGGCTTTTTTGTCGTCGCCACCCCCTACGGCGAACGCTATACCCGGAACGGCGGCTTCCAGCTTGGCAAGGAAGGGTTTCTGGAAACCAAAGAGGGCTTCCCCGTGCTGGGGCAAAAGGGGCCCATCCGGATCCAGGCCAATAACTTCAAGGTGGACCGGGAGGGGTCTGTGTGGATCAACGCCCAGTACGCGGAAGATCCGGACCAGATGATAGGCCGGGAGGACAACGAGTGGGGCCAGGTGGTGCTGCTGGATACCCTGCGGCTGGTGGGGTTTGAGCGGGAGCGGTATCTGAAAAAGCAGGGCTCCAGCCTCTACCGGGCGGACGAGTTTTCCGGGGAACCCCTGGAGTTGACGGAGGCCGGGGAGCCCGCGGGGGCCGGTACGCGTCCCCAGGTATTCCAGGGCTTTAACGAGGCCGCCAATGTGGAGCCGGTCCGGGAGATGGTCCAGATGATCGAGGTAAACCGTTCCTACGAGGCGAACCAGAAGATCATCCAAAGCCACGACTCCATGCTGGGAACGTTGATCAACCAGTACGCGAAATATAACGGTTAGGGGCTGCCCGCCGATTAAGGAGATATCATGGTACGTAGTTTATGGACCGGCGCGTCCGGCATGATCGGCCAGCAGGCCAACATGGACACCATTTCCAACAACCTGGCCAATGTGAATACCCACGGCTATAAAATGCAGCGGGCGGACTTTGAGGACCTGATTTACCAGACCATCAGGACCGCGGGGACCCCCGCCACGGAAGAGACGGTGGTGCCCGTGGGAACCCAGATGGGCCACGGGGTTAAGCTGGCGGATACCCAGCGGGTTTTTAGCCAGGGGTCGCCCCAGGATACGGGGGTTCCCACGGATATGGCCATTGTGGGGGAGGGCTTTTTCCGGGTCCAGCTTCAGGATGGGAGTTACGCCTATACCCGGAACGGAAACTTTAAGGTGGACAACACGGGCCGGATGCTCACCAGCGAGGGCTACCGGCTTTTGCCGGATATCGTGATGCCCGAACACTTTCTGCCGGAAAGCATCACCGTGAGCAAGGACGGCCGGGTGGAGGTGAGGGCGCCGGAGATTAACGGCGAGGAGCCTATCCCGGTGGGCCAGATAGAGTTGTACCGCTTTCCCAATCCCGTGGGCCTTACGGCCCTGGGGGAAAATCTCTTTAAGGTAACCAACGCGTCGGGGGACCCCATACCGGGGAGGCCCAACGATCTGGGGATGGGTCAGATCTACCACAAATTCCTGGAAATGTCCAACGTGTCGGTGGTCAAAGAGATGGTGGCCCTGATTGTGGCCCAGCGGGCCTATGAGTTCAACAGCCGGACCATCCAGACCACGGACAATATGCTGGGCACGGCCACCACCCTGAAGAGGTAACGGTTTATGGCGGGGATCCGGGGAATCGGCGGGCTTGACCCGGGGTACGTTCCTTTAAGCGGGGGCGCCGGGCCGGATGGAAGGGGCGGTGATTTTTCCCGGCTCTTGAGGGCGGCCAGGGAGGCGGAGGACCGGCCCGGGGGGGAGGCCGTTTCCCCGCCGGCCGCCGCTCCGCCCGGTAAAGCCGGGCCGGGGTTTGTTCCCCAGGCCGCCCGGGTTGACAAGACGGATAAACTCTACGAGCAGTGTCAGGCGCTGGAAACCTTTCTGGTAAAGAATATCCTTTCGGGAATGCGGAAAAATGTGCTTAAATCGAACTTGCTGGACGCGGGGTACGCCGGGGAGATCTACGAGGATATGCTCTGGGATGAGTACGCCAAGGGCTATGTCAAGGGCGCCGGCTTCGGCCTGGCGGACCTGGCCTACCTGGAGCTGACGGGGCAGCGGGGAAAGGTGATAACGCCGTGAGCGCCGGGGCCCCGGGGGGGAAAAAGTGTTTTAAGGATCTCCTAAGGTTTATCTACGGCGAAAAAACGGCGGAATCGGTTTTGCCCCGGTTCATGGAACTCCTGGAACGGGCGGGGCCGATTCCCCCCCCGGCGGAGGGGCGGCCGGGGGCGGGGCCGCCTATTACCCAGGGGGACGCTTTTCTGATCAGCTACGGGGACATGCTGGCCCCGGGGGAGAAGGCTCCCCCGGATGAGCCGGCCCTGGCCCGGCTGGGGCGTTTTCTGGAAAGACGAAACCCGGGGGTTTTTACCTATCTTCATATTCTGCCCTTCCACCCCTATTCGTCGGACGATGGTTTTTCCGTAATCGACTACCGGGAGGTGGATCAACGGCTGGGAACCTGGGAGGATATTGAGGTCCTGGGGAAACCGCCGGGCCGGGAAACCGCCGCCGGCCGGGCCGGCGGGTTGAAGCTGGCCTTTGATTTTGTGATAAACCATGGCAGCGTCCAAAGCCGGTGGTTTAAGGGTTTCCTCGCGGGGGAGGAACCGTACCGGGACTGGTATATTACCCGCCCCGCGGATTATGATTATCGCTCCGTGGTCCGGCCCAGGACCCATCCCCTGCTCACGGCCTTTGAGCGGGGGCCCGGAAAAGACAAGGTGTACGTCTGGACCACCTTTAGCGCCGATCAGGTGGATTACGATTTTTCCAACCCCCGGGTGCTGCTGGAATTCGCCGGGATCCTTCTGGAATACATCCGGCGGGGGGCCGGAATCGTCCGGCTGGACGCTATCGCCTACCTCTGGAAAGAGGATGGCCACCGCTGCCTGCATCACCCCAAGACCCACGCCGTGGTTAGGTTGTTCCGGGCCATGGTGGATTACCTGGGGTCGCCGCTCCTGATCCTGACGGAAACCAACGTGCCCCATGGGGAAAATATTTCCTACTTCGGCGGCCCCCTGGGGGACAACGCCCTGGACGATCTGCCGGAGGCCCACATGGTGTACAACTTCGCCCTGCCGCCCCTGGTACTGCACGCCGCCGTTTCCGGCGACGCCGCCCCCTTGCGGAACTGGGCCGGAACCCTGCCGGTTTCCCCCCGCGGGGAGGGCGGTTCCGGCGCGGGGAACCGGCGGTACTTTTTGAATTTCCTCGCCAGCCACGACGGGGTGGGGCTGGGCCCCGCCAGGGGGCTGGTGGACGAGGACGTCCTGAACGCCACCATAGAGGAGGTCCGGCGCCGGGGCGCCCTGGTTTCCCACAAGTCCACCCCCGCCGGGGACATTCCCTATGAGTTGAACTGTTCCTACGCCTCCATAGTGGCCCCCGGCGGCGCGCCCTGGGCGGCGGGGCCGGGGGGGACGGAACTGCGGGCCCGGGCCTTCCTGGCGGTCCACGGGGTTCTGTTGTCCCTTTCGGGCTTGCCCGCGGTGTACTTTCACAGTTGGATAGGTTCCGGGGCCTGGGTTGAGGGGCCGGGGATCCTGGGGTATCGCCGGGCGATCAACCGGGAAAAGCCCCCCATGGACAAGGTGGAGGAGGAACTGGAGGATCCGGGGACCTTCCGCTTCCATGTATACCGGGGGATAAACAGGCTTTTGGCTTTTCGGCAAAGCCGGGGGATCTTCGATCCCGAAGCGCCCCAGCGGGTACTGGAGCCGGGGACCCGGCCGGGGAACAACAGCCTCTTCATCCTGTTCCGGGGGCCTGATAAAGACGGGCACTGGGCGCTGTGCGCGGAAAATCTGGCCCCGGAAAGAACGGTCTGGAAGCCCGGCGATTCCCTCCCATTGGAATACGCCCGGCATGTTCCCCCCGAGGTTCCCCTGGAGGCCTGGGAAACGCTGTGGCTGGTTTTTGACGGGAACGGCGGGGTTTCCCGGCTTTCCACGGCCTAGGGGCCCGCCGCGAAACCCTGGACGGTGTTTTCCAGGCCCTTCCCCAAGGACCGGGAAGCGGCGAGGTACACCAGCGTATTGTAGAGCCCGTGGGCCAGGGCTATGCCGTGGAAGGAGGCGGTTTTGTTATACACCAGGGAAAGGAACAGCCCCGCCAGAAGGGCGTTGGCGAACCCCCAGGGTCCTTCCCACGCGTGGAGGAGGCCGAAGACAAGAACCGGTACGGCGAAGCTTTTGAGCGTTCCCAGGCCGGCGTTTAGGAACCGGCGGGGCAGGTAGAGGCGGAAGTAGCCCTCTTCCAGGTAACCGGCGCAGAGGGAGGTAAGGATCACCGAGGTCCAGGGAAAAGAGCCCCGGGGGGCGGGAATTTCCTTGCCGGGGAAAAGACCCGTTACCTGGGCCGCCAGGGCGGTAAGAAAACCGGTAAGGCAAAGAACGGGCAGGCAAAGGGCCAAAACAGGAAGATCCCCTTTCCCGGGGCGGAAGGGGTTAAACCGGTCCCTTTCCAGGAGCAGCGCGATCAGGATCAGGGCGGGAATTCGCCAGAAAAGGGAATACCCCAATTCCCCGGCGTAGGACGAGGAATTCCCCCGGGGAAAGAAGAGGACGAAGAAAAGGATCAGGGCCTCGAAAAGAGGTTTAATGGCTCCTCCTTTTGTCTTAGAGAACGACGGACAGTATACTCAAAGAGTATACTTGATAACGGGGAAATAAAAAAAGGAATGTAACGATGTTTACGGTGGTTTTGGCGGTTGTCATCCTGGTCTCGGGGGCGGGGGTCCTGTATCTTTTTCGGATGGGGGTGGGCGGAAAATCCTGGGTACAGTTTTTCGCCAAAGGCAAGGACGCGGGGTTTAGCGTTAAGGAACTGGAACTGCTCCGCCGTTTGGCGGCAACCAGCGATTTGGAGGATCCCTCCTCGTTGTTTTGGTCCCAGGCCCGGCTTGATTCCTGCATCAGGAACCTGGTCCGAAGCGTCCGCTTGACCGGCGGGGGGGATCAGGCCACCAACGACTTTCTTTCCCGGCTCTACGATTACCGGAAGAAGATTGAGCTGGAAAAACCCCGGATTAAAAACGGGATCGCCGACACCCGGCAGATTGATGAGGGCCAGCGCCTGCGGATACTGGTGGAAGGCCAGGGGATCTTCGATTCCCGGCTGGTAAAGAACATAGGCCAGTGCCTGATCATCTCCTGGCCCAGCAGCGCCAGCGTTCCCGGCGGTTTTGACTGGAAGGGGCTTAAGATTTCCGTTTATTTCTGGCGGGAGGAAGACGCGGGCTATGTGTTTGACGCCGTGGTGGAAGACGAGGTTTTTTCCCGGGGAAACGCGTCTCTCAAGATAAGCCGCGGGGACCGCCTCTTTAGAACCCAGAAGCGGCGATCGATCCGGATAAAAACCCATAAGCCGGCGTACCTGTACCTGCTGGAAGGCGAAACTCCCTCGGATACTATAGAGGTAAACCCGGGGTTTAAGTGCTTTGTGGAGAACCTTTCCGATTCAGGCTGCGCGGTCCTGGTGGGAGGCCGCCCCGCGGCGCGTTCACGGATCAAGGTTCAGTTTATCCTGAACAACGCGCCGGTCTGTTTATCTGGAACGGTCCGTTTCCTGGAGTACAACGGGGAGAAAAACCAGTCCCTGCTTCATGTGGAGGCGGACCCGATGTCCCTGGAGACCCGGAATCATATCCTGGGCGAGGTGTTCGGCGTGGTCCCCGACGAGGAAGAGGATTTGCCCTTCCGGCTGCCGGAGGAAGAAGCGGAAGCGGAACTGGAAGCGGAAGCGGAAGAAGTGAAAGAAGAAATAGAAATGGAACTCCAGGAAGAAGAAGAAATGGAAGAGGAAAATTCCGCCGGCGCAAGCGCGGCGGTGGAGAGCGCCCTTTAGGGGAGTGAGGAGGATACTATGAAAACAGCGTTTACCGGTTTCCTTGTCTTGGTCTGCGCCGCGGCCCTGGGGGCCCAGGCGGAGGAAACGCTCCACTCCTATGAGCGGATCTTTATCCGTTCCGGCCTGGCCGCCAAGGCGGATGTACTGCGGGACGCCGCCACCGATGACTCCGCGGCGGAGTTTTACGGCCCGCTCTGCGATTTTGCCCTGCGCTTTGCCGTGGACAACGCCGGTCTCTTTTGGCGGGATCCGGATATGATCAACGTCGTTGTCCTCGCCCTCAAGGGGGTGGAGGAAACCCGCTACCAGCCCGCCTCGGAAACCCTGATTCAGGTCTTCCTCTGTTACGAGGACAACGTGATCCGTTATCCGGTTTTGAAGACCCTTCCCCTCCTGGTGGAGGGGGACCTGGCGGCGTTTTTCCGGCGGCTCCTGCTCAACGGTGATCCGGTAAAAAAACTCGCGGCCTTTAACATGTTCCTCACCGCGGGGAACCCCGATGTACGGGAAAGGGGGGAAATGGCGGAGGCGGCCCTGGAAGCGGGACTCGCCTACCAGGAAAACGGGGAGCGGGGGGAGATTCGGGAACTGCGGGCCGCCGCCGCGAAGGTTATAGGGGAAACCGCCTGGGTTAGGGCCCTTACCCTGGTTTTGATGTACTATAACCGTTCCATGGCGTCCTACCGTTCCGATCCTTCCTACAAGGAAGACCTGATCGCCTCCATTGACTGCCTTTCCGCCCTGGGAAGTGTCAGCGCCGCCCAGACCCTGAGCCTCCAGTTGGGGTTGTACCATTCCCAGGCGGATTCCCTGAATGACGATGACCGGGACCTGGTCTTGTCCACGGTACGGGCCCTGGGCCGGCTGGGCTATAAGGCTTCCTCCGATGTCCTCCGTCAAGCGGTTACCCTGCCGTATACGGAGGAAATTCAGATCGCCGCCCAGGATTCCTTGAGCCGCCTAAAATGGTAAGCCCCCTGGTTATCGCGGCCCTGGCCGCCGCGCTGGTTTTTTACCTTCCCCCGCCGCCTCTGGTTTGGTTCCTGATCCTGGGGGCCTTGGCGGCGGGTTTTGTCCTGGTCCGGGGAACCGGAATTCCCCGGACGCTCCGCCGGGTCTTTGGTTTTCCGGATCCCCTTGTCCCTCCCCCGCTTTTTTTCGCCGCCCTTTGCCTGGGTATGGTCATTGGTTTTTTGCCGGGACCGGGAACCAGGGCCTTCGCGCCGGGGCTTCCCGTGGAAAGGATCGGCGCCATCCGGGGAAGGCTTTTGGACGATCCCCGGATTTTGTCCTCCGGTTTTGCCGGCCCCCGGCGGGCAGCCTCCCCGGCGGCGGCTCTTGAGGAGGAGCGGGGCATGGCCTCCGTGCGGCTGGAAGAGGCGGCGGCGGCCCTGCCCGGCGCTTCCTCCGTCCGCGCCTCCGCCCGGGGCCGGGCCCTGGTTTACTTTCCCGCCGGGACCATGCCCAGGGTCAAGGAATTTGGCCGGGGGGCGGAGATCTATGTGGAGGGCGGTTTTCTTCCGGAGGACGCTTCCACCGGGGGTAGTGCCGCCGGCCGGGGCTTCCGGTTTAAGGCGGTCTCTGTCCATACGGTAAAGACCGCCCCGGCGCTGGAACGGTTCCGTACCGCCCTGCGGGGCGGCCTGCTTAAACGGCTGGGCGGTAAATCCTGGGGAGGGCTCGCCGCCGCCCTGCTGCTGGGAACCAGGGAAAACCTGGATGACGGCCTTTCCCTTTCCTTTCGTGACGCGGGGCTGTCCCACATCCTGGCCCTGTCGGGGATGCACCTAGCCTTTTTATCGGCCCTGCTGGCCCTGGCCTTAAAGGGACCCCTGGGAAAAAAGGGGGCGGTCCTGGGGGGACTGGCTTTTATCATCCTCTACGTGTTTCTTGTCGGCCCCCAGCCGAGCCTGGTTAGGGCGGCGATCATGTACGTCCTGGGGAGCGTTTTAGTCCTTTCCGGGACAATCCGCCAGCCCCTGGCCCTGCTGGGTCTGTCGTTTTTGATCCAGCTCCTCTGGGATCCCCCTTCCGCCCTGGGGCTTTCCTTTATCCTTTCCTATTTGGCTTTGGGGGGGCTCCTCCTTTTGAGCGGTCCCCTGGAGGTCCTCCTCCGGGGGATGATGCCCCCCCTCCTTTCCGGCGGCCTTTCCGCCGCCCTGGGGGCCTTTATCGCGACCGCCCCGGTGGCGGCGGCCTGTTTTGGCGTTCTCCGGCCCGTGGGCGTCGCGGCGGGACTTATCGCCGCCCCCCTTTCGGGGCTTTTTATGACCCTTTCCCTGGCGGCCCTGGGCTGTGGGAACATTCCCCTCCTAGGGTTTCTCCTTGACCGGGCCCTTTCGTTCCTGCTGTTTATTCTGGGGGGAACCGTTTCCTTTTTTTCCCGCGCCCCGGGGCTAAAAACGTCCCTCCCTGTTTTGTGCGCGGCCCTTCCGCTGATCGCCGCCCTGGTCTTTTTTCTGGCGGAACGGCGAAGGCGGTACAGGAGTTACCTTGCCCCCTTCGCTTGAGCCGCCCTACAATTCCGGGCCTGCCCTCCGGGCCTGTCTGAAGGAACGGGGCCTTTCCATACGGAAACAGTGGGGGCAGCATTTTTTGATCAATCCCTCGGCCCGGAGGGCCATCGTGGACGCCCTGGGGGCGGAGGAAGGGGGCGGTGTTTGGGAAATAGGGAGCGGCATGGGCTGCATGACGGGGGAACTGCTTCAAAGGGGAATGGAGGTTACCGCTTTTGAGGTGGATCCGGGGTTGTGCTCGTTTTTGGAGGAACTCTTTTCCCCCTATGGGGAACGGTTTAGGCTGATCCGGGGCGACGTACTCAAAACCTGGGAGACCCTCGATGACGGGAGCCCCTATCTCCTGGGGAATCTGCCCTATACCGTGGCGGCCCCCCTCCTGGGGAATCTTATTGAGGGGGGCCGTTTTTTTACCCGCCTGGCGGTTACCCTTCAAAAAGAGGTGGCCCGCCGCGCCGCCGCCTCGCCGGGTTCGGGGGATTATTCCTCCCTTTCCGTTCTCAGCGCTTCCGCTTATACTGTAAAGGTGATTATGACCCTTAAAGGAGGTTCCTTTTATCCCCCGCCCCATGTGGAATCCACCGCCCTGGTTTTTGAGCGCCGCCGGGATCTTGCCCCGCCGCCACCCCTCTTTTATCCCCTGGCCCGGGCCCTTTTCGCCTCCCGGCGTAAAACCGTCGCCAACAACCTGGAGCGCTTTTTAGCCGGTTCCTGCAAGTTTAAGGCCGGGACCGCCGGAACCGCCGCCGCCCTGAGGGACGCCATGGAGGCGGCCCTGGATCAAAGCGGGATTGAAGGCGGGGAAAGGGCGGAACGGCTTTCCCCGGAGGCCTTTGTTTCCCTGGCCGCCGCGCTGGAATTGTACTTCGAGGAGAACCGCGAATGACCATGGGGGAACGGATTGGGGAGATCCGGGAACGGATAGAAAAGGCCTGTCTCCGTTCGGGAAGAGACGCCGCCGCGGTCCGGCTTATGGGGGTGTCCAAATTCCACGGCGCCCTTGAAATTGAGGAGGCCCTGCGGGGGGGGATAACCCTTTTTGGGGAAAACAGGGTCCAGGAGGCGCTGGGGAAATTCCCGCCCCTTAAGGAGGCCCATAAAGACATTGAACTCCACATGATAGGAAGGCTTCAGCGGAACAAGGCAAAATCCGTTCCCCGGATCTTTGACGGGATCCAATCCCTGGACAGGGACGAGCTTATCACCGCCCTGGGGGGGGTAACCGGGGAACGGGAAGAACCGTTAATGACGCTGCTGGAACTCCATACCGGCGAGGAGTCAAAATCGGGCTATCCCGGCGAGGATTCCCTTTTCCGGGGGGCGGAGCTGGTCCTGTCCTTCAAGGGCCTCAGGCTTTCGGGGCTGATGACCATGGCCCCCTACACCCAGGACCGGGGGCTTATCCGGCGTTCTTTCCGGGCGCTGGTCAAGGCCAGGGACGCCCTGTTAAAGCGGTTTCCCCAGGCGGATCTTTCCTGCCTTTCCATGGGAATGTCCAACGATTTTGAGATTGCCCTGGAGGAGGGCTCCACCTTGGTCAGGATCGGCACGGCGATTTTTGGGGAGCGGTCCCCATGAGGAAGTGGTTTTTGCTGGCTCTGCTGCTCGCGGGGGTTCCCCTTTTCGCCCAGACGAATCCCGGGGACGGGGCGGCGGAAACCCCGCCGGGGCTCTTTCCCGAATTCCCCGAATTTTCCCTGGAAACCTTTACTCCCGAAGATCCGGAAAGCGCGAAGGTCCCGGTAAAAAAAAGTGTCCCCCTGTGGCTTAAGGACCTTCACCGGGGGGAAATTGTCGCTTTCGGTTCCTTTCCCTTCGCGGTGTTTTTTACCGGCCTCTTCATGGACCTCTACCGCTGCGCCGCCCATGACTGGGACAGGAGGTACGCCCCCTGGCCCGCCAAATCATCGGGGGCGGTTCCCCTGACCACTACGGAGCTAAAGGTCCTGTTTGGGGTGGCCGCGTCGGTTTCCCTGACCGTGGCGCTGGCGGATTACATTGTGGTACGGGTTAAACGAAGCCGGGCCGCCGCGCTGGAATAACCATGGAACGCCGCGTGTATTCGGGGATGGTGGGGGAAATCCCCGGTGAAATCAGGCTGGATCGTTACGCCGCGGAAAACCTGGGCCTCCTAAGCCGTTCCCAAATCAGGGGCCGGCTCCTGGAGGCGAAGGTCAACGGAAAGCCGGTAAAACGGTCCCGGCTCCTTAAAACCGGGGACGCCCTGGAATTTTCCTGGCTCCCCCCCCGGGAAGAAAACCTGGAGCCGGAAGAGATCCCCCTGGACATTCTGTACGAGGATGACCGGACGGTGGTGATCAACAAGGCGGCGGGCATGGTGGTCCATCCGGGGGCGGGAAACCCCTCGGGTACCCTGGCCAACGCCCTGCTTTGGCGGCGGCCCCGCCGTCCCGGCGCCGGTCTGGAAACCGGTTCGGCCGCCGGAAACCGGGTGGTCTCCCTTCGGACGGGCATAGTCCACCGGTTGGATAAGGACACCTCCGGGGTGATCGCCGCGGCCTACGATGACGAGGCCCTGGCTTTTCTGGCCGCCCAGTTTAAGGCGAGGAAGGTGGAAAAACGCTATCTGGCCCTGGTACAGGGGACTCCCCGGGAACAAACGGGATCGATTAATGTCCCGCTTGTCCGGGATCCGGCGAACCGGAAACGTTTTGTCCCGGGAAAAAGCGCCGGGGCCGGAAAGCCCGCGCCGGGAAAGCCGGCCTTTACCGGTTACCGGGTGATCCGCGCCTGGGGGGACTATTCCCTGATCCTATGCCGGCCCAGGACGGGGCGGACCCATCAAATCCGGGTACACCTCCGGCACCTGGGCCATCCCATCCTGGGGGATCCCCTCTATGGCCGGCGGGACGGGCTTTTCCCCGGCGCCTCCCTGATGCTCCATTCCTACAGCCTCGCCCTGATCCTGCCGGCCTTCCCCGGGGGGATTTCCCGGTTTAGGGCCCCCCCGCCGGAACGGTTTAAAACGCTTATGGCCGCCCTGGAGCGGCGATGAAGGTTCCCCCGGAGGAAACCGGCTCCGTTCCGGCGGGGGGGAACTTTTGGGTATACCCCCCCATGGAACCCCGGCTTATCGCCGAGGAACCCTCCTGGCTGGTGGTCTACAAACCCCCCCGGACGCATACCGCCCCCGGAGCCCGGGCGGTCTTTGGACAAACCGGTCCGGTTGGTCTGGGCGATCCCGGCGGTCAAACCGCTCAGGCCGGTTTGGACAAAACCCTTCTGGATTGGGTCCTTTCCCGGTTTCCCGAGGCGGGGGCGATCCGGGGGCGCCGGGAGGGTGAGGGGGGGCTCCTTCACCGGCTGGATTTTGAAACCCAGGGGCTGGTCCTTATCGCCCGGACCCAGGAAGCCTTTGACGATCTGGCGGCCCAGCAGCGGCGGGGGCTTTTTCTCAAGGAGTACGAGGCGGTGTCCGGGGGGCCGGGGGAGCGGCTTCCCGGTTTCCCCCCGGCCCCGGTTTGGTCCTCCGGCGGTTCCGGGCCCCCCGCGATTGTCAGCGCCTTCCGGGCCTATGGTGAGGGCCGGAAGGCGGTTCGGCCCTCGCCGGTTCCCCCGGGCGCGGCGGCCGTTTCCGGCGGCGGGACCCTGTACCGCACGGAGATACTTTCCGTTACCGAAGGGGAGGACGCGTACTTTTTCCGCCCGCGGATAAGCGCGGGTTTCCGCCACCAGATCCGCTGCCATCTGGCCTGGATTGGCCGGCCCCTGTTAAACGATCCCCTCTATGGGGGAAGATCCGTCCCGGGCTTTTTGGCCCTCCGGGCCTGGCGGTTTGAATTTACCCAGCCCGGGACGGGGGAACGGCGGGAATACCGGCTCCCCCGATCCGCCGGGCCGGATTATCCCCGGTCCATTGAAAATTACCCCTTTCCCGGCTAAACTAAGATAATGGATAAACTTATCATCAAAGGCGCCAGGGAACACAACTTAAAAAACATAGATCTGGAACTCCCCAGGGATAAACTTATCGTGGTTTCCGGTCTTTCCGGTTCAGGAAAGAGTTCCCTGGCCTTTGACACGATCTTCGCCGAAGGCCAGCGGCGTTATGTGGAAAGCCTTTCCGCCTACGCCCGGCAGTTTTTGGGCCGCATGGACAAGCCCGACCTGGATTATATTGAGGGCCTTTCCCCGGCCATTTCCATAGAACAGAAGACCACCCACCGCAATCCCCGATCCACCGTGGGAACGGTAACGGAGATATACGATTATTACCGGCTCCTCTACGCCCGGATCGGGATACCCCACTGTCCCCAGTGCGGCAGGGAAATTCGGGAGCAGTCGGTGGACTCGATCATAGAGACGATCCTGGCCCTGGGACAGGGAGACAAAGTGCAGCTCCTCGCCCCGGTGATCCGGGGGAAAAAGGGGGAACACCGGAACATCATAGAGGACGCCCGCCGGGCGGGATTCGCCAGGGTCCGGATCGACGGGGTGCCGGTGAACCTGGACGAGGAAGCCCAGATCAAGCTGGACAAGCAGAAGAAGCACAGCGTCGAGATCATCGTGGACAGGCTGGTGATAGGGCCGGAGATCCGGTCCCGGCTGGCGGAATCCGTGGAAACCGCCCTGGAAACCGCCAACGGGATCATGCTGATCCTGGCCCAGAAACAGGGGGAAGAAAAAGCGCGGGAGTACTTTGTGTCCCAGAAAAGCGCCTGCCCGGACTGCGGCCTCTCGATCCCCGAGCTACAGCCCCGGCTCTTTTCCTTTAACAACCCCTACGGGGCCTGCCCCTCCTGTACCGGCCTGGGGATAAAAATGGAATTCGACCCGGACCTGGTGATCCCCGACAAGGGCCTTTCCTTTGATGAGGGGGGCTGCGTTCCCTATAACCCCGACAGCGCCTGGCATCGCAGCCGTTTTGAAAGCCTGGCCCGGCATTACAAGTTCAGCCTTAAAACCCCCTTTCAGGATCTGCCAAAAAACATCCTCCGGGCGATTCTGTACGGCACCAAGGACGCCATCAAAGTCCGCTATGAAAACCGGGAAGGCACGGGGCGCTTTGAGTACCATTCCCCCTTTCCCGGGGTGTTGGAGGAGTTAAAGCGCCGCTACTTTGAGACCCAGTCCAGCGGAATCAAGGAATGGCTGGAAAAGTTTATGAGCCAGAAACCCTGCGATGACTGCGGGGGAAAACGGCTTAAGCCGGAAGCCCTGGGGGTTACCGTGGGGGGAAAGAACATTTGGGAGCTTTCAAGCCTTTCGGTGGACGATTCCCTGAAATTTTTCCAGGGCCTCACCTTTAGTCAAAATGAAAAGGCCATCGCCCACCAGATCCTCAAGGAGATCAACGCCCGGCTGGGGTTTATGCGGAACGTGGGGCTGGATTATCTTTCCCTGGAGCGGAAGAGCGCCACCCTTTCCGGGGGGGAGGCTCAGCGGATCCGGCTGGCCACCCAGATTGGCTCAAGCCTGGTGGGGGTCCTCTATATTTTGGATGAGCCCTCCATTGGCCTCCACCAGCGGGACAACCAGCGGCTTATCGATACCCTCCTCTATTTGAGGAACCTGGGAAACACCCTGATCGTGGTGGAGCATGACGAGCAGACCCTGCGGACCGCGGATCATATTGTGGACCTGGGGCCCGGCGCGGGGGTCCACGGCGGCAGGATAGTGGCCCAGGGAACGCCCGGGGAGGTGATGAAGGTTAAGGAAAGTCTTACCGGTCAGTACCTGGCGGGGACCCTGAACATGCCCGTTCCCCAAACCCGGCGGAAGGGAAACGGCCTCTTCCTCCGCCTGAGGGGGGTAAGGGAACACAATTTAAAAAACATCAACGTGGAGATTCCCCTGGGGGCCTTTACCTGTATCACCGGGGTATCCGGTTCGGGAAAGTCCACCCTGCTCAGCGACGTTTTGTATCCGGCCCTGGCGAACCGGATCTACGGTTCCGGCCACATCGAGGGAGACTACGGCGGCCTGGAGGGGGAAGAGAACATCGACAAAGTGATAGACATCGATCAAAGCCCCATAGGCAGGACCCCCCGGTCCAATCCCGCCACCTATGTGCAGCTCTTTGGGGCCATCCGGGACCTCTTTGCCGCGCTGCCGGAATCTAAAAGCCGGGGGTATAAGCCGGGACGTTTTTCCTTCAATGTCCGGGGGGGGAGGTGTGAAAACTGTTCCGGCGACGGGACCATCAAGATCGAGATGAATTTTCTTCCCGACGTGTACATCACCTGCGATGTCTGTCACGGCAGGCGGTTCAACAGGGAAACCCTGGAGATCCGCTACAAGGGTAAAAATATCGCCGATGTTTTGGATATGACCATAGAGGAGGCGGCGGAATTTTTTCGCCCCATACCCCAGGTGGCCCGGAAGCTCGATACCCTTCTTTCCGTGGGGCTGGGCTATGTTAAACTGGGCCAGTCCGCCCTGACCCTTTCCGGGGGGGAGGCCCAGCGGGTCAAGCTTTCCCTGGAACTGTCCAAACGATCCACGGGCAAGACCCTCTACATCCTGGATGAGCCCACCACGGGGCTCCACTTCGCCGACGTAAAGCAGCTTATGGAGGTGATCCAGCGCCTGACGGATCAGGGGAACACCGTCGTGATGATCGAGCATAACCTGGATGTGCTGCTCCAGGCGGACCACCTGATCGACCTGGGTCCCGAGGGGGGCGACCGGGGAGGGGAGGTGGTGATCACCGGAACCCCGGAAAAGGTCGCCGCCTCTCCCCGGTCCTATACGGGAATTTACCTTAAAGAAATGCTTGACAGGAAGTGATGCCAAGGCCCCTTTTTCGCCTTATATGCTTTTTCCTCGTCCTGGTTTTTGCCGGCCCCGGGGGTCTGCATTCCCAGGGAACCAACAGGGGGCCGCCCGCCGGGTCCGGCGCCGCCGGTGGGGAGGGGAGCGGGCTGAGTCCGGAATTTGTGCTGGAACGGGATATCGCCACCTCGTCTTTTCAGGAATTGGCCGAGTGGTGCGAGTCCCTGGGCCTAAGCCCCGGGGGAAACAGGGAGGAACTTGCCGCCAGGCTGCGGGAATACTTCAAGGCCCCCGTTCCGGCCCCGCCCGCCGCGGAAGAGGACGGCGGGGAAGAAAAGCGGCCCCTGATAATCACGATCAACTCCGCGAGGACCACGGAGTATTTTACCGTTGAGTCGGTTAACGAGGAGTATGTCCGGCTTAGGGACGGGGTTTCGATAAGCCTTAAAGACGGGGAGATCGTTCACCACATAGACGCGGGGGAGATCCTCTATAACCGGACCAGAAAGTTGATGACCGCCTCCGGCGGGGTTGTTTACGTTAAAGAAGAGGGCGATAAGGTTGAGACCTTTAAGGGGGACGGCATAACGGTTAACCTGGACAACTGGTCCACGGTTTTTATGAGGGGAATTTCGGATCACGAGATCAGCGGCGGGGAAACAAAGTACCGTTTCGCCGGGGAGGTGATCTCCCGGAGCGGGGAGGATTCCACGGTTCTGCGGCGCGCGGAAATAACCAACGCCAACGAGGACGGGGCCTTCTGGTCGATCAACGCTTCCAAACTTTGGCTGCTCCCCGGTTCGGATTGGGGGGTGCTTAACGCCGTGATCAAGGTAGGGGAGATTCCCGTGCTTTGGCTGCCCGCCTTTTATTATCCCGGCAACGAGGTTATCTTTCACCCCGTATTCGGGGTCCGCGCCCGGGAGGGAACCTTTCTTCAAACCACCACCTATATTCTGGGAAGGCCCAAACCGGCGGCCTCGTCGGAGGAAAGTTCCATCACCGCCATCATGGGAAGCGGCGAGGGGATGGAAAAGAAAATGGAAGGGGTGTTCCTGCGAAGCACGGGACGTAAGGTTAGTGGCGAAAACGAGGTAAAGCTTTCCCTCATGGCGGACGCCTACGCGAACCTGGGTTACTATGTGGGATCCGATCTAAGCCTGCCGGCCAAGGGAAAGTTCGGCGCGCTTTCTTTTTCCGCGGGGATAGCCTTTAGCCGGGATATAGCCCTGGACCGGGGAAACTATACCCCCTTTTATCCCAACTATGACGGGACCAGCAACTGGCACCGTTCCAATTTTTTTGGCAACGAGGTTCCTTTCCGTTACCGCTTTACCGCCGATGGCTCGGTAAGCGGTTCGGGAAAGTTCGCCCGTTCCGCGGGCCTTTCCTGGGGGCTGCCGCTGTTTTCGGATCCCTATATACAAAACGATTTTTCGCGCCGTTCGGAGGATTCAAATATTTTTACCCTCCTTAGGGAAAGTTCCAAGCTGGATACCACCATCCACTCCGACTATATAGATTCCCAGGTTTGGCGGCTTAATGGAAATATTTCGTTTGTTACCACCGCCCTGGAACCCTTTATTACCGACTTCTCCATCAACAGCGCCGCGGTTTCCGTTTCCTTCGCCGCCCGGCATCCCAGCCCCTCGGTAAATCCCGCCGACGTGCCCGATCCCCAGCTGTCCTATCCCCCTTCCACCCAGTTTTTCTACCCCGACAAATTTACCCTTTTTTCACTGTCCGCCTCCATTGGGGGAAGGCCCCTCAGTTTGGGGGAACGGGGCGCGGCGGCGGCGGCGGCTCCGGAAGAGGCGGTTATCGAGGGCTGGGGGACGGCGGTTTCCCCCTGGAAAGAGGGGGAGGAAACCGCCCCTTCCCCGGGGGACCCCCTGGATTTTAAGCTTCCCTCCTTGACAAGGACGGTGAGCGCCCCTGTCCTGGGGGGGCACAGTTTTGTCATGGATTACCGGATCACCCCTTCGGCTTCCTCGGAATTTAAATTTAACTCCTCAAAGGCGGGCGATCCCTGGAACAAAGCCGCCGATATAGACTGGGGGGACATGGCCTACCAGCTGTATACCTTCAGGGCCGACGGCAACATAGGCTTAACCCTGTCGGAAAAACGGAACATCTATACCAGTTCCCTTAGGTTTTACGGGTCCTCTTCCTGGCAGGATTACACGTACCTTAATGAGACGGCCTCCGAGTACGACACCCCCGCGGAACGGGAGTACGCCAAAAAACAGACCCACAACATGACCTATTTTACCACCTCCGGGGAGTACGATTTTACCCTTCGGCCTTTTTTCTGGAGCGAGGTATGGAAGGAAACCAATTTCCGTTATAACCTGAGGGGGCTTCTGGTAAAATCCAGGTACAATTCAACGGGTGATTCCTGGGATATTTTGTGGGGAAAGTGGACCCAGGAAGATCTTGAGTACCACCGCGTTCAGGCGAATTTCAGCGCCAATGTGATGGACAAAACACAGAATCTTTCCCTTACCGCGGACGTGCCGCCGGAGGAGAGCGCCCTGACGGGGGACGCCACCGTCAGGGTTTGGATATCCGAGACCAACGCCCGGAGCAGGATCCGCAAGCCCCTGGAAGATCCCTATTATGAGCCGGTGTATTTTACCGAGACCCTTAAGTTTTTCAGCAACGCCTCTCTGCGCCACTATATGGTCTACGATCCCGAATTATCGGATTTTACCAGCCTTACCACCAGTTTATCCTGGGGCGGGTTTTCCGCCGCCTTTACCGCCACCCGTTCCCGGGGTTATGTGCTTGAGGACGATCCGAACAATCTCCTCAACAGGCCCACGGGCTGGTACCTTGACACCGGAAAAGAAAAACTCAATCCCCAGACTTTCAGCCTCGGCTATCAGAAATCGGGAACGATCAACGAGGGCGGCAGAATAACCTTTAACGGCGGCGTCAATACCGGCCTTAGTTTCGATCTCCAGCGCTATACCTATTCCAGTTTTTACTTTAACCTGAATATCAGCGCCACCGTCAACCGTTTTTTCCAGCTGACCCTGGGCTCTACCTCGCGGAACACCGAAATTTTCCGCTACTTCCAGGGTCTTCCCTTTTATAACGACATTGATCTTGATCTGCCGGGGGAAAAGAACCCCCTGCTGGACCTGATCAATTCTTTCCGGTTTGACGATGTTGAAAAACGCCGGGCGTCGGGGTTTAAATTAAAATCCTTTAACCTGGATCTAACCCACTACTTGGGTGACTGGGACGCCACCCTGGGAATAAAACTGACCCCGGAACTGGTTACCCTGGGGGGGGGCAGGAGGCAGTATCAGTTTTACACGGAAGTTTCTTTTTTGGTCCAGTGGAAGCCGATTAAGGAATTCAAGACCCAGATGACTTACAACAAAGAAGGGTTCAGCTACGAATAAGGATGGATAGTTCCCGCAGGGAGGTTGTCCGGACTTCCTCAAAGAGTTCCCCGGAACTAAAGGAGGGGTGGTTCTTTCGCACGGAGGCGGCCAGGGGCAGCAGGGTGGCGGCCAATTCCGTTTCTTCCTGGCCGGAGGGGTTCTCCAGGGCCGCGAAGGAATGGAGCCCCTCGATGGACCGCCGATAGGATCGCAGAAAATCCAGGGCGCTTTGTCTCATGGGGCCGGGGGAAAAGAGCGGCAGGTTTTTTCGGCCCCCCCCGAAACCGCCGGCCCCCGCCGCGGTTTTTCGTTTCAGGGCCTCCCGGTAAAAACGGAGGGACTGGGTTTCGTAGTACCACCGGTCCCCCTCTTCCTGTTTTCGCAGGGAGCTGTCCCGGTAAAGGAACCCGGAATGCTGAGCTTCCAGGGGCAGGAAGCGGGTCTGGAGTTTCTCGAAATAGGGGTAGATATAGGTTCCCCGGGCGTAGGTTTTTCCCCGGGGATAGGAAAAATCCGCCCCATAAACCTCAATCCGCCCCGCCCCCAGGGTTTCCGCCAGGGAAAAGGCGGCGTAGGTAACGTTGGCCCCGGAGGTATCCAGCGCCGGCAGGGGCCGCCAAAGCCGCCGGATATAGACCCCCAGGGGATGGGGGCTGGAAAAAAAGAAGCGATTTTCCGTCCGGGCCGCCACCGGCGGGGGGCTGGCCAGGTCCAGGAACAACGCGGTCTTCGCCGGCAGGCCAAGGAAGAAGTGGTGGTAGCTGATATGCTGGCAGTCGATGGAAATAACCCCCTCGGGCTCTATTCCCCCCTGGAGCAGGGCGGGAAGGGAAGTGTCCGTGGCGATAAGAAAGGCCCCTTGCCGCCGGTCCCGGATCCGGGGGAGGTCCTCCTCCAGGGAGGGACCGGCGGCGCAGATCAGGGCCTTTTTTACCGGCGGCAGGGTTGAGCGCTGTCTTTCCGCCAGGGGCAGGTTGCGGATAATGTTGGAGAACCACCGCTTTCCAAAGTAGGCCTGCGCCGAATAATCCCGGGAAACGGCGTCAATGGCGCCCTTAATGGCGTCTCCCGCGGCGGTAAAACGCCCATCCCCGTCGGCGCGGGCCCGCAGGGGAAAAACCCGGATTCCCCCGTCCAGGGCGGGAAAGTAACTGTTCAGGAGGTACTCCGCGATAAGCTCCCCCGGAGGGTCCGCGAGAAGCCGGAACCGGGGGTCCTGAAAGAGGAGGATGTAGTCCCTGGCGCTCAACAGTTCCGCGAGTCCGTCGCGGTCATACTCAATGGCCAGAACCTTTTTGGTTTCCTCCCGTTTTAAGGCCGCCTCCGCGGCGAAGCCCCCCCCCAGACCCAGGAGGATCACGTAACCCTCCCCGCTCAGGGTGGAAATAAGCCGTTCCCCCTCCTTCCGGGGATCCACCGTGGAATGGAGGGGACGGGCCGCCCCCTCAGGGCCGGTTAAGGCGGGGATCGATTCCCCCGTTCGGGATTCAATGAACCGGTACAGCCCCCGGGTGGTTATGGCCGAGGAAAGCCGGGCGCAGAGATCGCCGTCCATTTTGGAGAGGGCCAGTAAATTCCGCTCAAACAACTGTTTATCCATCAAAGCAGGGCCAGCAGCTCCTCTTTTATTTTACCCGCCGCGCCGGCTCCCCCGTCCTCGTCGGGGAAAAAGAGTTCCCCCAGTTCCCGGACGATCTGTGTTTCCATGAGGGGGTTTGAAAGGGCCTCTAACAGTACCCGGACTCCCTGTTTCCGGTTTATTCCCCCAAAGCCTTCCCCCGCCGGTTCCGGGGAAAAAAAGGCCGGCCGTTCCGGTTCCCCTTCCGCTCCGCCTTCCCCGGCCCCTCCAGGCATGGAGGCCGCCCTGGGAAGAACGGCCCCCAGCGCCCCCGGCTCTTCCCCGTTCAGGCGGTAGATCCTGCCGGGGAAGGAACTCAGGTAGGTTTTAAACCACGCCGCGTAGATCCCGTGGCTTCCCCCCCGGCGGATGATCCTTTCCCGTTCAAAGGCCTGGGAGTAAAAGGGCCTGCGCCGGAAAGACAGGGTTTCCATCATGGTCTCGAAAGCGTAGGGCCGGGCGTGGGTTTTAAGATCCCGGTGGGAAAGATCCAGTCCGGCGATGTAAACGCCGCCTTTGGTGAGGGAAAAGGCCAGGTCCAGGGCGGAGGCGCTGACCGTACCCCGCTGGGGAAAGCTTAGAAACGGTACGCGGCGGGAGCGCAGAAGCAGTTCCTGCCAAAGGCTCCCGTCGCTGAGGATCAAGGAGGGCCAGGTTTCCAGTTGGGAGGGAAGAGCGGCGCTCAGAAGGGAGGCGATTACCGGGCCGCCCGTCCCGGGGGTCCCGGCGTTTTTTCCGGCGGGGAAGCCGTTCCCCGGTTCCGCCGCGGGCCGGCGGCAGCTTTCGATGAGGTGAAAAAAAGCCCAGCCACCGCCGTCGGCGCTGATTACCAGGTCCGGCGGGATCCCCCGGTTAAGCAGGGCCGGGGCGGCGGATGACACGGCGATGATAAAGGCCGCCGGGGAATTTTTCTTCCACCGGGCCGCGCTGTCCAGCGCGTCTTCCAGGCTTGGCCCCGCGGCGCAAATCAAAACCGGTCCCGTCCCCCGCCGGGGCAGTACGGGATTGCGGAGGATCTCCAGGTTTCGCAGCCCATTGCGGAGCCAGCGGCGGCCAAAGTTCCGCAGGGTAACCCTGTTGGCGGTGATCCGCCGGACGCATTCCACGGTCCTCCCCGCCAACTCCAGGCAGGCTTTTCCGTAGGCGTTGATCGACGGCCGCCACTCGATAAGCCTGATCCCCGAGGCGTCCGCGCCGGTGAGGCGTTCCTCTAAAAATTCCTCAAGCCCCTTTTTATGGGAGGGATCCCAGCTTAGGGCCGTTCCGGGCCCTTGTTCCGCCGGGGGCCCCCCGGATTTTTCCCCGCCGGCGGCGGAAGAAAAGAACGGGGAACAGTGGAGGCTGATCACCGTGGACCGGGGAAAGCGTTTCCGTAAAACCCTCTCTAAATAATCCAGTCCCGGCTCGATTAAAATGAAGTACCCGTAAGGCTTTTCGATTCCCAGGGAGGCGACGTACTTTTCCGCCTCCAGGGCGGGATTGTACCGGGAATGAAGCGCCAGCGCGCCCGCGTAAACGGTATACCCGTTTTTGGCCGCGACAAGCCGTTCGTTCATTTAAAGCCGCGTTTTAAGGAGGGTCAGGGCGCTTTGGGGGTTTTCCGCCCGGAAATTGAAGACCATTTCGCCGTTAAACGTTTTGGCGAGGTGCCGGGCGAGGAGTTCCCCGTCCTCGGCGGCGCTCATAAGGACCAGGTGTCTTTCCCCCTCAAGGGGATGGAGCAGGCAAAAGTCCCCCGCCGCGGACTGGAGGCGATCCGCCGCCGCGCCGCCGGGAATTCGCGCGATAACCCCCTGGAACGCGCCGAACCGGGCGTGGGCGGAGGCGAGGGTCTCCATAATCCCCAGTCCCTCCCCCGGGGTTTCCGGCAGGAATACCCGCCGGGCCTGGACGATAACCGCCTCAACCGCGCCGGGGTTAAAGAATTCCTGGTTCCCCCCTATCGCCAGGATGGAAGAGGGAAACCGCTTTGGGGAGGAATCCAGGGAAAAGGCGGGAAATTCCCCCGTCCCGGGCAACTGTTCCCCCGGATCCAGGACATAGTGGTTCTTCCTCTCCAGGGCTTTAAGCTGTTCCCGGGGAACGCTCAGGGCGGGGCGGCCCCCCATTCCCGTTGAGGCGTAAACGGTATAAGACTCCCCGTTCAGGGCCAGGCACATCCCGGCCTGAAATGAACCATAGGCCTTGAGGAGGTTAAGGGCCGTCTCCGCTTTGTCCTCCCCCTGAAGCGAAAGGAGCCGCGCGCACAGGGCTTTTCCCATTTCATCCAGGGTAAAAGGCGCGCTTTCCGCGGCTCTGCTTAAAAGCCCCATTTATACCAATCCCAATTCCTCAAAGAGTTTTTTGTAGGTGTCAAAATATTCGGACTTGGCGAATTCCTCGATCTTTTCCTCCGGCAGGGATTCCAGAAGCCGGTCCATGTAGGAAAGCACCGTCTTCAATTCCCGTTTAAGATTGGAAGGGATCTCTTCCCCCAGGGCCGCCGCCGCCGGGGAAACCGCCGCGCCCGGGGCCGCCGGAAAAGACTCCGCCGCCGGAGGCGGGGGGGCGTCTTCTTTGAGCAAGTCCTCCCCCGGAATGGTTTCCCCCGCGGAAAGGTTCAGGGTTTCCAGGTCTTTGCCGGGAAGGTTAAAATCTTCCCCGCCGCCGTCAGGGGGGGGGATCTCCATGGTGTCCTCGGTCTCAAAGGTAAAATCATCCGGCCCCGTCCCGGGCATGCTTAAAAAGTTTTCCCCCGAACCGGTGGAATCTTCCATGTCAAGATCGATCGAGATGTTTTCAATCGCCGGCTCGGTTACGGGATTTTCCATTATTCCGGCGCTCAGGTCCGGCTCATCGATCACCGCCCCGGAAAGATCGATGGAGTCCTCCGCCCCCAGGCTCAGGGGATCCTCTTCCAGGTAGCTGCTGTCCTCCGGCGCGGCGCTCAGGGGCGGCGCCTCCGGTTCCTGGAGTTTCCCCAGTTCATCCGGCGATTCCTCCGGGCCGCCCGGCTCGTTCTGGCCAAAATTCATGGCCATGTCAAAATCCTCGTCCAGGTCTTTGAGGGCGTCCTCTTCCCTGATCTCCCCGTCCAGGCCGGGGATGTTCACTTCCTCAAAGGTAAGGTTTTCCGGGCCGGGGGGTTCTTCCGCGGGGTTTTCGCCGAGGATGTCCACCCCATCGGAAAGGAAGGCTTCGTCCAGGCCGGGAATGGTATCCAATCCGGAAAGATCATCCAGGCCGGTAACGTCGCCCAGATCGGAGAAATCATCCTGAGCGGGGGAACTCTCCAGGCCGGAAAGGGCGTCCGAACCGGAAAGATCGTCCAGGCCGGTAAGACCGCTCAGATCGGAGAAATCGTCCTGGGTGGGGGAACTCTCCAGGCCGGAAAGGGCGTCCAAGCCGGAAAGATCATCCTGGCCGGTAAGGCCGCTCGGATCGGAAAGTTCATCCTGAGCGGGGGAGCCCTCCAGGCCGGAAAGGGCGTCCAAGCCGGAAAGATCATCCTGGCCGGTAAGGCCGCTCGGATCGGAGAAATCATCCTGAGCGGGGGCGCTTTCCAGACCGGGACTGATATCCGAACCGGAAAGATCATCCAAGCCGGCGGCGCTCCCCGCGTCCGGGGGAAGCCCGTCATGTATGGCCTCGCCGGCGCCGGTTTCCCCGGTAAAATTAGCCGTGTTGAGGATGGTGTCCATCTCGTCCCCCGTTAGGGCGATTTTTTCATCCTCCTCCTCGTCAAAGAAACCGCCGCCCTTGGCCTCGGTTCCCTCGCCCTTCGGTTCCACCCGGACCACGGCGAGTTCCTTTTTAAGGCTGGACAGTTCGGTTTTTATGGAGGAAAGCTCATCGGCGATCTTCATCAGGAGCTGATTGGAAAGTTCCACGGCGTTAGGGGAGGGGGGGGCGGCGGAAAAACGGGCGGCTTCTTCCGTGGGGAACCCCGTTTTCGTAAAACCCTCCCCGGCAAGATCCTTCCCCGGTTCCCCCCCCGGGGGGGGCTCCTCATCTTCCATGGCGGGCTCCCCGCTGATTGGATCCTCAAAACCGATAAGGTCCACCAGGGGCATTTCGGCGAAATCCTCCTCATCCCCGTTTTCCGCCGCGGCCTCCACGCCGGTTTCGGGAGTGGGATCCGGCGGCGGAATCCCCAGGGCCTCCGCGTCCGGGGCCGGGCCGTCCGGCGTATTCCCCTCGCCGGGGGCCTCCCCAAAGGGGTTATCCAGCCCCAGATCGTCAAAGTCCAGATCGCCAAAATCCGGCGCGGGGCTGTCGGGAATTTCCGGCTCGTCCAGGCCGGGAAAGGCGTCGCCGGAAAAATCCGGCGGATCCAGGTCCTTGACGAACCCGGCGTCAAGGTCCGGCAGGTCCCCAATTTCGGGCAGTGAAGCCCCCAGATCCTCCGGCTCGCTCTTTACCCACACCCCGTATTCATCCAGTTCATCGGAGGAACCGATGGTGCTTCTGTCATCGTATATCGAAGGATCGTTTTTTCCAGCCATTAGCCGCTCCCGCTAAACAGATATATCATTAAGTATCGGTATTTTCCTCGAATTTTGAAGACAATTCCATCAATTTTACATGGTATTCCATGGGTTAGCGCTTGTCAACGGGCTTTGTGGGGCGAAGGCGGCGGGTTTTTACGAAGGGCCGGTTCCCGGGCCGCCGGTTAAAGGACCGGCGGAAAAAATCCGTAAATGGAGGTAATGAGACTTTTAAAGTACCTCTTTGTTCCCTGGATCGCCGTGGCGGTGTATAGTTTTGTTTCGGTTTACCACGGAACCACGGGGATCGCCGCTTACCGGGCGCTGCTGAGGGAGCGGGAAAAGATACGGGAAAACATCGAGGATCTCCGGGTCGTTAACAAAGAACTGGAGGGGACCATGGACGCCCTGCTCTACGATTCCGAAACCATCCGGGTTAAAGCCCGGGAACTGGGTTATGGGGAGGAGGGGGAACGGTTCGCGCGAATCGCGGGAGTCCCCGGCGTCCGGCGGGAGGAGCTGAACCCGGGAACGGTCAGGACCGCCGCCCGGCCCCTGGAGGGCTCCGGGGTAACGCCCAAACTTGCCTCCTGGTGCGCGGCCCTGGCGCTGTTCGCCGTTTTTCTCGCCTGGGACGTACTCCACCGGAGGGACCCGGGCGGGCCCTTTAACCGGGCGGCCCGGTATTCCCGGGACGGCGCCGGTTTTTCCGGCTAGACGCGTCGGCGGCCGGACGAGCCGCCGGCGGGGTGGACAAACCAGGACCTTCGCCCAGGTAAAACACCGCTTTAACCCAGATAAAGCTAGGTTTTAACCCAGTTAAAGCGCGGCTTTAACCCAGTTAAAGCTAGGCTTTAACTGAGCTTACCCTTGAATTCCCTGGCCACTTCCCGCTTTATGTCCCGGTCCCGGATATCCGCCCGCTTATCGTACTGCTTTTTGCCCTTACAGAGCCCCAGCTCCACCTTGACCCGGCCGTTTTTAAAGTAAAACGACAGAGGAATAAGGGTATAGCCCTTTTCCTCGGTTTTCCGGGCGACCCGCTTTATCTCCTCCCTGTGGAGGAGGAGTTTTTTTTTCCGGTCCGGGTCATGGTTAAAAATCGAGGAAAAGGGATTTTCCGCGATTCGCAGGGAGCGAAGCCAGACCTCCCCCCCGGCCACCTCCGCCCAGGCGTCGGGAAAGGAGATCCTCCCGTCCCGGAAGGATTTTACCTCGGTTCCCAAAAGTTCTATGCCGCATTCGTAGGTGTCATCCACGGTATAGTCGAACCGGGCTTTGCGGTTTACCGCGATTACCTTGACCCCCCCGCCGGCCACGGTTATTCTCCCCCGTTTCCGGGCCGGGGGACTATTACGGGCCGAAAACCCACAAAGGGGGAGGAACAATCCGGCGGCAGGGATCCCCGGTCGGAGGTGTTTACCGAGCCCGGGGGATTTATCCAGGAACCGCCCCGGACGGGCCGCTCCGGCGCCGGGACGGAGGCCGCGTCAAAGGCCGCCTCCAGGGCGGCCTGGGCTTCCCCGGAAAGGGGAAAGAAGTCCAGGGGGGCGTAAACGCCGCCGCACCATTCCCACAGCTGGCCCAGGGGGCCGGGCCACCGGGGGGCGGCGAATTCCCATTCCGCCTCGGAGGGCAGCCGGACTTCCCAGCCGGAAAGAATCGGGGGAAGTTTGCCCGTAAGCCACTCGCAGTAGGCCGCCGCGGCGTACCAGGAGACGCCCGGCGCGGGGGGGGAGGGAAAGGCGGGGGTATCCACCGGGACAAGGTAGTCTTCCCCCGCGAGACCCCCGGCGATCAACGCCTCCCGGTTATCCGCCGACCAGAAGGGGTTTTCCGCGGTAAACGCGTTCCACGCGGTCAGGGACACCGGTTCCCGGGCGATGTAGAGGGGGGGCATGGTTTCCCTTTGACCGTAACGCTCCAGGTAGCCCGGGCCCAGGGAAACAAAACCAAGGCCCTCCACCGTGGGCGCGCCGGGCACTTGAAAACCCGCGTCCAGGGGACCGGTCCGCCCCTCCCCGCGGGAAGCGGCGGTCCAGGGGGAGGCCGCCCAGGCGGCGGCCGCGTCCCCGGAAAGGAATTCCCCCAGCCAGGGGGCGGCGCCGGGACTGGCCCCCACCAGGGCGGCGGCTTCCTGGATTGAGCGGATCAGGCTTAGGGGCGAGGGGCTTTGGCCGCCGTTGTCCAGGAGGAACTTCGCCCGGATCAGGTCCCGGGTGGAGGCCCGGGTAACGGCGTAACGGAGGGAATTCCCCCAAATGTTTTTTAACGCCCCCCGGACCGCGGGATCCCTGGCGGCGGGACCCGCGCGGTAGGCCCCCTCGGAAAGGACCTGGGGTATCTGGTAAACCTCGGAGGGTTCCCCGGCGAAGGACCAGTGGATATATTCCGCCGCCGCCGCCGCGAACGCCGCCGGGGGATCCGGGGAAACCAGGACGCCCCGCAGGGAAACCCGCCGGGGAAAAAAGGCCGAGGCGAAGAGGCTTCCCTTCACCTCAATTTCTTTCCGGTCGGGGTTAAAACCGGGGAGGACAAATTCTATCACCCGCTTTCCCCGGGGGATAAAGACCTCGCAGGGGGTGGTTCCCATGGTAACGCCGTCCACCCGTACCGCCGCCCCAGAGGGCTCGGACCGGAAGATCCCCAGGCTTCCGGGCCTGGCGATCCCCGGAAAGATCAACGCGAAAAAGAGGACCCCCAGGAGGATCGCCCCGTAGAGAAAAGCCAGGTACAGGCCGGGCTCGACCCCCAGAATAGGCTTAAACGTTACCTGGTCTTCCCCCCGGATTTCGGGCCGCCGATGAAACATGCTGTCAGTATAGGCCCTCCGGCGGGTATTGTTCAACCGGACGTTTTATGCTAAGCTTTGGGAAATGGCGGGAAAACCGGCTTTTTTAGACAAACTGCGGATCGCGACGGAAGGTTTTCTAACCCGGCGGCGGGCGCTTCAGCGGATCAAAAAAGAAAAACAGCGGGCGAAAAATCCCCTGGTAGACTGGATAGAAGCCTTTATCTGGGCCGCCGGGGTGGTGCTGCTGATTAACCAGTACCTCTTTCAGGCCTATCAAATTCCCTCGGGCTCGATGAACGACACCCTGCTGGAAAACGATCATATCTTTGTGAACAAGCTAATCTATGGCCCCGAGATCCTTCCCGGCCTGGGCAAGCTCCCCAGCCCCGTAAAGGTTGCCCGGGAGGACGTGATCATCTTTGAGAGCCCCGAATACTTTTCCCGGGGCCCCCTTTTTGACATAGCCCAGCGGATTATCTACATGCTTACCCTTTCCCTGGTGGACATAGACCGGAACGAATCGGGGCAGCCCCGGGTTCATTTTCTGATCAAGCGGGCCGCGGGGATTGGGGGGGACAGAATTGAGACCCGCCGGGGGGAACTTTACTTCCGCTTCCCGGGGGAGGACCGCTGGACGCGGGAGGGGGACTACCTGGCCGGCCGGGGCTTTGTCCACCGCCTTTCCCGGCTGGTGGGGGAGGACCAGTACCCCGCCATAGAGGCCATGGGAAAAGCCGAGGCCTACATGGACCTGGGGCTGGCCCCCCCCGCGGGACTAACGGACCGGGCCGCCGGGTACGGCCTTTCCTACCATGACAACTTCGCCAAAGAGGAGGCCCGGTTTTCCGTGCTGAGGAGCGCTTACCCCCAGGATACGCGGTACAGGAACCTGGCGGTAAGGCTCCGGGGGTGGTATGTGCCGGAGGGCCGGATTCTTCCCCTGGGGGATAACCGGGACAATTCCCACGACGGCCGTTTCTTTGGCGCGGTGAAGGTTTCCAAAATCCTGGGGCGGGGGTCCTTTAAGTACTGGCCCCTCTCCCGGCTGGGAAGGATACGGTAAGGCGGCATGGCGAATCGGTGGCGGCGGTATTCCTATGTGGCCCAGAAAAACTATCTGCGCCGGGTGCGGGTTATTCTGGTCTGGGTGTTGATTTTCTTTGTCATCCACACGGTGATCGCCGGGCTCTTTTTTTCCAACCGGACACTGGAAAGCGACGCCATGCGCCCCGGTCTTTTGGAGGGGGATCGGTTTGTGTTTCTGTCCTTTACCCTGCACCATATTATCCGGGACAGGTTCGAGGGGAACCTGCCCTTTCGCCGGGGCCAGGTGGTGCTGGTGGACAGGTCCGCGGGCTCCCGGCGAAACCCGCTTCACATCCTCCTTGACGCCGGGGTCCGGTTTTTTACCCTCCAGCGGATAAGCTTTTTTCCCCGGGAAGACACGGTTTTTGTTAAACGGGTGATCGGCCTTCCGGGGGATACGCTGAGCGTAAACAACTATGTGGTCAGGATAAAACCCGCGGGGGAAACCTACGAGTACGTTGAATTCGAGCTTACCGAAAAGGACTACACCCCCGAACTTCCCCAGGTTTCCCCCCTGTGGGACAGGACTATCCCCTTTTCCGGTTCCATGGACAGCGTTACCCTGAAGGAAAACGAGTGCTTTGTCCTTTCCGATGACCGGGGCAATACCAACGATTCCCGGACCTGGGGTCCCATACCGGCGGATTCCATCACGGGCCGGGCCCTGGCGCGGTACTGGCCCCTGACCCGCCTGGGACCGTTCTAGGCCCCCCGCGGGGAAAAGACGCGGCGCCGGCGGACCAAAAAGACGATGGCGGAATTTTCCCTGTACTTTCATATACCCTTCTGCCGGGCCCGGTGCGATTACTGCGGCTTTTATTCCCGCGCCGCCGGCGGCCTTGACGCGGCCGGGCGGGACCGCCTGCTGGACGCCTACACCGGAGCGCTGCTGGGGGAAACGGAACGGCGCCTGGCGCTCCTCGCCGCGGAAACCGCCGGGACCCCGGGGGAGGGGGGCCTCACCTTTCCCACGGTGTACATTGGCGGCGGCGATCCCGCCCTGCTGGGGGCGGCGGGCGCGGCCCGGCTGCTGGGGGGGATCGCCGCGCTTTTGGGAACCCCCGGGAACCTGTCCGGCGGGAACCCCGGGTCGGACCCCCCCGGGGCCCGGCGGGAAATCACCCTGGAGGCCAACCCCGAATCGGCGGACGAGGCCTTTTTGCGGGCCTGCGCGGACCAGGGGGTAAACCGCCTTTCCCTGGGGGCGCAGAGCTTTAACGGAACCGTCCGGCGGCTGGCGGGCCGCCGGGGCGGGACGGACCCGCCGACGGGGCGGATAGCGGCCGCGGCGGAGATCTTTGGCCCCGGCCTTTCCCTGGATTTGATGAGCGGCCTTCCGGGACAAAGTCTGGACATTCTGCTTAGGGACATCGCGACAGCCCTTTCCTACGGCCCCGGCCACATTTCCCTGTACGCCCTGACCGTGGAGGAAGGAACCCCCCTGGCCGCGCGGGCTTCGCGCCGGCGGGGCCTTCTTCCAGACCAGGACGAGGCGGACCGGCTTTGGATCGCCGGCAGGGACGCCCTGGTACAGGCGGGGTATGAGCAGTACGAGGTATCGAACTTCGCCCGGCGGGAAGCGGACGGCGGGACGGAAAACCGCCGGAAGCATAACATCCGGTACTGGCGGGTACAAAACTGGCTGGGCCTGGGACCCGCCGCGTCGGGGACCATCCTGGAAAAGACCGGGACAGGCCGCCGGGTAAGCTACCTTCCCGACGCGGCGGCCTTTTTGGCGGACCCCGCCGGGTGCGCCGTTACCGAGGAACTGGACCGGCCCACGGCGCTAAAGGAAACCCTGTTGATGGGCTTCCGCTACATTGAGGGCCCGGACCCGGCGCTGTTCAAGGAACGGTTTGGCAAAACCCTGGAGGAGACGATCCCCCGGACCCTGGCGAAGTGGGGCCTTCCCCGGGGGGAACCCCCCGGGCCGGGCCGGGCCGGGGAAGGGACGGCGGGCGGGATTACGGCCCTGGACCCGGAGGGGCTGCTCTTCCTCAACCCCTTTTTACTGGACGCCTTTGCCGAACTGGACGGCGCCGCGGATCGCCGGATCGTATAGACCCGAAGCCCCCCCCGTCAACCGGCGGTATCCGCGGTAACCTTCGGCTTATTCAGCGCCCCCTGCCCATCCCGCGCGTCCTTAAGCCTGATTTCGATAATTTCTTCCATGGCCACAATAACCAGCGGGTATTCCGCCTCTTTCAAAATAGACAGCAGGTATTCAATCCGCTGACGTTCGGGGTTACGGTAAAAGGGCCGCCCGGTTTCCCCCTCCCCCGGGGGGAGGGGGGCGTTCCGGTCCGGCGGGGGGCCGCCATAGGCCAGCCAGTCCAGGGAGATCCGCAGAACCGCGCAGGCCTTAACGGCCAAATCAAAATCAAAATACTGGATTCCGTTGATAATCTTTGAAACGGCGGTCCGGGTAACGCCCAGTTCCCTGGCCAGTTCCGACTGCTTCAGGCCCCTAAGCTTAAGGGCCGCCGCCAGCCGTTCCCCGTAGTTCTGTTTCATCTCCTAAGTATCTTATAAAACCGGAAGAATATCATCATATTCGCACTTTTTTTTATCATTCCGACACCGGAGACGGGGGGAAGGGCTTGAAAATTATCAATACAGAACATATACTTTCTAAACTAGAACATCAAAGGGGATATATGGAAACGCGCGGCCCGGACCCGCTTTACGGGCAGTACAGAACGGCCCTTGCCGAGGCGGGCTATACCGTGGAGAGCGTTGAATCGCGGGGCGCGGCAACCGTTATCACCGTATCCCCCCGGGGGGAGGGCGGGGACCCCCCCGCGGAGGACCGGGCCGCCCCGGACAAGCGGGAGCCCTAGAGCATGGGGCCGGCGGCGCGGGCCTCGCTCCTTCCCCGGGGAGCGCCGTCAATGCCGGCAAGGACGGCGATCGCCGTGTAACAAGGACGGGGATCGCCGTGTAATAAGGACGGGGATCGCCGTGTAACAAGGACGGAGGTCGCCGTGTAATAAGGACGGAGGTCGCCGTGTAATAAGGCTGGGGGCCGCCGTGTAATAAGGACGGAGGTCGCCGTGTAATAAGGCTGGGGGCCGCCGCCTGGCAGGGCCGGCGGGCGGTACGCCCCAGTACCGCCGCCGGTGGGTCTCGTTTTTACTGGGGTACAGTTACGGACTGGTAACAAAGGGAGTTAAACAATGAAGATGATGGGTAAATTCCGCGGTTTG
>JAIRPD010000073.1 GCA_031257195.1 Treponema sp. | reverse complement strand
AGGCGGCACGGATGCCGCTGTAACCAAAGCAAGCCCGTGAAGCGGGCTTGGGTGGAGTTTCCGGCAGAGCCGAAAACTCCCAGCCCCAAAACCGGCATGGATGGGGCCGCATGGACGCGGCTGTAACCAAAGCAAGCCCGCGAAGCGGGCTTGGGAGGAGTGTCCGGCAGAGCCGGAAACTCCCAGCCCCACATCCGCCAAGGATGGCGGATGTGGGGCGCCACGGCCCGAGCCATCCGGGCCACGGCCCGAGCCATCCGGGCCACGGCCCGAGCCATCCGGGCCACGGCCCGAATCATCCGGGGACCTCCCCGAGTAAACCGGAGCGGCCCCCGGACGGGCCGCATGGAAGCGGCGTAATCCCGCGGGGCTTGTGGGCTTTTCCTCCGGGCGCGCCGAAGGGCCGCATGGACGCCGCTGTGACCAACGCGCCCGGCGAAGCCGGGCGGGAGGAGTTTCCGGCTTCGCCGAAAAAACTCCCAGCCCCACATCCGCCAAGGATGGCGGATGTGGGGCGCTACAAATACCGCTTGTCTTCCTCCACCCGCCTCAGGACATCCTCAAAAATCCCGGCCTCGAAGGCCAGGTCCAGGACGGTAAAGCGGCAGCGGATCATCTGGGCCTTCCGGGCCGCGGCGATAACCTCCCCCCGGGTTAGGCCGATTTCGGCGGGCGTTACGGGGCAGCGCGCCTCCGCGAGGAGGGCCCGCAGTTCCCCATAGGGGGGCAGCCGCTCAAAAACCGCCCGCCGGATCTCCTCCCAGCGGTCCAGGATCCCCTCCTGAAGCCGCCGGACCCCCGCGGGGTCGTCGCTAAACTTTTCCCCCGCGGTTTTCAGGATCCCCTCCACCGCCGGGACGGCTCCCCCCGCCCCCAGGCCGGCAAAGGCCTCCCGTACCGCCGCCTCCCGTTCCGCCCGGGAGGGCCGCCGTTCCCTCCGCCGGGGGGGACCCGGTTTTTCCGCGAAACAACGCTCGGTAAAGGCCAGGGCCGCCAGGGTCCCCAGGGCCACCTTGTGGCCGTGGGTTACGGGAACCCCCCGGTGGGAAAGATTCTCCATTTCCCAGACGTGGCTCCACATGTGTTCGCAGCCGGAAACCGCCCGGGAATTCCTGAGGTACTGCATGGAAAAACCGGTGATCCCCAGGGCCTCAAAAAGGGTCCCCACCGCTTCCCGGTCCCCCCGGGCGGCCTGTACCGACCGGGCCAGGTTGTCCTCCAGGGGGCCCTGTACCATGGCCCAGGCCCGGGGCTCTATCGCGGCCAGTCCCGGGGCCAGCTCCGGGTCCAGGGCGGCCAGGGCGTCGCTGATGATCCAGTCGCTGCCGGCGATGTACTTTCCCGCGAGATCGCCGAAGCCCGAGGAGGAAAGAAAGGCCGGCGCGGCGGCCAGGATGGCGCTGTCCGCGGCCACCGCCCGGGGGGCCTCGCAGGGGAGGGTTTGCTTACAGCCCTGGTAGAGCAGCGCCGCCCCGTGGGAGGTGTAGCCGTCCACGGAGGCCGCGGTGGGGACGCAGAGGTAGGGGAGGCCCAGCTCGGAGGAGGCCCGCTTTACCAGGTCGTTGATCGTCCCCGAACCCGCGGCGACGGGGACAACCCCGGCCCCCTTCCCCCGGCGTTCCTGGAAGGCGCGGATCGCCCCCGTCAGGGTCGTCACGCGCCCGTAGTCCGGGTGAATCCACCCGGCGGCGTCCCCCGCGGCCGCGGGGAACACAAAGGCTTCCCCGGGCCCCATCCCCGCGGCCCGGACCGTTTCCAGGACGGCGGCGCCCGCGGCCTCCCAGGTGTTCGCGTCCGCGACGATAAAAACCGCGGGCTCCGCGCCTTCCCCGCCGCCGCCTTCCCCGCCCCCGGCGGGGGTAAAGCGCCGCTTCAGCAGGGCGGGAATTTCCGCCACCGCGCCGTCTTTCACGATCATCTCTTTGGTATCCGCGGCGGCCTCCAGGCACTCCGCCAGGGTAAACGCTTTTGTGTCCATCCACTCCCCCTAGGTATGTTTTCCGCCCCGGCGTATAATAGGCTTGTTCAGGAACCGCCGCCGCCGGCGATTCCACTCTACGCGTGAAGGAGGGTCCATGGCAATAGCCCAGGCTGTGAAGGAGGCGCTGGCTTCCTCGTCGATGATCCGGAAGATGTTTGAGGAAGGGGCCGCGTTAAAGAAAAAACACGGCCCCGAAGGGGTGTATGATTTTTCCATCGGGAACCCGGACCTGGAGCCGCCCCCGGCGTTCCGGGAAGTCCTGGCCCGGCTGGTCCGGGAGGAGGCGGCGGGGACCGTCCGGGGCGTCCACGGGTATATGCCCAACGGGGGGTATGATTCCGTCCGGGAGGCGCTGGCTCAAAAGGCTTCCGCGGATCATGGCTGCGCCGTGCCCCCCTCCCACATCATTATGTCCGTGGGGGCCGCGGGGGGGCTGAACGTGGTGTTCAAGGGTATCCTCAATCCCGGGGACGAGGTGATCGTTTCCCGGCCCTACTTTATGGAGTACCGGCCCTACGCGGCGAACCACGGCGGGGTCCTGGTGGAGGTTCCCAGCGGTCCGGGGTTCAACCTGGACCTGGGGGCCATAGGGAGGGCCCTTTCCCCCCGGACCCAGGCGGTGCTGATCAACTCCCCCCATAACCCCACGGGCCGGGTTTATTCCGCGGGGGATATCGCCGCCCTGGCGGACCTGCTCCGGTCCTGGGGCGCGAAGACGGGCCGCTTTCCCTATCTGGTGGCGGACGAGCCCTACCGGGAGATCGTCTACGACGGGCGCGCCGTCCCCCCGGTGCTTTCCGCCTACGAGGAATCTATCGCCGTTACTTCCTATTCCAAGAGCCTTTCCCTTCCGGGGGAGCGGATTGGCTATATCGCCCTGGGGCCCCGGGTGAGCGGCCCGGAGGAGGCGGCCGCGGCGCTGATCTACGCCACCCGGGTTCTGGGCTACGTGAACGCCCCGGCGCTGATGCAGCGGGTGGTGGCCGAGCTTACCGGGGAGCGGGTGGCGGTGGAGGTCTACGCCCAACGGCGGGCGGCTTTTAAGGAAGTCCTGGACGGCGCGGGCATAACCTATGTTGAACCGGAGGGGGCCTTTTATATCTTCGCCAAGACGCCGCCCCGGGGGCCGGGGGCCGGGGAGCCCGCCGCCCCGGAGGAGGCCGGGGACGACCGGGCCTTCGCGGACCTCCTGAAGAAGCGCCGTATCCTGGGTGTGCCGGGGAGCGGTTTCGGCGCCCCCGGCTGGATACGTTTCGCCTACTGTGTGGACGAGGAAATCATCCGTCGTTCCGGGGCGGCCTTTAGGGAAGCGATGGGGGAGTGGCGGAATCCCTAGCCCCGTCCCGAATCAGCGCGGCCGCGGCCTCGATGGTGAGCCCCTCCCGGCTTTCCCGGGCCGGGATGTTCCGCAGGGTGAGCGGGCCGCCGGGGGAAGCGGCCTTTTCCGGCGGCACGATCACCCAGGGGATCCCCCGCTTTTCCGCCAGGATAAACTGCTGGGTCAGCTTCTTCGGTTCCAGGAACACCTCGCAGGTAAGGCCCCGGGCGCGGAATTCCTCCGCCAGGGCCTGGGCCCTGCCGGCTTCCCCCTCGCCCAGGCACGCCACCGCCGCGCCGGGACCGGGGCGGGCCGTCCCGCCGCCCAGCTCCTCCAGCGCCGCCTGAAGCCGGTCCAGCCCTATGGAGGCCCCCACCCCGGGGATTCGCTCGCTGGAGTAGAGCCCCGCCAGGTTGTCGTAGCGGCCCCCGGAACAAACCGAGCCGATGCCGGGGAGCTGGTCCAGGAAGGTCTCGAAGACCACCCCCGTATAGTAATCCAGCCCCCTGGTGATCGACGGGTCCAGGACAAACCCGGCTTCCGTCCCGGTATCTTTCATCCAGTGCCCCAGGGCTTCCAGCCTTTGGGTGTCTTCCCCCTCGCCCGCGGCGGCCTTTAGCTTTTTCAGCGTTTGGTTGAAATCCCCCTCCTTTCCCAGGGAGATATAGTCCAGGACCCGCCGGCTCTGTTCCTCCCCCAGGAGTTCCCCCAGGAGTTCCCGCACCCCTTCCAGGCCGATCTTGGCCAGCTTGTCCACCCGCCGGAGGACCTCCACCGATTGGTCCCCGGCCCCCAGGGAGGCCAGAAACCGGTTAAAGAGCCCCCGGTGGTTAAGGCGGACGGTAACGCCCCGGCCGGCCGGTTTTTGCCCCCCCGTAAGGGAACCCAGGGTGTTTCGGATCAGGAGGAGGATTTCAAAATCCGCCCCGGGGCTGGAACTTCCCGCGATGTCAAAATCGCACTGGGTAAATTCCCGGTACCGGCCCCGCTGGGTGTTTTCGCCCCGCCAGACCTTGGCGATATGGTAGCGCTTGAAGGGCAGGGTCAGCTCCGCCCGGTGTTCCGCCATAAACCGGGCGAAGGGCACGGTTAAATCGAAGCGGAGCGCCACCTCCCGGCCCCCCTGGTCAGTAAAGCGGTACACCTGTTTTTCCGTTTCCCCCCCGCCCTTTCCCAGGAGAATTTCGGCGTATTCCAGCGCGGGGGTGTCGATGGGGACAAACCCAAAGGACCGGAAGGATCGTTCTATTTTTTCCACCATTTCCCGGCGGGTTAGTTCCTGGGGGGGCAGGAAATCCCTAAATCCCTTGAGGACCCGGGGCTCAATGCAGGCCATACCTTACCCTACCGGGGTTTTCGGTTTAGCGCAACCCCGGGGATTGGCCGTTCCCTGCCCGCCCCCAAGCGGCGTCTGTCCGCCCCGGCCCGGCGAGGTGTCAACCCGGCGCGCCGGAACGCCCTTGGGAGAAATTCGGGGAGGGGGCGGCGTCAGGCGAAGCCGCCGGAGTCCTTGGCCTGGTCAAATTGGGCGTTGATGGCGCTGACGATGGTACGCTGGAGGGAAATAAGGCTTTTTAGCGCGATATGGGCAGGGGCGGCTTCCCCGGGGGTTTCCCCGTTTTCCGGTATCAGGAGCTGGTATTCGGCCACCTGGAGGGCCCGGGCCAGCTTGCTCAAGGTCAGGGCGCTCACCCACCGCCGGCAGCCCTCGATGTCGTTGAGGGTTTGCGCCGACAAACCGGCCTTTTCCGCCAGCTTTTCCTGGGAGTACCCCAGGTTTTTCCGGTATTTTCTGATGTTCCCCGCCAGGACCTTCCGGATAGGCTCCACTTCCGCCCTCATACACAAAATTTTAGGGGAAAGAAGCGGGTTTACCACTTGCTATTTTATTTATTATATAGTATTGCTATTAGCAGGTATTTTGAATACCGGACCCGCCGTTGGCGGGCAAGGCGTTTACCGGAGGTAAACGGCCGCATTCAGTGTAGGGGGTGCGGAGAGGCCGCGTTCCCCGTAATCCGCCCGGGGCGGATTACTAAGGAGTTTTTATGATAAAGAGAGTTGTGCTGGGTCTGCTGGTGTTAGCGGCCCTTACCGGCGCGGCCTGGGCCCAGGGGAGCAAGTTTGCCGTAAGCCTGGACGCGGCCCCCCTGGTGAAAGGGTTTATCTGGGGGGACAGCGACGCCAAGAATTCGCAGTTCGCCCTTTCACCGGGGGTTGAGTTCCTGATGGCCCCCCATTTTACCCTGGGCGGCGTGGTGGACCTGTGGTTCGGCAAGAACGCCAATGTCAGTGTTTCCTATATGGCGCTGACCGCGCACGGCCGCTGGTATCCGCTTTCCGCCGGGCTGGATAAGCTGTTTGTCGACGCGGGGCTGGGGTTTAACCGGTTCGCGTATGACGGGGAATCGGACCCGGCAAAGGGCGGTATGACCGGCCTTACCTTTTCTCTTAAGATGGGGTACAAGCTGATGTTCTCCAAGTTCTTTGTGGAACCCTCCATGGCCTTTGTCTACGCGAAGACGCCGTCGAGCAGCACGTTTCCCACCCCCCTGGGCTGGCAGCCGGGCTTGGCCCTGGGCATGGTGTTTTAGGGAGGCGGGGGTATGAAACGAAGCGTTATTACCAAAACATTGGTAAGGAGCGAAACCATGAGACGGGGTCTGGCGGTTTTTCAGGCGGTACTGCTGATCGCGGGTCTGGCGGTGTTTGTCGGGTGCGGGGGCGGAACCTTTATTGATCCCGGACACGAGGCCGCTCCCGGTCTTCCCGGCGGCCCCACCGTCGGGGACGGTGGCGGCGGTGGTATCCCCGGTGGTGAAGAAGGCGTCGGCGATAAGCCCCGTGAGCTTTCCCCCGGCGCCAATGATGATGACAAATTGACTAAGCTGGCTGAAATCGTTCAGTATATTCAGACCCATCCTGCTACCGCCGCCGCAAACGCGCAGATTGCGATGACCGCGATGGGATATCAGGCGGATCTGCAATTTGGTAGGGCGGTTAGTTATTCGCAAATAAATACGCTCATTAGTAGATTACGATGAGCGATTCCCCTGGTTTACTGGAGGCTTCGCGGTAAAAGGCGGCGTGAAGGTTTTCGCGGTTTCTTCACGGAGCGTTCTCCTGGATTTTGCCCCCGCCCGGTAACGGACGGGGGTTTTTGTCTTTGGCAAAAATCCAGCCCGGCCGCGCCGCGGAGGGCTTAAATGTCCTCCAGCCGGATTCCCTCCCCCCCGGGAATCGCCCGCCGGGCCCTGCGCCCGGCCACCTGGGAGGCCCACCGGGGGGGCAGGCCGGGCCGCAGAACCTTCTCGGTCCGGAGGACCCCCATCATGTCCGGGGTAATCACTTCCCCCTCCGCGATGTCCCGCAGGGCGTGGATGGACCGGTTGGTTCGGCCGTAGTTGGCCTTTTCCGAGGGGGCCAGGGCTTTTATCCCCGTTCCCAGGACCTTCTCTACCCGTTCCGGGCCAAACTCTTCTTTTACCCGCCGGATTATCTCGTCCCCCCCCAGGGCGGCGGTCTGGTTCAGGGCCGCCGTCATCCGGGCAAAGGCGGCGGGGGGCAGGGCGATGGGGTCGTCCAGCCCCGGGTCCTCCCGGGAAAGGCAGAAGTGTTTTTCCACCGCCTCCGCCCCCAGGGCGCGGGCCAGGACCGGCGTCAAAACCGGGTCCATGGTGTGATCGCTTATTCCCACGGGGCGGCCAAAGATCCCCCGCAGGTGGGGCAGGACCCGCAGGTTGTAGTCCTCCGGCGGGGCGGGGTAGGCGGTAACACAGTGGAGCAGGGTTACCGCCGCCCCGCTTCCCGCGGTGTTCAAGGCCTCCTCAATGTCCCCCAGGGTGGCAACCCCGGTGGAAAGGTACAGGGGAACCCCCCAGGAGGCGGTTTCCTCCAGCAGGGCGGGGTAATTCAGCTCCGGCGAGGCGATTTTAACCGCCCGGGGTCCCAGGGCTTTGAGAAGGGCGGCGCTTTTGGGGCCAAAGGGGGTGGCCAGGAAGAGGAGGCCCCGTTTTTCCGCCGCCTCCTTCATGGCCCCGTAGAAGTCTGGTCCCCGTTCCAGTTTCCTAAAGGCCTCGTAAAGGGGAATTTCCCCCCCCGGCAGGGGGACGATCCCCGTTTTGGGGTGGAGTATCTCGCCGGCGAAGACGATTTGGCATTTAACGCAGTCCGCCCCGGATTCGGCGGCGGCGGCGATCAATTCCCCCGCCTTGACCGGGTCGCCCCCGTGGGAGGTTCCCAGCTCGGCGATAACCAAGGGTTTTTTCATGGGAGTACTTTACATTTTTTTTACGGGGAGGTATACTTCTCCATAAGCGAGTTTGAGTATTTTCGTGTTTATCTCTGAAATTGAGGAGTCGCCATGAACGATTTAAAATGTGATGTCTGCCAGGCGGATATCACCTCCGCGGTTAATCAGCGGGATTATACGCATATTGCCCACCGGGAGCTGTGCGAGGCTTGCTGGGAAACGCTTAATACTGTTATCAGGCCCATTCTGCGGACTAAGCAGCCCTTTACCTACGAGTGGTATGACAGGCTTGTCATGGATACCATAGAAACGGCCATGGCCAAGGGTAAGTGGGGTATCCGCTAATTCGCTTTCGCGCTTTTCCCTTTACAAAGTACGCGCGTAGAAACCACAGAAGAAGGAGAAATTATGTCCGGCCATAGTAAATGGGCGACTATTAAACACGCTAAGGGCGCCGCCGACGCGAAACGGGGCCAGATGTTTACCAAGCTGATCAAGGAAATTTCCATCGCGGCCCGGATGGGCGGGGGCAGTCCCGACTCGAATCCCCGGCTGCGGACCGCTGTTTTAAAGGCCCGGGGCGCCAATATGCCCAAGGACAATATCGACCGGGCGATTAAAAAGGGTACCGGCGAGTTGGAGGGGGTAAATTACGAGGAGCTTACCTACGAGGCCTACGCCGGCGGCGGGGTGGGGCTCCTCATCGAGGTCCTGACCGATAACAAGAACCGGGCCGCGGCGGATGTGCGGAACATCCTTACCCGGGGGGGCGGGGAGCTGGCCAAGGCCGGCTCCGTAACCAGGCTTTTCAAGCGGATGGGGATCATCACCCTGGACGGGGAAAAATATACCGAGGACCAGGTGATGGAGGCGGCCCTGGAGGGGGGGGCGGAGGATGTTTCCTCCGGCGACGGGATCATCGAGGTAAGTTCCGCCCCCGAGGACTTTGAGGCGGTTATGGAAGCCCTGGGCGCCAAGGGCTTTGAGACCCTCAGCGCGGAGGTGAGCATGGTGGCCGAAGCGGAGATTTCCCTGGACAACGACGCCGCCGCCAAGGCGCTGCGGATGATTGACAGGCTGGAAGAAAACGACGATGTTCAAAATGTGTACCACAATATGGCCGTCCCCGAGGGGTTTGAGGGCGAGTAAGGAGTGGGTGTGAAAACCGGCGGGGAGCTGCGGGCTCTGGCCCGGGGGCGCCTGAGGGGCGGCTGGCTTGCCGCCGTGGGGGTGGCCCTGGTTTATGGGATCTTTATCTGCCTGTCGGGCGGTACGGTGGCGGGCCTCCTGGTGCTGGGCGGTCCCCTGACGCTGGGGTTTTACGGCTACTTTGTGGGAAAAAGCCGGGGGGAACGGGTTCAGTTTGAGTGTCTTTTTGAGGGTTTTCGGTGTTTTGGGTCCGCCCTTTTAGTGTGGCTGCTCCAGGGTATATTCCTTACCCTGTGGACCTGTTTGTTTGTTATCCCCGGAATCGTAAAGTACTACAGCTATTCCATGTCCTTTTATATTTTAAGGGATGATCCCGGTATTGGCGCCGCCGGGGCGATCACCGCCAGCCGGAAGATGATGAACGGCCATAAGGGGCGGCTGTTTTGCCTGGATCTGAGCTTTATCGGGTGGGTTTTGCTTTCCTGTTTAACCCTGGGCATAGGTTTCCTCTGGCTTATTCCCTACCGGGAGCAGGCCCGGGCCGAATTTTACGAGGATCTGAGGGGGGGGGCCGGATACGCCGTTTTGCCCCCGGAGCCGGCTCGGTAAGGGTGGCGGCGCGGAAGATCATCGGCATAGACCCCGGCCTGGCTTCCACCGGCTGGGGTCTTTTGGACTACGCCGGCGGCCGTTTGGGCTATCTGGCCCATGGATGTATAGAAACGGAAGCCGCCCAGCCCCGCGCGGAGCGGCTTTTTTGTATCTACCGGCGGATAAACGAGGTGCTGGATACCTATGGCCCCACGGAGGCCGCCATGGAAACGCTCTATTTTGGGAAAAACGTTACCAGCGCCATCGCCGTGGCCGAGGCCCGGGGGGTTCTTTCCCTGGCTTTGGCGGAACGGAACCTGCCCATAGCGGAATTTACCCCCCACCAGATCAAACAGACCGTGGTGGGCATCCGAAAGGCGGATAAGGAACAGGTTCAGGAGATGGTCCGGGTCATCCTGGGTCTGCCGGTGATCCCCAAGCCGGATCACGCCGCCGACGCCCTGGGGGCCGCGGTCAGCGCCGCCCATCTTTACAGGACGCGGTAAAACCGGTATACTGGGGAATATGATTTTTCCCTTAGAAGACCTTATTGAGTACGAAGGCAACATGTACGCGATAACCTGCGCGGCCTCCCGCCGGGCTTTTCAGCTTTCCATGCTTCGGGACCCGGAAATCGACGAAAACGAGGGCAAGGTGGCTTCCCTGGCGGCCCAGCAGGTCTTTACCGGGGAGGTGGAATTCCATCTTGAGGAAAGCGTCCCAACCTAAGATCCCCGTCCTTGTCCTCTTTGGCCCCACGGCGTCGGGTAAGACGGCCCTGCTGGAAAAGCTCTTTTCGGGCCCCCACCCCCTTTGCCGGGCGGAGGTGGTCTCCGCCGATTCCATGCAGGTTTACCGGGGGATGGATATCGGCACGGCCAAGCCGGGGCGGGAATCCCGGGAACGGCTTCCCCATCATTTGCTCGACATCCGGGACCCCCGGGAGCAGTTTAACGTCGGGGATTTTGTCCGGCTGGCCGGGGAGGCCTGCGGGGAGATAGCGGGCCGGGCCGCCCTGCCGGTGATCGCCGGGGGTACGGGGTTTTACCTGAAAAACTTTATCCTGGGCCTCCCGGACGCACCCCCCTCGGACGGCGAAGTCCGCGCCCGGCTTAAGCGGGAACTGGAAGAGCTGGGGGCGGGGGTTCTCATGGAAGAGCTGGCCCGCCTGGACCCGGTAAGCGCCGCCCGGATCCATCCCCATGATACCTACCGGCTTTCGCGGGCGCTGGAGGTTTGCCGTCTTACGGGGCGGCCCCTGAGTTCCTTTCAGGTTTCGGGCAAGGTCCCCGCCGATCCCTCCGCCCCCCCGGGGGAAGAAGCCGCCGGTCCGGGCCGTCCCGGTTACCGTTTTCTTATCGCCGGGCTCAAGCGGTCCAGGGAAGAACTGTACCGCCGCGTGGAACTTCGCTGCGAGGAGATGTTCCGCCGGGGCCTCCGGGAGGAGGTGGAGGGGCTCTTTAACCGGGGCTATACCCCCCGGGATCCGGGACTGCGGGCCATAGGCTACCGGGAATTCTTTGTGGACGCCGGCGGGCCGGCGGGCGGCGCGGGAAAGGAGGGGCCGGACTATACCCTGAGTGGGGACACCGGCGGGGTTCAGGCCTTGATAGTTCGTAACAGCCGGCGCTACGCCAAACGGCAGGAAACCTTTTTCGCCGCCCTTCCCCGGGCGGTGGAGGGCGCCGGGAACACCGTTTGGCTTTCCCTGGAAGGGGATGGGGAAAAGGCCCTTGACCTTTTACGTTCCCTGGTTCATACTTTTTTGGACAATCCCATAGTCTAAGGAGAATACCAAGTGCCCTGCGGAAGAAAACGCAAACTCAGAAAAATCGCGACCCACAAGCGCAAGAAAAAACTCAGAAAAAACCGGCATAAAAACAAATAAGTTCCGCGCCCCATGATACTTCCACTCAACCTTCCCAGTGGGGTGCGGCTGGCTTTTTCCCCTCCCCAAGTCATGGCTATCATAAACTGCACCCCCGATTCTTTTTACGGCCCCAGCCGGGCCTCTTCGCCGGAGGCGGCGGCGGACCGGGCTTTGGCCGCCCAGGAAGAGGGGGCCGGCGTTGTTGACTTTGGGGCCGAATCCACCCGGCCGGGGGCGGAATACATAGACGCGGAAGAGGAGATCCGCCGGCTGATCCCGGCCCTCCGGCTGTTCCGCCGCCGTTCCACCCTGCCGGTGTCGGTGGATACCCGGAAAGCGGTGGTGGCCAGGGCGGCCCTGGACGAGGGGGCGGACATGATCAACGATGTTTCCACCTTGGCCGATCCGGGGATGGCCGCCCTCTGCGCCGAACGGAAAGCGGCGGTGGTGATAACCCACTCGCCGCCCCGGACAACCCCCAAAACCATGGGGAAGGCCGCGGGAACCTACGCCGACGCGGCGGGGGAGGTGAAGGCTTTCCTTCTCGCCGCGGCGGACCGGGCGCGGGCGGAGGGTGTGGCCCGGGAGCGGATCATCCTTGATCCGGGCATAGGTTTCGGCAAATCCGCCGCGGATAACCTGCTCCTTATCAATCGGCTTGCTGAAATAGGCGGGGGGGATTATCCTGTTCTGGTGGGGCTTTCGCGGAAAAGCTTTATCGGGGAGATCACCGGGCGGCCTCCGGAGGGGCGGCTGCCGGGGACCATCGCCGCCAACGCCGCGGCTCTCCTGGGGGGGGCGGCTGTTCTGCGGGTCCACGATACGGCGGCGGCGGTGGACCTGATACGGGTATTCGGCGCCCTGGGGAAAAAAGGATGATCTGGTATCAGCGGATTGCCGAATTCTACGACGCGCTTCGTCCCGCGCTGGACGTGGCGATCCTCTCGTTCCTCCTCTACAAGGTTTACGATCTGCTGGTTAAGACCCAGGCGGTGCAGCTTGTTAAGGGGGCGGGTTTTTTGGCCCTGATCTACGGCGTGGCCTACCTCTTTAAGCTGACCACCCTGCAGTGGCTCCTCAGTATCCTGGCCCCGGGGCTTTTTGTGGTGATCGCGATTATTTTCCAGCCGGAACTGAGGAAGATCATCATCCGCCTGGGACAGGGGGAACTTTTCAGCCTGGATAACAAGCCCCGGCTGGGCCACCTGGAGGCGGTGGTTACCGCGGCGGAGAGCCTCTCCCAGCAGCGCCGGGGGGCCCTGGTGGTGTTTCCCCGGAAGGTGAACTTACGGCACATCAGCGACACGGGGACCAGGCTTAACGCGGAGCTTTCCTCAAGCCTCATTGTCACGATCTTCGCCTTTGACGGTCCCCTTCACGACGGGGCCCTGGTGCTTCACGGGGGGCGCGTCGCCGCGGCGGGCTGCCTTTTGCCGCTGTCGGAGCAGCAGGATATTCAAAAGAGTTTCGGCACCCGCCACCGGGCCGCCCTGGGGATGTCGGAACAGAGCGACGCGGTGATCCTGGTGGTGTCCGAGGAAACCGGGGCCATATCCCTGGCCTATGAGTCGAAGTTGTACTACGACCTTTCCCCCCTGGAGGTTCAGCACAAGCTTAAGGAGCTGCTGGATCGCCAGATTCGCGGCAGCCGGGAGGAAACGGTGGTGGTTCAGGCGGAAACCATGAAAGAACGGTAGACGGGGGGCGGTGATTGATCGACTATAAAAAGCACCTGGCGAAACTGACGGAAAAATGGCATATCAAGGTCCTTTCCGTGGTGGCGGCGATTTTTCTCTTCACCTTTCACCGCATGGGGGACCTGAGGGAGCGGTTTTTTTCCGTTCCCCTCCGCCTGGATTTAAACAGCGGCCTTACCCCCGGCAGTCCCTACCCCCGGAGTATTAGGGTAACCCTGCGGGGAGACGCCAACAGCGTTTATCCCGTGACGGAGGATGACATTGAGGCCTTTGTGGATCTTTCCATGTACAGCGAGCCGGGGGTGTATAAAGCGCCGGTGCGGATACAGAGAGGTTCCACCCCGGCGGAAACGGAAAACCTGGAGATCCGGGTGGAACCCATGGAAATTTCCGTGGAGCTTGACGTGAAGGGAAACAAAAAAGTTCCCCTGGCCGCGAGTTTCCAGGGTCTGCTGGAACAGGGTTATGAGCTGGTTTCCTTTGAGCTGAATCCCATGGAAGCGGTTATTGACGGGCCCGTAAAGATCCTTTCGGGGATTTCGGAACTTTCCACCGAATCCATCGATCTCCGGGGGCGGAACGCCGATTTTTCTACCCCGGTGCGGATCATCAACCCCAGCCCCCTTTTGACGATCCGTGGGGGCGCCTCCGCCGAATTCTCCGGTTTTATCCGGGAGCTTATCATGATCCGGAATTTCGAGGAGCTTCCCGTGGCCGTAAAAGACCTGGCCGGGGGATTTACCGCGGAACTCCATCCTCCCACCGCCTCGGCGCGGATTTTAGGGGTTCAGCGCCGCCTGAACGAGTTTACCGGCGAGGGCATCTTCAGCGTGGATTGTTCCGCCATTGAGGTGCCGGGAAGTTACGAGCTTCCCCTGGCGGTTACCGTGGAGGAAGAACTGATCGTGGAACGGAAGGAACCGGAAACCATCCGGGTAGAAGTCCGGCGGGGGGAAGAGTGATTGTGGGCGTAGGCGTAGACGCGGTAAAGGTTTCCCGGCTGGAGAAATGGGCCGCCGATTCCGCCCTGCTGGAACGGTTTTTTGATCCCCGGGAAATCAGCGCCGTCCGGGAGAGGGGCGGGGGCATGGTTCGTTCCCTGGCGGCCCGCTTCGCCGCCAAGGAAGCCTTTGTAAAGGCCCTGGGGACGGGGCTTGCGGGAATCGTCCTAAGGGATATTATGGTACTGAACCCTTTGGACCGGCGGCCGGAATTGACCCTGGAGGGAAGCGCCCTGGAGGCGCTGCGGGTTTCCGGCGGGACCAGGGCCCATCTTTCCCTTACCCACGAGGGGGATATGGCCATAGCGTTGGTGGTGGTGGAGGCGTAAAGTCATGGATGGGGATTTAAAAATATCCTATCAGTCAAAGGAGGAGTTTGCCTGCCCCCTTTGCAAAACCGTTTTCCGCCGGGAAGAACTCCTTTCCGGCAGCGGCAGGCTTATCGCGGGACAAATCACCGATGAGCTTCACCGGCTTTACGAGCCTTCCGTCAAGTACGGCACCATCTATCCCCTGGCCTACCAGGCCACGGTCTGTCCCGAATGCTGGTTCGCCTCTATGGACAAGGATTTTACCGTCTTTCCCAAGGACGGCAAGGGAAAGGCCCTGGAGGATCAGGAAAACCGGATCAAAAGCGCGAGGCTTATCTTCCCCTCCGCGGATTTTACCAAGCCCCGGGACCTGGTAAACGGCGCCGCTTCCCTGTACCTGGTCCTTCACTGCTACGATTACTACCCCAAGGATTTTTCCCCCACCATCAAACAGGGGCTCGCTTCCCTCCGGGCCGGCTGGCTTTTGGATGAACTGGCCGCCAAGTACCCCGGCCACCACTACGACTGGCTGGCCCAGCTTTTTAAAAGGAAGGCCCAGTTTCTGTACAACGAGGCGATCTACAAAGAGCAAAGCGGCACGGAAACCCTGTCGGCGATGAAGAATTTCGGCCCCGATACGGACAAAAACTACGCCTACGAGGGCGCCCTGTACCTGGCGGGGCTGCTCCAGTTCAAGTACGGCCCCCGGGACGATCCCGCCGCCCGGGCGGACGCCCTGGGAAACGCCAAGCGGACCATCGCCAAGATATTCGGCCTGGGCAAATCCTCCAAAAGCAAGCCCGGCCCCCTGCTTGAGCATGGCCGGGAACTCTACGACAGGATCAACCAGGAACTTAACGAAAGCGACGAGTGATGGCGCGGAATATCAAACTCCTCATCGCCTACGACGGGACGGAATACCACGGCTGGCAGCGCCAGAGGGCTTCGCCGGGCGAACCCGGTTCGCCGCCCCCGCCAAATCCGCCGGGCGGAACGGGGAGGGGAGGGGGGCGGACCATCCAGGGGGAAATCGAGGCGGCCCTGGAAAAGCTGCACCGCCGCCCCGTGGGACTCACCGGTTCGGGCCGTACCGACGCGGGGGTCCACGCCCTGGGTCAGGCGGCGAATTTTTACACCGCCATCGACAGCATGGAGGCCCGCCGCTTTATCCCCGCCCTGAACAGCCTCCTCCCCAGGGATATCCGGGTCCTCGACGCCGCGGAAACGGGGGGGGATTTTCACGCCCGCTTTGACGCCCGGTCCCGGACCTACCGCTATTTTTTTATTCCCGGCCGGGAGGCCCTTCCCATGGAGCGGCGCTACGCCCTCCGGCTTTGGAAACCGCCGGAACTTTCCCTCCTCAACGCCTATTGCCGCCTCCTCCGGGGGGAACTGGACTGTTCCCTCTTCGCCTCCCCCGCGGACAAAAGCGAGTCCCGGCGGCGCTACCTTTATGGGGCCTCGTTTTTTGTCCAGGGAGACAAGATCGTCTTTCAGATCCGGGCCAACGCCTTCCTGTGGAAGATGGTCCGTTCCGCCGCGGGAACCCTGCTGTTCTACGGGGAAAAGGGCGCCCCCCCGGAGGAATTCGCCCAAATCCTCGCCTCGGGAAGACGGGAACTGGCGGGACCGGTCCTGCCGCCGGAGGGGCTCTTTCTGTGGAGCGTGGAGTACCAGGGACGCGGGCCGGCGGAAACCGTTAGGGGAACATGAAAGGCGCGGCCCCAACCCGGTTCGACGACTACTACGCCGCCCTGTACGGCGGCCGCTGGCCCGCCCTGCGGGAGGCCCTGCGGGGGGAGGTCGCCGCCGTGTCCCTCCGGGGCTACTACATGGACAGGGCCTCCGTCCTCGCCGCCCAGGCCCTCCGGCTGCCCCGGGGGGGAACGATCCTGGACGCCTGCGCCGGGCCCGGGGGAAAAAGCCTGGTCCTGGCCCTGTCCATGTCCCCCGGGACGGAACTCCTCTGCAACGAAATTTCCCCCGAAAGACGGCGGCGGCTTTCCGCTGTCCTGGACAGGCACCTTCCCCCGGATATCCGGGCCAGGGTAAAGGTTTCGGGCTTTGACGCCGCCGCCGCCGCCGCCCGGAAAAGCGAGCGGGACCGGTTCGCCGCGATTCTCCTGGACGCCCCCTGCTCCAGCGAACGCCACCTGATCCGGGACCCCCGGGCCCTGGCCGCCTGGACCCCCGCCCGGCCCCGTTTCCTTGCCCGCCGCCAGTGGGCGCTCCTTTCCGCCTGCTTCCTCATGCTCCGGGCCGGCGGCTCCCTGGTTTACGCCACCTGCGCCCTTTCGGAGGAGGAAAACGGCGGCGTCGCCCGGCGGCTGGGGGAAAAGTACGGCCCCCGGGTGGAAATCGATCCCCCGGATTTCGCCGGGGAGGAAGCCCCCGGGCCGGGGCGGATCATCCTTCCCGATTCCGGTGGTCTTGGCGGGTCCGGCCCCATATATGTGGCCCGGTTTAAAAAAACGCCCTCCAATCTGGACTGAAACGCGAAACCGGTATACAATAAAATACACACGGGGGAACGTATGACGGAAGATATTGTAAGCAAAATGTTTTCCTTTCTTGCCGGGGAGCCGGAGTCGGACAAACGGCTGCTCTTTAAGCAGACCCTTAAAGACCTAAGCCAGAACCGGTACGTCAAATTTCTGCGGATCAAAACAGAAGAGGCGGACCCGTCTTTGGCGCTGTTTTTATATTCGCTCTACAAAACTACCTTCCCCATCAGGGTTTTTACCCAGGACGAGGAAAAGATGAACCTCTTCCGGCAAAAGATAGTGGACGCCTTTGTGGACCTCCCGCTCCGGGAAACGGTACGGCGCCTCAGCCCGGAGGACCTGGCCCGCCGGGCCGGAACGGAGGCCCCCCCGGAACTCATTTCGGAGATCCAGGCGGATGTGGACAGGCTTCTTTCCGCCTTTAGCAGGGAAAAGATGGACAGCGTCAACAACTGCTACAACCTGGCCGAGGCCCTCTCCCAGGTGGTGGGCTTTAACTTCCCTGGGATCCTCAAAAAGTTCGACCCCCACTTTGTCGGGGGGAATTTTTCCGTGGAACCCCGGTTTTCGCCGGTAAAGATGAGCCTGCTGTACAAGGACCTGGAGGAATTCGCCGCCGCCACCGGGGCCATAACCTCCAGCGAAAACTGGGGCCTGATCCTGGAGCTGTTCAAGGTCTGCGCCGGCAAGGAGCTGATCCAGCACGGGGCCTTCGCCGAGGTAATCGGCGGCCTCCAGGACGTGCACGAATCGAGAATTGTGGAGCAGATGATCCAGTTTTACCTGCGGAACCCCGTCTGGCAGGGAAAGGTCCGGGTCCCCAACACCCAGGCCGCCGAAGCCTGGCTGGAGGCGAAAAAGGCCGAGGCGAAAAAGCGGATCGACCAGATCGCCGGCGCCCAAAGGGCGGTCCAGATCAACGCCCTGGTAAAGCAGATCTTCACCGGCGGGAGTATGACCCGGCTGGAGAACTACACCCCGGCCCGGGGCGAGCCCTTCCGGGAAAAAAACCTGGAGGATTTCCAGTACGCCGAGGGGCTCAACTACCTGCTGATCTTCCTGGAGGAGTTTGTGGACCATGAAATGCGGGAACTCTGCGATCTCCTCTTGATCCGGGGCCAGTGGACCAACAACGGCCTCTCCAAGGACATGTCCGAGGCCTTTTACCGGCTTTCGGAGATGCCCCCCCTGATCCGGGAAATAGACGAACGCATGTCCGAGGACGGGGTGGACGGCTCCCGGCTCAAGGCCGCCCTCCTGCGGGTGGACCGGGACAAGACCCAGATCCGTTACATCAACAGTATTGTGGGGAACAACAACGACGAGGCCCTGGAGCTGATCAACACCGCGGCCCAGCACTTTATCGTGATCGGCAAACATCTGCGGATGCTGGTGGAAGACATCCAGCGGAAACCCCCGGGACTGCTCTATAACTGGAAGGAGCTGATCTCCTTTTCCCGGCGGCCCCTGGTTCCCCGGCTGGCGGACGACTACAAGCGGATCAACCACTTCGTCCAGCTGAGCCGGCTCTGCGTCGCGGCCATTGACGGCTAGGGCGCCGGGCGTCCCTGGAGGGATTGGAGCCCCGGGCGGTTAAATCGCCCCAGGGGTGACGGAAAAACACAAAAAACCGCGAAATTTTCAAAAAAAACTTGCGCGTCCCCGGGGCAAAAAATATAATCATTGCCATGGACAAAATTCAGGCCCTTCGGGCAGCCCCCGTTTCCACTTCCCCCGCCGGGACATCCGCCCCGCCCCCGTCCCCGGAAGCGGCGGACGGGGTCCAGGTCCGGCGCCCCGCCGGGGACAAAGACCGGCCTCTCCCGAAGTACGGATCATCCCCTCCGGGGGACGGCTCAGATCCCCGGAGGTACGAGGCGGATTACCAGGGGGATACGCCCTATCCCCGGGGGGATGGCTCAAATCCTCCGGGGCGCGATTTGTCTCGCCGGAGGGATGGGGTATATTCCCTGGAGGATGAGTTACGCCCCTGGGGGTACGGCCGGGATTTCGGGGCGGAGGGGCTGGATCCCTGGGGGGACGGTCCCTATCCCTGGAGGGATGGGATGGATCCTCCGGGGGATGACGATGATCCCCCGGAGGAAGGATGGGGCTGGTTGTGACGGGGTCCCGCCGGGCGCTTTAGGCGTTACCCTCGTCCTTGACTTTGATACGGAGCCGGGCGCGCGTAAGGGCCGCCTCGGCGGCGGCGGACTCGAACTTGAACATACTGGAGTTAATCGCGTCCAGCGCCGCGGCGTGGGCCTCCAGGGCCCGGTCCCGGTCTATCTCCTCCGGCCACTCGGCGGTGTCGGTGAGGAGGATGGTGTTGTGGCCCTTGACCTCGATGATCCCCTCGGAAACAAAGGCGTTTTTCCAGGTTCCCCCTTCGTCTTTGATCCGCAGAAAGCCGGGGACCACCGGGGCGGCGCAGAAAGCGTGGTTGGCCAGGATCGTTATATCCCCGTCGGTAAGGGTCAAGGTTACCGCTTGCGCCTGACCGGAAAAAAACCGGCGGTAGGGGGTGTAAACCTCGAACTTAAACAGGGCCGCCATCGCCATCCTCCCTACTTTGCCTTTTCCAGAACGTCATCGATGCCCCCGGCCATAAAAAAGGTCTGCTCGGGGATGGAATCGCACTCCCCGTCGAGGATCATCTTAAAGCCCCGGATCGTTTCCTTGACCGGTACATAGCGGCCCTGGAGGCCGGAGAACTTCTCCGCCACAAAGAAGGGCTGGGAGAAGAAGCGCTGTACCTTCCGGGCCCGGCCCACCAGGAGCTTGTCCTCCGCGGAAAGCTCGTCCATGCCGAGGATCGCGATAATGTCCTGCAGTTCCTTGTACCGCTGGAGGATCTGCTGGGTCCGCCGGGCGGTGTGGTAATGCTCCTCCCCCACCACCGCGGGATCGAGGATCCGGGAACTGGAGGCCAGGGGGTCCACCGCGGGGTAGATCCCCAGTTCCACGATTTTCCGGGAAAGGGTGGTGGTGGCGTCCAGGTGGGCGAAGGTGGTGGCCGGCGCGGGGTCGGTAAGGTCGTCGGCGGGGACGTACACCGCCTGGATGCTGGTGATGGAGCCCTGGGGGGTACTGGCGATCCGTTCCTGGAGGGCCCCCATCTCATTGGCCAGGGTGGGCTGGTAGCCCACGGCGCTGGGGATCCGGCCCAGGAGGGCGGAAACCTCCGCCCCGGCCTGGATGAACCGGAAGATGTTGTCGATGAAGAGAAGCACGTCCTGGCCCCCCTGGTCCCGGAAGTGTTCCGCCATGGTAAGCCCCGTCAGGGCCACCCGCATCCGCGCGCCCGGGGGCTCGTTCATCTGGCCAAAGACCAGGGCCGTTTTGTCGATAACCCCGCTTTCGTTCATCTCCTTCCAGAGGTCCGCCCCTTCCCGGCTGCGCTCCCCCACGCCGCTGAACACCGAGTAGCCCGCGTGTTCCGTGGCGATGTTCCTGATCAGTTCCATGATGATGACGGTTTTTCCCACCCCGGCCCCGCCGAAGAGGCCGATCTTTCCCCCCTTGGCGTAAGGGGCGATCAGGTCGATCACCTTGATCCCCGTCTCAAAGACCTCCGTGGCGGGCCGCTGTTCGGCAAAACCCGGCGCTTCCCGGTGGATGGAGGCGAATTCCCGGGGGACAAAATCCCCCTTGTTGTCGATAATCCGCCCGGTAACGGAGAACATCCGGCCCAGGACCGCTTCTCCCACGGGGACCTGGATCGGCCCGCCGGTATCCTCCACGGCGAGTCCCCGGGCCAGGCCTTCGGTGGCCTCCATGGCGACGCAGCGGACCCGGTTGTCCCCGATATGCTGCAACACCTCCAGGATCACCTCCTGGTCCCCGCCGCCGGAGGGGTCCCGGCGGGGAACGCTGACTTTGAGGGCGCTTAGTATGGAGGGGACCCTGTTTTCCTCAAAACGCGCGTCCACCACCGGTCCCATAACCTGGGTGATTATCCCTGTATTAGCCATGTTATTCTCCTAAGGCGGCGCTGCCGCTCACTATTTCGGTCATTTCCTGGGTTATTCCCGCCTGCCGGGCCCTGTTATAGCTGAGCCGCAGCGCGCCGAGCATCTCCTCCGCGCTTTTGCTGGCCTCGTCCATGGCGGACATCCGGGCGCTCTGTTCGCTGGCGTAGGCCTCCACCAGGCATCCGTAGATGATCCCCTTGATGTACATGGGTACCAGGGCGTCGAACACTTCTTCCTCCGAGGGGAGGTACTCGAACCGCAGTTCCACCCGCTTTTTCCCCCCGGACCGGGCTATGTCCTCCTGAAGCTTTTCCGCGCTTAAGGGGAGGATCTGCCGGATCACCGGCAGGAGCTTTACCGCGCTGAACATGTGGGTATAGACCACGTATATCTCGTCAAAGCTGCCCCACAGGTACTGGGAAATGACAAAATCGGCGATTTCCCTGGCGTTTTCCATGTCGGGAAGCCTGGACCGGAAGGAAAAATTTTCCAGAATCACCTGGGGGGAATGGGCGAAGTAGCGGTAGCCAATGGTCCCGATGAGGATCAGCACCGGATGGCCGAGGGTCTGGCAAAACTGGTTTACCTCCCGGAAGATGTTGGCGTTATATCCCCCCGCGAGGCCCTTGTCGCTGGTTATCACCATGACGGCGCCCCGTTTTCCCCCCCCGGCGGGGAGGCCCGGGGCTTTACCCGCCGGGCCGGCCGCGTCCGGGCCGCCGGCGCCGAAGTACCGGCTCCGTACGTTCCCCGCGCCGGAAAGGATGTCGCACATGGACTTTTGGACCCTGGTAAAGAAGGGCTCGGTGTCTTCCAAAAGCCGCCTTCCCCTGCGGAGCTTGGAGGTGGAGATAAGGTTCATCGCCTTGGTTACCTGAAGGGTCTGCTCTATGGCCTTCATTCTTAGGCGCACGTCGCGCAAGTTTGCCACGGTCCGCTCCTAGCGTTTTAGCTGTTTATAGGCGTCGATAGCCTCCGACAGTTCCTGTTCCAGTTCCGTCGTGGAGGCCCCGGTTTCGGCGATGGTCTTAAGGATGCCGGCGTGTTTTGTCCTTAGGAACTCCGGGAGCCCCGCGGCAAAGGCCCGGACCTGATCCACCGGTATGTCGGCAAGGCAGCCGTTTACCGCGGCGAAGAGCAGCGCCGTTTCCTCTTCCATGGCCAGGGGGGAAAACTGGTTCTGCTTTAGTATCTCCATAAGCCGTTCCCCCTGGGCCAGCTTGTCCTGGGTGGCCTTGTCCAGATCGCTGCCAAACTGGGCGAAGGCGGCCATTTCCCGGTACTGGGCCAGGTCCAGCCGGAGCCGGCCCGAAACCTTGCGGACCGCCCTGGACTGGGCCGTCCCCCCCACCCGGCTTACCGAAAGACCCACGTCCACCGCGGGACGAAAACCGGAATTGAAGAGTTCCGAATCCAGGAAGATCTGCCCGTCGGTGATGGAAATCACGTTGGTGGGAATATAGGAGGAAATGTCCCCCGCCTGGGTTTCGATGATCGGTATGGCGGTGATGGAGCCGCCCCCCCGCTGGGGGGAAAGCTTGGCGGCCCGTTCCAAAAGCCGGGAATGGAGGTAAAACACATCCCCGGGAAAAGCCTCCCGGCCCGGGGGGCGGCGCAGCAACAGGCTGATCGTCCTGTAGGCCACGGCGTGTTTGGAAAGATCATCGTAAACGATGAGTACGTCTTTTCCATCCCGCATAAAGTACTCCGCCATGGCGCAGGCCGAGTAGGGGGCCAGGTATTGCAGCGCCGCCGAGTCCGACGCGGAGGCCAGAACCACAAAGGTGTAGTCCATGGCGCCGTACCTTTCCAGGTTCCGGATAATCGCCGCCACGGAGGAGGACTTTTGGCCTATGCCGCAGTACACGCAGTATACGTTCTTTCCCTTTTGGTTGATAATCGCGTCGATGGCCAGGGCGGTCTTTCCCGTCTGCCGGTCCCCGATGATAAGTTCCCGCTGGCCCCGGCCTATGGGGATCATGGCGTCCACCGAAAGGGCGCCGGTCTGCAGGGGGGTGTCCACCGCCCCCCGCTCGATCACCGGCGGGGCCGGGGATTCCACCGGCGGGTACTCGACGGCCTCCACGGGGCCCTTGCCGTCTATGGCCTCGCCCAGGGGGTTCACTACCCGTCCCAGGAGTCCCGGTCCCGCGGGGACCGACACAACCTTGCCCGTGCCCCGGACTTCCTCGTTGTCCTTAACGAGGTTTTCCCCGGAGAAGAGAACGCAGCCCACCCTGTCTTCCTCCAGGTTGAGGACGATTCCCTCGGCGCCGGAGGCGAATTCCACCAGTTCCCCGTAAATGGCCCTGTCCAGGCCGTAAATGGAGGCCACCGAATCCCCCACCTGGGTAACAAAGCCCACCGAATCGGACGCGGCCTTGCCATCCCAGTTTTTTATCTCTTCCTGAAGGACCTTGGAAAGGTCGCTGAAATTTGCCATCTCATAGTCTCCCGCGATTATAGTTCCCGCGAAGCGGGGAACGGATTAAGGGAACCCGCCTTTAAATCCGCCGCCATTTTTCGCAGCCGGTATTTGAGGGTCCCGTCAAAAAGCAGACTCCCCACCCGCAGCCGGATCCCCCCTATCAGTGACGGGACAACCCGGATATCCAACGATACCTCCCGGGCCCCCGTTAAAAGCCTGGTCTTTTCCTCAATACGGGCGATCAGTTCCCCATCCGGTTCAACGGCGGATTCCACCAGCGCGTCCACCCGCCCCTTTCGCGCCCGGATAAGCCGTTCTATCCCAAGGATGATCCGCTTGTGCTGGTAAAAACAGCCCCTCCGGATCATAAGCGCCGCGAACCGCCGGGCCAGTTCCGCCTCCGCCCCCCCGATCCCGGCCCTGTCCAGGGCCGCCCGCGCGAGGGCGCTGAAGCGCTCCGCCCGGCCCCCGCCGGAAAGGTCCCCCGGCAGGGCATGGGCGGCGCGGCAAAAAACCCTCAGGTATTCTAGGGCGGCGTCTTCCGCGCCGCCGGACACACCGGCGATAAACGCCTCCGCCCAAGGCCCGGCGTGGAACATCAATTCCCCCCGGCCTGGCCCAGCTGGTCCAGGGCTTCCGCGGCGTAACGGAGCTGTTCCTGACCGGCCAGTTCCCGCTTAAGGAGCCGGCCCGCGGCGCTTAACACCAGGGCGGCGGCCTCGGCCTTAAAAACCGCCAGAGCGGCCAGGCGCTCGGCCTCTATCCTGGCTTGGGCCGCGGCGGTGATCCGCTCCGCCTCCGCCCGGGCGGCGGCCCGGATCCCTTCCGCGGCGGCCTCCGCCTGTTCCCGGGCGGCCCGGAGTATCTCCTCCGCCTCCGCCCCCGCGGCGGCCAGCGCGGCGTTGTACCGTTCCAGGAGCTGTTTGGCGCCCTGTTTATCCTTTTCCGCCTGGGCGATGCTGTCGCTCACCCGCCTGGCCCGGTCCTCCATGAACCTGGTTACGGGTTTGAACAGGATCTTCCTTAAAACAAGGAACAGAAAAAGGATGTTGATAATGGTAATAATAAAGGTGACGGAAAAATCAAGCATGTACAAACCGCCTCCTCGCGGCGTTCATCACCGTTTCCCCCGGCCCGCGGCCAAAAACCGCGCGATTGTATCCGGCCCCTAGGTTATCTTGGTAATCAGCATAAGGGAAATCACCAGGCCGTAGATGGCGGTGGATTCCGCCAGGGCCGCGCCGACAAAAAACCAGGGGATGATCCTGCCCGTAGCCTCCGGCTGACGGGCTATGCTCTGTATCAGCCCGGCGGTGGCGATCCCAATACCGATCCCCGCGCCGATACAGGCCACTACGGCTATCCCCGCCCCAACGGCGGCAAACATCGCTACACTCATAATCCGCTCCTTCTTTACTAGCGCTCAAAATGGCAAAACGCGAGGCGTTTCGCGAAACCCGCGGGGCAACCAGCCGGACGTCCCCCAGGCTACTCTATATGTTCCTCAACGGTAACCGCCTCGGACAAATACATACAGCTTAAAAACACAAATATGGCGGCCTGGACAATGCCGTCAAAAAAATCAAAGTAAAGGGAAAAGATCATCGGCAGAGCCAGGGGCAGAATCCCCTCGATCATCCGCATCAGCACAAAGCCCCCCAGCATATTGCCAAAAAGCCGGAGGCTCAAGGAGATCAGCCGGGTGGCGTAATCCATAAGGTTAAAGGGAAGCATCAACGGCACGGGGTGGAAGAGCTGTTTTATCCAGCCCAGGGGGCCCCTCCTTAAAAGGCCGCAGAGCAGTACCATGCTCATGGTGATCAGGGCCAGGGGGGCGGTAACGTTGATGTCCCTGGTGGGGGGCTTGATGACAAAGGGGGGCTCAAAATGAAGGCCAAAACAGTTGATTTCCACCGGGGAAAGAACGCCGATGGTGTTCGCTACGAGGAGGAAGAGAAAAAGGGTCCCCACGTAGGACGCGAAATACTTCGCCAGGGAGCCAAACTGGCCCTTGCAGAAACTATTGAGGAATTCCACCGCCGCTTCCGCGAAGATCTGCCCCCCCCGGGGTACCTCCCTAAGGCGGCGGGTAACCGCCAGGGAAAGGACGATGAGGATCGCCATGACCAGCCAGGAGATTACCACCGTTTCCGTGATGGGGACGGCGCGGCCAAAAAGCGTCAGAGTAAAAACCGTTTTTATATCCAGAGCCTCCAAAGCTCCCCCTTTTTTAAACCTTTTCCCGGAACCGGTCCCGCCGTTCTGGGCCTCTAATCGTTTTGTTTAAAGAAAAAATCGTCCTTAAAGTATTTTTTAAGCAGCTCCTCCGAAACCGCGTCGGTTTTGTTCATCCTGGTATAGACCGCCTCGAGAAAACCCTTGGTAAGGTAAAAACAGCCCAAAAGAAAGAATTCCGCGATTTTATTCAGCGCCCCCAGGGCCTGGTACATCCGGGCCGGTGAATCCGGGGCGAAATCGTTCAGCAGATAGCCTATCACCACCTGCTCCCCCAGGTTGACGGCGTAGATCACCTCGGAAACAGGGAAGCCGTCGTTCATCCGCGCCTTGCCCAGGCGGACAAAAAAGTCCCCCACCAGGGCCCGGTCGAGCCCCCGGTCCAGGGTACGGCCCAGGAGGGGGTAAAAGGCCGCCCCCGCGTCGATCAGAGCGGCGTCGTTCATTTCGGTGTAGTGCTTAAGCTGGGGAGTCTTGCGGATAAGATTCTTCCAGCGGAGGGCCAGATCCCTGGCCTGGATATTCAAGGTATCGATCAGTACCCGGTCAACCACGCGTCCCTCCGGCCCGCGAACGGAAAACGCCGCCAGCCTTTAAACGTTACCCCGGCGGCTTGACAGGAACCACCCGGAGCCCGCGGCGGCCAGCCGCGTAATGTTAAAATCGCAACGCCCCGGTTTGGCTTTGACGAAAACCAAACCGGGGCGACGGGAGCGACGGGGCTTGAACCCGCGATCTCCGGCTTGACAGGCCAGCGTGATAAACCAGCTTCACTACGCCCCCAAACCTTCCCTGGGGAAGGACTCTATTTATGCATACCAGGAAAAAACGATTTTGTCAAGCGGGCGCGGCGCGTAAATGCGTAAAAACAAAGCGGCCGGGCGGGAGTTCGCGCGGGGGCGCCACCGCGGCCAACGCGTCCAGCGAAGCCGGGCGGTCCGGGGGCGGGGCGGCCGCGCGGAACAGATGGACAACGGATTGGCGGGGATGAGGGCGTTTTCCGGGTGGGTAAACGGGCCGCTCCGTGAGGCCCTTTGGCTTTTTTTCTGGGTTGCCATAATGTTCCGCGCGGCCTCCCCGCCCCCGGGCCGCCCGGCGCCCTCCGGTCCCTGAGCCTGCCGCGTGGACGCGGCTGTGACCAAGCGCGCCGCGGGGAGTTTTTGCCTGGGGCAAAAACTCCGCGGTTAGTTGAGGCCGCCCGTCTCTGGCCGCAAGGACGCGGCTGTTTGACCGCGAGCCCGTCGTGCGGGTTTGAGCGGGGTTTTCGGCTTTGCCGCGGGGAGTTTTTGCCTGGGGCAAAAACTCCGCGGTTAGTTAAGGCCGCCGCTTCGCGGCGGCCTTAACTAACCGCGAGGTGCAGAATTTCGCTCCACCGGCCCTTTTTACCCCTGTGGTTTTGCCACCGCGCCGCCAGGGACAACCAGGAACCGGCCGCGTCCGGGGGCAGTTCCAGCCGCCAGATATGGGAGGTCATCAATTCCACGGAGGTTAGGAGGGCGTAGTCCTCCACCCGCTCCGGGCCGGCGGCGTAGAAAAGGAGGCAGCCGTTGTAGGCCGCCGGGATAGCCCAGGAGTGGGGGGCGGCTTCGTCCTGAAAGCGGATTTCCACCGCGGCCCCGCCCAGGGGTTTCAGGCCGGTGATATTCGCCCTGGTGGCGGGCTCCCCGCCGGGCGTAGGCTGGAGGTCCCTTTCGCGGAGGCCGAACTCCAGCCGGGTCCCGGGGGGTATTTTTTTGTTGTACCGGAGGCGGGAGTTGGCGAACTCCCGGATAGCGTCCACCGCCGCCTTGAGGGCGCGGTCCTTGGCGAGCCGTTTTTCCGGGGTCCTGTCCGCCTCACGGGCGGCGCTGGCCTCCAGGGCGGCGTCTATCGCGGCCGCGACCTCCCCGCAATCCGCCTCGTCCCAGCCGAACCGGGCCCGGTAGCCGGGATTGGCGAGCCCCTCCTTCCATTTTCGCATCAGGTCGATCCGGTCGCGTTCTTTTGTTGGTATCCAATCCGGCATGGGCGGCTCCTTCTTGTTAGCGTCTTTCCCTTTATACTACATCCCCGGGAATAAAAACGCAAGTCCCCGGCATGGGGATTGTATCCCCGGGAATATGAAGTTTATCCCCGGGAATGAAGTCTTTATTCCCCGGAACGCTAACTTTATTCCCGGGAATGGAACGTTTATTCCCGGGAATAAGGAGTTTATTCCCCGGAATAGGAGATTTATTCCCAGGAATGAAGTTTTTATTCCCGGGAATGAAAGTTTTATTCCTGGAAATGAAAGCTTTATTCCCCGGAATAGAGGATTTATTCCCGGGAATATAAACGTTATTCCCGGGGATGAAAGAACGGCGCCGGAGGATGAGTCTTGGCGAAGCCGAAACCCCGCCTAAAGCGGGGGAAACGGCGGTGTCCGCGCCGCGGGTTTATAGCGGATTTTGAGCGGGGGGGTTGGCTTTACCGGAAGTCCGCGTAAAGCGGGGGGAGGGGCGGCGTTCTTTCCGCCGGGGGAGGGGCGGGTCCGGCGGGGCGGGGCGCGGTTCCCCAGGCGCCGGGATATGTGGTATGGTCTTAAGGAGGGGAGTTGAGGATGATAAAAGAAGCGATTGCGCAGGCCGCCCGGCGCGAGAACCTGAGCCGGGAAACCGCCGAGGCGGTGATGGATGAAATCATGGAGGGCAAGGCCAGCGATATTCAGATGGCCGCCTTTCTAACCGCCCTGTCGGTAA
>JAIRPD010000135.1 GCA_031257195.1 Treponema sp. | reverse complement strand
CTCCATCAACCCCATACGGCGGCGCTTTGTTGAACGCCGGGCTGCAGATACCCCTGGTATCCGGCAACAATGAAAACTTTCAGCTAAAAGCCTTTGCCGACGGCTTTCTTGCCCTGGGGTATCTTCCGTATCCCAGCCTTTTTTCCAGATGGAAGTGGGCGGTTCCCGGTTTCGCGGGGGGACTCCGGTTTACCTGGCTGGAGAACACACCGGGGGAACTCGGGATGGGGTTTGAACTCAAATACCGGGGCTTTTTATTCGCGGACAACCGTTATCTCCACAGCATAGGCGCCGGAATAGTGGCGGCATGGTAACATTGAGAGCGCCCCGCCAGCCAATATTGCGGAAAAGCGGGGGATGGTATACCGTAAGGGTATGCTCAATATCGCTTTTACGGGGGGCGGGACGGGGGGGCATATTTATCCCGGCCTGGCCGTGGCCGCCTACCTTAAGCGTGAACTGGATTGTCGTATATTCTGGCTTGGCTCCTCCCTGGGAATGGACCGGTCCATCGTGGAGGGGGCGGGGCTGGAGTTTTTTGGCGTCCCCGCGGGAAAACTCAGGCGTCATTTTTCCCTAAAGAATCTGAGTGACCTTTTCCGGGTCCTGGGGGGCTTTTTGGCCGCCCGGCGGATTCTAAAGCGGGAAAGGCCCGCCCTCCTCTTTTCCAAGGGGGGGTTTGTCAGCGTCCCCCCCTGCGCCGCGGCGGCCTCCCTGGGGATTACCGTGGTTACCCACGAGTCGGATTACAGTCCCGGCCTGGCTACCCGGATTAACGCCCGTTTCGCCCGCCGGGGCCGGGGGAGGATCATCACCGCCTATCCGGAAACGGCGGAACGGTTTCCCGGGGCCTGGCGGGACAAGACCCTGGTCCTGGGCAACCCGGTGCGTCCCGAATTCAGGACCGCCGATCCCCGCCGGGGCCGGGCTTTTGTGGGGGCCGCCCCCGGCGACAGGATACTGCTCGCGCTGGGGGGCAGTCAGGGGGCGGCGGAATTGAACCGCCTGGTGGGGGAATCCCTGGGGGAACTTACCGGACCCTACCTGGTGGTTCACCAGACGGGACGGGTCCCGGGGGGGCTTTCCCCCGCTCCCCGGTACAAGCCCTATCCTTACCTGAACGCGGAACTGCCCGACATTCTGGCGGCGGCGGAACTGGTGCTGTGCAGAAGCGGCGCCGGCTCGGTCTGGGAATGCGCCACCGCGGGTAAACCCATGATCCTCCTTCCCCTGGCGGGCTCCGGGACCCGGGGGGACCAGGTGGAAAACGCGGCGTTTTTTGAAAAAGCCGGCGCCGCCCTGGTTTTGGCCCCGGACCGGCGGGAAAAAGCGGATCTGCTCGCGGCGGTAATGGGCCTCGCGGAGGACGGGGAAAGACGGGCGGCCATGGCCGCCGCCGCCGCCCGGGTGGGCGCCGCCGACGGCGCGGCGTTGATCGCCCGCGCGCTCATGGAGGCCCTGGGGCCGCCGGATCCCGGGACGACGGGAAAAGGCCCATGAATCTTTCGGCGCTGGACCTGTTTTTTTTGATCCTCCTGATCCTCCTGGTCCCGCGGGGGTTCCTAAAGGGTTTTACGGGGGAATTCTTTTCCATCGCCTCCCTGGCTTTGGGCGTTATCGCGGCCCTGTTTCTTTTTAAGAACGGCGCCGCCCTTTTGCGGGCCCGGTTTTTTCCCGGCCTGGCGGTGGTTCCGGAGATCCTTTCCTTCGCGGGGATCTTTACCGCGGTGTTTCTCGCGGGAAAAATCCTGGGACGGTTCGCGGCCGATATCATTGCCGGCATGAACCTGGATAAACTTGACCGCGCCCTGGGGCTGGTTCTGGGGGCGGGGGAAGCCCTGGCCCTGTTCTCGGCGGTGTCGCTGCTGCTGAGGGTTCAGCCCCTCTTTGACGCCGGCGATCTGTTGGAAAAAAGCGTTTTCGCCCGCCTTCTCCTGCCCCTCATAGGGGGATTTCATGTTTGAGAACATCCTCCACCAGCCGGTAACCGAAAGGCTCGTCGCCGATATTACCGCCGGTTCCCTGGCGCCGGCGATCCTCTTTTCCGGTCCCGAATACGGGGGTAAGGGCGCGGCGGCGCTGGAACTGGCCCGGGTCCTGGGCTGCGAGGGGGAAAACCCCGGCGGCTGGAATTGTTCCTGCCCCAGCTGCGTCCGGCACCGGGGCTTGGCTTCCCCGGATCTCCTCCTGCTGGGAAGACGGTGTTTCTTCCAGGAAATCGCGGCCTCCTCCAGAGCCTTCCTCCGGGGCCTTGAGGGGGAACCCGGTAAATTCGGCGGGGGGGCGCGGATCCTCTTTATCCGCTCGGTCCGCAAGCTCCTGGCCCGGTTCGATCCGGTCCTTTGGGAGGATGACCCCAAGCTGGGAAAGATCGGCGTCCACATAAGCGCCCTGGAGGAGGATTTGGGGGACTTTGAGGGGATGCCCCCCCAGGGTTCCGGGGAAAACGTGAAAAAGCTCCTGGATGGAATCCTGAAAAAGGCCGCCAAACTGGAAGCCGAGGGCCTGGGGGAGTTGATTCCCATCGCCTGGATACGCCGGGCTTCTTACTGGACCAGGCTGGCTCCCCTGGGCAGGCGCAAGTGCGTAATCATAGAAAACGCCGATCAGACCCAGGAGGGGGCCAAAAATTCGCTCCTCAAGATCCTGGAGGAGCCCCCTCCCCGGGTAACGCTGGTCCTTACCAGTTCCCGGCCCAGGAGCCTTCCGCCCACCCTGCTGTCCCGGCTGCGGGAGTACCGTTTTGTCAAACGAAGCCTTCAGGGGGAAAGGGAGGTGATCAGCCGGATTTTCCGGGAGCCCCTGGAAGCCGAAAAGGCCGTCCCCGCCGGGGAATCCGGCGCCATCGAAACGTACCTGAATTCCTTTCTTCCCGCCAGCGGGGAAACCCTCTATCCCCTGGGGGCCTTTTTCGCCGCCTCGGTGGCGGCGGAGGCGGCCCGGGGATTGCGAAGAAAGCGGCGGGATATCCCGCCGGTCCTCGCGGACCTGGGGAAATTCGCCGTCCCCATCGCCGGGGAGGCGGGTATGAGCCGGCCCGCGGAGGATTTTAAGGGCGCCCTGGAAACGATCCTTAAGGGGGCGGATAATTTTGAGGTCCCCGGCCTGTGGCGGCAGTTTTTGCGAAACATCGAATCCTTCCTTTCCGCCTGGCTGCGAAACGGCCAGGGCGGCCCGGAAAAGAGCGTTTGGGCGGGGCTCTGGCTTAGGGAATTGAACCGGGCCGCCGCCGAAACCGGCTCCTACAACATCGCCCCCCCCATGGCGCTGGAACGGCTTTTGGAGGCCCTGAAAACGGGAATCGGCGCGTGAGACCAATTATCCCCCGGGCGCTACGAAAAATCGATAAACTTACCCCGGAGCAGATCAAGACCCTGCTTTTTTCCATGTCCACCGATATAGACCTGCTGGAGACCGTGCTGGATTCCCTCACCGAGGGGGTTCTGGTCTGCGACTCGGATCACAACCTGATCCTGGCCAACAAGTACCTGGACCGGCTTTTGCCCCTTTCCCGCCGGGGGGAGGAACCGGTCCGGGCCTGGAACCTGATCCGGGACGACGGGGTGGCGGATTTTCTTGAGGAGGTTTTGCTTTCGGGGGACAACGCGCGGGAACGGGAATTTGAGATTGAGAACAAGGGCTTAAGCAGGCTCCTTTCGATCAGCGTTTTTCCCCTGGTTAAGGACTACCAGGTTAAGGGCTCCCTTATTCATGTGGAGGATATTACCGAAAAGCGGAAAAACGAATTCCGGATCCGGCGGATCGAGAATTTGGCCAGCCTCACCACCCTGGCGGCGGGGGTGGCCCACGAGATAAAAAATCCCCTGGGTTCCATTTCCATCCATATCCAGCTTTTACAAAAGGCCTTCGCGAAGAACGAGGAATTGTACTACTCGAATCACCCGGAGGACAGGCCGGAACTAAACCCCGGGGCGGCGGACCGGGGGCCGACCGGTTATTTTAAAATGTTCCACCACTACGTGGAGGTGATCAACGAGGAGATAGAGCGGCTTAACCATATCGTGGTGGATTTTCTTTTCGCCGTCCGGCCCATGACGCTGGACCTGCGGGAGGGGAATTTTAACGCCTTCTTAAGGGAAACCCTGGACTTTACCCGCTATGAGCTGGAGGCGGCCCAGGTCAGGACGGAACTGGAACTGGACGAGGACCTCCCCCCCCTGGAATTCGACGACCGGATCATGAAACAGGCCATCTTGAACCTGATCCAGAACGCCTCCGCGGCGATGAAGGGAGGGGGGACGCTCACCGTTAAGACCGGACGAAAGGACAACGAGGCGCTGATCAGTGTCCGGGACACGGGCGCGGGGATTCCCGAGGCGAATATGCCGAAGATATTCGATCCCTATTTTACCACCAAGGAAAGGGGTTCAGGCCTGGGGCTGACGCTGGTATTCAAGATTATCCGGGAACACCGGGGGGAAATAAGCGTTTCCTCCCGGGAGGGGGAGGGAACCTGCTTTACCATCGCCCTGCCCATACCCCAAAGGGAACGGCGGCTTCTTTCCGCGGGGGAAAGCCCGGCCGCCGGGGAGTCCGTCCCGGTAACCGCCGGGACAAACCGGAACGCCGGTTTTACCGTTCAAGTTGAGGGGGAAGCGTTATGAAATTCCGGCTTTTAGTTGTGGATGACGAAAAAAATATCCGGGAAGGCCTGGCCGCGGCCCTGGAAATGGACGGCTACGAGGTGGTAACCGCCGGCGACGGCGAGGAGGGCTGGCGGCGCTTTGAGAAGGGGGATATAGACCTGGTGATCACCGATCTTCGTATGCCCGGCTTAAACGGCGAGGAATTCCAGCGGAAGATCGGCGCCGAAAACCCCGGCCTCCCGGTGATCATCCTTACCGGTCACGGCACGGTGGAAAACGCCGTGGCCGCCATGAGGAACGGGGCCTACGATTTTTTAACCAAGCCCGTTAATTTGGATCATCTTTCCATGCTGGTTAAACGGGCGCTGGCGAACCATGAACTGTCCCTCAAGCACCAGAACCTGGAGGAGGAGCTTTCCAGGAATAAGCGGTTTAAGATGATGATCGGCACCAGCGCCGCCATGGGACGGGTCTTTGACACAATAGGCCAGGCGGCGCCGGCCAAGGCCTCTATCCTTATCACCGGGGAATCGGGGGTGGGCAAGGAACTGGTGGCCGACGCCCTCCATGAGCTTTCCCCCCGGAAAAACAAGCCCCTTATCAAAGTCCACTGCGCCGCCATCCCCGGCTCCCTGATCGAAAGCGAGCTCTTCGGCCATGAAAAGGGGGCCTTTACCGGCGCCGTATCCCGCCGCCGGGGCCGCTTTGAGCTGGCCCACGAGGGCACCCTCTTCCTTGACGAAATCGGGGAAATCGATCAAAACATTCAGATAAAGCTTTTGCGGGTCCTGCAGGAAAGGAAATTTGAGCGGATAGGGGGGGAGGAAACCATAGAGTCGGACGTGAGGATCCTCGCCGCCACCAATAAAGATTTAAAGCGGGAAATCGAAAAGGGCGCTTTCCGGGAGGACCTCTATTTCCGTCTTAACGTGGTCAACATCCATGTCCCCCCCCTGAGGGAACGGAAAGAGGATATCCCCCTGCTTTTCAGCGCCTTCCTGCGGGAGTTCGCCCGGGAAAACGGCAAGCAGGTAGAGGGCATCGACGATAAGGCCCGGGCGGCGATCTACGGTTACGATTGGCCCGGGAATGTGCGGGAACTGCGGAACTGCGTGGAAAGCGCCGTGGTGATGTGCAAGGGGGCTGTCATCACCGGGGAGGACCTGCCCCCCACGATCAGGCCCGCCGGCGAGGAGGACTGGATCAGGGTCCCCCTGGGGGTTTCCATGGAAGCGGCGGAGCGGGTTATCATCCGGGAAACCCTGACCCGCCTCAAGGGGAACAAAAGCAAAACCGCCGAGGTCCTGGGCCTGGCCCGGAAGACCCTGCACCGGAAAATCGCCGGCTGGGAGGGGGAATCGCCCGGGGGGGAACTTGCGCGAGGGGAAAAAACGTACTAAAATGCTGGCGTAGGAGGCGGGTTATGAACATATCCAAAAAACCCTTTGGGGTTCTTTCCGATGGAAGCAAGGTCTTTCTCTATACCCTGCGGGCGGGGGATCTGTCCCTCTCCCTTTCCAGTTTTGGGGCGGTCTGGACCTCTTTGCTGGTTCCGGGAAAAACCGGCCGGGAGGATGTCCTTCTGGGGTTTTCCTCCCTTGAGGGCTACCTTCACCGTTCCGCCTACTTTGGCGCCACCATTGGCCGCTTTGCCGGACGCGTCGGTGGCGCGGCCTTTAGCCTGGGGGGTAAAACCTACGGCCTTTACAAAAACGAGGGGGAGAATACCCTCCACGGCGGCCGCCGGGGCTTTGACAAGCGGCTTTGGAAGGCCTTTCCCTATACCGATGGGGAGGGGGTTTTTGTCCGCTTTGAGCTGGAAAGCCCCGATGGGGAGGGGGGGTTTCCGGGAAACCTCCGGGCGGCGGTAACCTACGGCCTTAACGGCGCCAACGAGATCACCGCCCGCTACCAGGCGTGGGTGGACGCCCCCTGTCCGGTCAATTTGACCAACCACGCGTATTTTAACCTGGCCGGGGAGGGGAACGGGGATATCCTTTCCCATGAACTGAGGCTGCGCGCCTCCTCCTATGTGGAAGTTGGGCCGGACCGGATCCCCACGGGAAGGCTCCTCCCCGTGGAGGGAACCCCCTTTGATTTCCGGTCCTCCAAACCCATAGCCCGGGATTACGCCGCGGTCCACGGCGGCCGCCCGCCCGCCCCGGGGGATGGCTACGACCATTGTTTTGTCCTGGACGGGGACGCGCGTTTCCCCGGGCCGGGCCGGGAGCCGGAGGCTGGGCGGATCCGGGACCCGGCGGGACCCGCGGCGCCGCCCCGCGCGGAGGTCCGGGAACCCCATAGCGGCCGGGTCCTCAAAGTCGCCGCCAGCCAGCCGGGGGTCCAGTTTTACGCGGGAAGCTTCCTGGATGGCGTTTTGGGCAAAACCGGATCGGTGTACGGGAAAAACGCGGGATTTTGCCTGGAAACCCAGCATTTTCCCGATTCCCCCAATAAACCGGAATTTCCCAGCGCGATCTTCGGTCCGGACCGGGAATACCACGAAAAGGCGGTATTTTCCCTCTCGTGGTAAATCGCGCGGGATTTTTGATCCGGGGGCTTGCGCGGTTTGAGTAAAACCTGTACACTTAACAGGGAAATTAGTTAAGGAGGCGATGATGGATATCCATCTTCAAGAACTCATCGATAAGATAAAAAGAGACGGGGTGGAAGCCGCCTCGAAAGAGGCGGAGGAGCTTAGGTCTCAGGCTCAGACGGAGGCCAAGGGGATTGTGGACGCCGCCAAAAAAGAGGCGGAGGGGATCGTCTCCAGGGCCAAAACGGACGCCGAACGCTTTGAAAAAGCGGGAACCGCCGCCCTGAACCAGGCCTCTCGTAACCTGGTGCTGGCCTTTAAGGCGGAAATTGAGGCGCTGCTGGGTAAAATCGTTTCCCGGGAGACGGCCAAGGCCTATGGGGAAGATACCCTCAAGGCCGCTTTGCCGGAGATCCTCAAGGCCTGGGCTTCCAGGGGCGCCGACGCGTCCTTTGACGTCCTCCTCTCCGAGGGGGAACTGGGCAAGCTCCAGTCCTGGTTTAATGACAAGCTCGCCGCCGAACTCAAGGGCGGGGTGGAGCTTAAATCGGATCGTAACCTGGGCGCGGGCTTTCGGATCGCCGCCAAGGACGGCTCGGCTTACTATGATTTTTCCGCCGGTTCGGTGGCCGAACTCCTTTCCGCGTATCTCAATCCCCGTTTGACGGAGATCCTCAAGAACGCGATAAAGGAATGATGAAGTGGGATCGTACTATTATTTAGCGTCCCAGCTTCCCTGTCTCATCTATGGGCAGGCCCTCCCCATGTCCTCCGCCGCTTTTCGGGATCTCGCCAGGCCCCTGCTGAACGGGGGGGACGAGGTTCTGTTGGACCTGGTGAGCCTGGACCCGGGGGGAAGGGCGGAAGGCCCCTTGGGGGATTCCGGCCCCGCCTACGCGGATAGCGCCCCCCCCTCGGGGTGTGGTTTTATCGATCGCTGGCGGGAATGGGAGCGGGCCCTGCGGCTTAACCTGGCCCGGCACCGGGCCCAGCGCCTAAAACGGGAAGGGGACGCCCCGGTGGAACCGCCCGCGCATCCGGCGGACGCCGCGGTCGCGGCGGTAAAGGCCGCGGCCGCCGCCGAATCCCCCCTGGAAGCGGAACTGCTTCTGGATAAGGCCCGGTGGGACGCCATTGAGGTTCTACAGGGGATCAACTACTTTGACCGGAACACGATTTACGCCTATCTGCTTAAGCTGTTCCTTTTAGAGCGGCGGGAGGCATTTCAGGTGGAAGAGGGATTCACGGAATATAAATCACTGTACGCTACGATTCTGGATAGCGTGCGGTCGGGTGACTCACCCGTGGGAGAGGCAAAATGACCGGAACAAAAGGTACTGTGGTAGCCGTTAACGGTAATATGGTGAGTGTCCGTTTTGACGGCGCCGTTTCCATGAACGAGGTCGGTTATGTCAGGGTCGCGGACAAGCGGCTTAAGAGCGAGGTTATCCGGATCCGGGGGGACATATCCCAGCTCCAGGTCTTCGAGATTACCAAGGGAATCGCCGTGGGAGACCAGGTGGAATACACCGGCGACATGCTGGCCGTGGAAGTGGGTCCCGGCCTTCTGGGACAGGTCTACGACGGCCTCCAGAACCCCCTGCCCAAGCTGGTGGAAGTGGCGGGTAATTTCCTGGAACGGGGGGTTTATCTGGACCCCCTGTCCACGGATATTCCCTGGCGGTTTACCCCCGCGGCGAAGGTGGGGGATACGGTGGAACGGGCCGATACCCTGGGAACGGTGCCGGAAGGGGCCTTTACCCACCGGATCATGGTCCCCTTTGGGCTCTACGGTTCCTATACCGTGGCCTCCATCAAGGGACCCGGTTCTTACCGGCTTCGGGACACCATCGCGGAACTAAAGGATGAGAAGGGAAATATCGTTCCCGTAACCCTCTCGTTCCGCTGGCCGGTAAAACGGGCGGTGGACTGCTACGAGGAACGGCTTAAGCCCAGGGACCCCATGGTTACCCGGGTTCGGCTTGTCGATACCTTCTTCCCCGTGGCCCGGGGCGGCACTTACTGTATTCCCGGCCCCTTTGGGGCGGGTAAAACGGTCCTCCAGCAGATCACCAGCCGCCACGCCGACGTGGATATCGTGATCATCGCCGCCTGCGGTGAGCGGGCCGGTGAGGTGGTGGAGACCCTGAAGGAATTTCCTGAGCTAACGGACCCCAAAACGGGCCGTTCCCTTATGGAGCGGACCATCATTATCTGTAACACCTCCTCCATGCCCGTGGCGGCCCGGGAAGCGTCGGTGTACACCGCCGTAACCCTGGCGGAATACTACCGACAGATGGGGCTGCACGTCCTGCTCCTCGCGGATTCCACCAGCCGCTGGGCCCAGGCCATGCGGGAAATGTCCGGCCGTCTGGAAGAAATCCCCGGGGAGGAAGCCTTCCCCGCCTACCTGGAATCCACGATCGCCAGTTTCTACGAACGGGCCGGTATTGTGCGGCTTAAGGACGGTTCCTTGGGGTCCGTTACCATAGGGGGCACGGTAAGTCCCGCGGGCGGTAACTTTGAGGAGCCCGTTACCCAGGCGACCCTTAAAGTGGTGGGCGCGTTCCACGGCCTGAGCCGGGAACGGTCCGACGCCCGCAAGTTCCCCGCCATCCACCCCCTGGATTCCTGGTCCAAGTACGGCGGCATTATCGACGCCGGCAAGGTCCGGTACGCCCATGGTTTTATGCGCCGGGGCAGCGAGGTGGAGCAGATGATGAAGGTCGTGGGGGAGGAGGGAACCAGCATAGAGGACTATGTGATCTACCTTAAAGGGGATTTGATAGACTCGGTGTACTTCCAGCAGAACTCCTTTGACGCCGTGGACGCGGCGGTAAGCCCCGAACGGCAGGAACACTGCTTTGCCATACTCCTGCGGATCCTGGCGTCTCGGTTCTCTTTTCCCGATAAAAACGAGGCCCGGACCTGGTTCAACCGGCTCAGGCAGAAATTCCTGGACTACAATGGGTCTGAGTGGAACAGCGATCGCTTCGCTTCTCTGCAAAAGGAGATCGAGGAGGCGGTGGACAAACAGTCAGAGGGCCTGGATAAGGCCGCTGAAAAAATAATTGCCTAGGACGGAGCGCTATGAACAAGGTCTATAGTAAAATTGAATCCATCACGGGAAGCGTTATCACGGTCCGGGCCGAGGGGGTCCGCTACGGCGATTTGGCCGAGGTGGACACCGTCTTCGGCACCTCCCTGGCGGAGGTAAACCGGCTCCAGGACAACCTCGTTTCCCTTCAGGTCTTCGCCGGGGGCCGGGGTATTTCCACCGGCGACACGGTTCGCTTCCTGGGTCATCCCATGCGGGTTCCCTTTAGTGAAAACCTCATGGGCCGGGTCTTTTCCGGTTCCGGGGCCCCCCGGGACAACGGGCCGGCGCTCCACGATAACCTGATCCCCATAGGCGGACCCTCGGTTAATCCCGCCCAGCGGATCATTCCCCAGCGGATGATCCGGACGGGCATCCCCATGATCGACCTTTTTAACACCCTGGTGGTGTCCCAAAAGCTGCCGATCTTCTCCGTTTCCGGGGAACCCTACAACGAGCTTCTGGCCCGGATCGCCATGCAGGCGGAGGTTGACGTAATCATCCTGGGGGGCATGGGTTTAAAATACGATGATTACCTGTACTTTAAGGATACCCTGGAAGAAGGGGGCGCCCTAAGCCGCACGGTAATGTTTGTCCATACCGCCAGCGACCCCACGGTGGAATGCCTGATGATCCCCGATATGTCGCTTGCGGTGGCCGAGCAGTTCGCCTTGCAGGGTAAAGGCGTGCTGGTTCTCCTTACCGATATGACAAACTTTTCCGACGCGCTGAAGGAAATCTCTATTATCCAGGAGCAGGTTCCCTCCAACCGCGGCTATCCCGGCGATCTCTACAGCCAGCTCGCCAGCCGCTACGAAAAGGCCGTGGACTTTGAGAGCGCCGGGTCGATCACGATCCTCGGCGTAACCACCATGCCCGGCGACGATGTAACCCATCCGGTACCGGACAACACCGGGTACATTACCGAGGGCCAATACTACCTTAAAAATGGACGTATTGAGCCCTTTGGCTCCCTTTCCCGTCTTAAACAACAGGTAAACGGCAAAACCAGGGCGGATCACCGGGCCTTGATGGACGGTATGATTAAGCTTTACTCCGCCTACAAGGATACGCTGGAAAAGAAAGCCATGGGCTTTATCATGACGGCCTGGGACGAAAAGCTCCTTAAGTATGGCGAACTCTTTGAGCGGAAGATGATGGACCTTTCGGTTAACATCCCTCTGGAAAAGGCCCTGGACCTGGGCTGGGAGATCCTGGCCGATTGTTTCAGCCCCGAGGAAACGGGGCTGCGGACCGAGCTGATTAGCAAGTTCTGGCCTAAGAAGGACTAGCGGGAAGAGTTCCCAAGGATGAGCGATGGCAAAGATAAAGCTCACCAAAAATGAGCTGAAAAAGCAAAAAGACTCCCTTAAGATGTATAAGCGCTATCTGCCTACGCTGATGTTAAAAAAACAGCAGCTCCAGGGAGAGATACGGACTACCGAACTGCGAATCAAGGATCTTCGGGCCGAAAAGGAAGAGCTTGACGAGGCTTTTAAAAACTGGGTGGGGGTTTTTGGGGAAAAGGGGATCTTTACCCCGGGGATCCTCAGGATCAGCCGGATTAAAACCACCCAGGGAAACATCGCCGGCGTGGCGATCCCGATTTTTCAGGGCGCCGAATTTATAACCGCCCCCTATGATCTGGCCCGGACTCCCCTGTGGCTTGATGTCGCGGTGGAAAAGATGAAACAGGTGATCCTTCTGGATCTGGAGGCCCAAATAGTGGAGGAACAGCGCCGGCGGCTGGACCATGAACTGCGGGTTACCACCCAGCGGGTTAATCTTTTCGAGAAGATCAAAATTCCCGAAACCAGGGGGAATATTAAAAAAATTCAGGTGTACCTGGGGGATCAGCAGACTTCCGCGGTGGTTCGGGGCAAGATCGCTAAAAGCGGACTGGAAAGGGCGGCGAACTAGATGATCGCGCCGGTGGAAAAGGTACCGGTGGCGGTACGGGATCGGATCGGGGCCCCGGCCAAACTCCCTGAGGCGGGGGCGGCGGGAAAAAGCCCCTTGATCTTTTCGGTGTTTTGTGTATACTGTATTTTATGATAATTAAGGCCGTGAGGTTGGAGAGGCTTTAGTAATGATAGTTCCTATGAAAAAGGTGTCCCTTGTCGTTACGGAGAGGGATTGGACCGCTTCTTTGGAAAAACTTCGGGAAGTCGGCGTATTGCACCTGGAAAGGAAAAATGTTTCCTCCGATTCCCTGGGCGCCCTTGTGGGCCGGCGTTCCGACCTGGGAAAGGCCAAGGGTTTACTGCGGCGTTACCGGACGGAGGAGGAGCTTTCCCCGGACGCTTCGGGCCGGGGAAAGCCGGAAGAAACGGTCCCGCGGGTACTACGGCTGGCGGAGCGGATAAAAACGCTCCAGGAGTCGCTCCTTCACCAGGTTAAAGAAAAACGCCGTATAGAGGCCTGGGGAAATTTTGATCCGGCGGACCTGTCCTTAATTGAGAAACACGGCCTTACCCTGATTCCCTATGAAATTCCCTTAAAAATATATGACTCCCTGGGGGGGGAAGTAAAACTCTTGCCGCTTTCCCGGGACAAACGGGTTGTCCGCGCCCTGCTGGTAAAGGGACTTGACGCCCCCGGCGGCGGGGAGACTTCCGGCGAGGCGGGGGATATTCCCGGCGTTTCGCCCTTCGCCCCGCCCCCGCGTTCCCTCGCCGAAGTGGAATTGTTGATCGGGAACATTAAGGCCGATATCGCCGCCGCGGAACAGGAAATGGCGGTTCTGGCCCTGGAGCGGAAGAGCCTGGATCGGGAGGAGGGGGAACTGCGGGAGCGGATTGAGTTCGAGACCGCCCGGGCGGGAATGGAAACCCTGGAAGAGATTCCCGTGGAGTCTACCATTTCATGGATCACCGGCTTTGTTCCCCGGGATCGTTTAGGGGTCCTTATCCGGGCGGCGGCGGAGAACGGCTGGGCCCTGGTCTCCCAGGACCCCGGCCCGGATGACCGCCCGCCGACGCTGGTAAAAAGCAACCCCGCGGTACGGATTGTCCATCCACTGTTTTCCTTTTTGGGTACGGTGCCGGGGTACAGGGAATACGACATCAGCAACTCGTATCTGATTTTTTTCTGTCTCTTCTTCGCCATGATCTTCGGCGACGCCGCCTATGGGATTCTGCTCTTTGCCGCCTCTCTGGCGGCGGGGCTGGCCATAAAAAGCAAGAACAGAAACGTTAAAGGCGCGGGGTTCCCCGACGCGGCCAAGCTCTTTATGCTTCTCTCGTTTTGTACCGTGGCCTGGGGGGCCGCTACCGGCTCCTGGTTCGCCGCGCCGGTGGAACAACTGCCGTCTTTTTTGCGGGCCCTGATCATTCCCCCCTTTGACAATACCGGTCCCCTGGTTCCCTTTCCCCCTGGTTTGCGGAAGGTCTTTAACCTGCCCGCGGAGATCCCCATGGACGATCTGAAGACCCGGTGGAATATACAGTTTCTGTGTTTTACCGTGGGGGCCGCCCAGTTGATCTGGGGGCGGGGCAAGAATGTTAAGAAGCTTCTGCCTTCTTTAACCGCCTTCGCCCAGGCGGGCTGGCTGGTTATGATGATCGGTCTTTACTTCCTGGTGCTTTTCATGCTCCTTAAAATTCCTATGCCCCCCTTTGCCGTTTGGCTTATCGGCGGGGGCCTGGTTCTTTATTTCATCTTCGCGGAGCAGAATGGGGGAAACTTTTTTAGAAATATCGGAAAAAGTTTTTCCAACTTTCTCTCGATTTTTTTAAACGCCGTGGGGAGTTTCGCGGATATTATCAGCTACATCCGCCTTTTCGCCGTGGGCCTCGCGGGGAGCATCATCGCCCAGAGTTTTAACTCCATGGCCATTCCGGCGGGGGGCTTTGGGGGAGTTGATTTTAGCGCGGGGCTGATCCTCAGGGTCTTCGCCGCGGCGCTGATCTTGATCTTTGGCCATGGCCTCAATATCGTTATGAACGCCCTTTCCGTGGTGGTTCACGGGGTGCGGCTTAATCTCTTGGAATACGCCGGCAACCATCTGGGGATGGAATGGTCCGGTTACGCGTACAATCCTTTTGCGTTAAGGCAAAAGAAAAACGAAATTTGAATCGTATAAGGAGCTGTCTATGGAAGCTGGTTTAGTTGGCGAGATTGGAATTGGAGCCTGCCTGGGGCTTGCCGCCCTGGGATCGGCGGGTGGGGCCGGGGCGGCGGGAATGGCCGCCATTGGGGCCTGGAAAAAGTGTTTTATACAAAACAAGCCGGTGCCTTTCATTTTGGTGGCCTTTGCCGGCGCTCCCTTGACCCAGACTATTTACGGTTTTATTTTAATGAATGTCCTCGCCGCCACGGAGCGGCTCAGCGGCTTTCAGCTTCTGGGGATTGGGGTTTTCGCGGGAATCGCCATGGGCGCCTCCGCCTTTGCCCAGGGAAAATGTTCGGCTTCCGCCTCGGACGCCTACGCGGAAACCGAGCAGGGCTTTGGCAACTATATGCTGATCATCGGTCTTTGTGAAACCGTGGCCCTCTTTGTCATGGTCTTTGCCATGCTTATCGCCTAGGGATTACGGGGGCGGAACATTTCCAGGACCCTGACGGTTGGCGGGTTTAACTCGATTAAACCCGTACCATTGGGTGGGGATTCTCCCGTGGTTATCCAGACCATGTGGAAAGATCGCCTTTCTTTCGCCGGTATCCGGGGGGAAGCCGGCGCCGCCCTGGTCCGGCGCGTTGAGCGTCTGGCCCGCATGGGATGCGGCATCCTCCGTTTCGCCGTTCCCGACCTGGAGGCCGCTGAAATTCTGGGAGAATTGGCCGCCAGGGGGTCCCCCGTGCCCTTTTGCGCGGATATTCACTTTGACCATAAAATAGCCCTTCGTTGCCTGGATTTTCCCATCGCCAAGTTACGGATAAATCCAGGCAATATTGGCGGCCCCGACCGGGTTCGCGGGGTGCTTGAAAAGGCCGCGGGCAAGAATATTCCCATCAGGATAGGGGTAAACGCCGGGAGCCTGCCCTTGGATCTGCGTAAGCGCCTCGAAAAGGAAGGGTCTGACCGGGCCGAGGCCCGGGCGCTGGCCCTGGTGGAAGCCGCGGAACGGGAACTGGCTATTTTTAGGCGATTTGGTTTTGATAATGTGGCGGTATCTATGAAAGCCGCCGGAATTGCCGATACTGTAAAGGCGAACAGGCTTTTTGCCGCCCGTTTCGGGGGGGCGTCCATGCCGCCCCTCCACGTGGGGGTTACCGAGGCGGGCCCCCTGGTGGCGGGAACGGTGAGGAACGCCGCCGCCCTCCTTCCCCTGTTGGCGGAGGGGCTCGCCGACACGATCCGGGTGTCGCTTTCGGACACCCCGGAAAACGAGGTGATCGCCGGCCGGGAGATCCTCAACGCCGCCCGGGATATGGCCGGCGCGGCGGGGGAGGGGGCGGCCCGGTTTGGGCGGCCCGGGGTGATCATTGTGTCCTGCCCCCGCTGCGGCAGGTACGGCTTTGACAGCCTGGGTTTTACCGGACGATGGAAGGAAAGGCTCTACGCCCTGGACAGGAACCTTACCGTGGCTGTCATGGGTTGCGCCGTTAACGGTCCGGAGGAGGCGAAGCACGCCGATCTGGGCGTTACCGGGGCGGGAAACAAGGTGCTGATCTTCGCCCGGGGGCGGATCATCAGGACCGTGGAAGCCGCCGGGGCGGACGCGGCCTTTGAGGAGGAGTTGATGAAAATGATGGAACGCTATGACGGGACCGGAACGCCGTAAACCCCGCCTGTATCTGGCCGCGTTTATCTACGGCGTCCTCCTCCTCGCGCCCCTGGGGGCCCAAGGCGGACTGACGCGGCAAAACTGGACGGCCCAGGAAAGCCGGACGGCCCAGCGGCGGCAGGATCCCTGGTGGCATACCCTGGAAGAGGGAAAACGGTACTTTCGGAATGGGGCCTACGGGGACGCCCTCCGGGCCTTTGAGGACGCCCGGGAAAACAGAAAAAACTACTACGCCAAGATGGAAAAGGACCTGATCGTCCTTTTGTCGATCCACGAGGTGAGACGCCTGGGGGACGATTTGGGCTTGGTGGAGGTGTACATTGAGCGGGAATTTCGTACCGACGCCGCCGAGGCCCTCAAGGAGTTGTACTACCGGGTTCCCAAGCGGCGCTTAAACAATTCCGCCCAGGCGGCGTTGAGGGAAATCCAGAAACTTAAAATCTATCCGGAGGCGGAGTACTGGATAGGGGAAGTATATAGGGCCGAGGGGGAGCTGGGCGTCGCCTTATCGCAGTACCAAAAGGCCTACGACCACCGGGACCTGCTGGAAACCCCGGGTTTTGACACGGAGATCCGGTACAAAACGGCGGACCTTAGACGGGTCCGGACCGAGTATACCGAAATGGTAACCATCCTGGAGGATATTCTTAAGGCCGACGCCCTCTGGAGCCGGGAATCTTTTACCAGGTCCAACATGACGCGGAGCCTGGAAACCAACGGGATTGACCGGTTTTTGCTTCTTTTTCGCCATAACGTCCCCATGGTGGAAAAGGCCCACCGGCGGCTGGGGTTGTACTATTACGCCTACGGACGGCATACCCGGGCGGCGGAACATCTGCTCTTCGCCGCGCTGATCCAGAATACCCTGATTATCGAGGCGTTAAAGAAGAACGCCTACGACTATACCTTTACCGGCCTGGAGCGGCTTATGGATGACGTGCGGCCCCGGCGGGATCTCCTAGCTTTTATCGCCGAAACCGAATACTTTAGAACCCTGTACTATTTGGCCAATTCCCTCTACGCGGGAGGGAAAAGCGCCTCCGCCCGGGAGATTTGGGCCTTTTTAAGGGACCGGGGGCAGGGGGAATGGAGAGGCCGCTCGGCGGATCAACTGCGGAACCCCAGGCTGGACCGGATACCGGAAATCGGGGACCAGCGGGTTCAGGCCGGCGGGTGAGGGTCCTGTTGACAAAGTCTTTCCATAACCCTTTAATTTAATTAACGATGGGAAACGCCGGCATGGATAAAGTTATTTTAAAAGCGGAGGACCTGGATGGTTTTTTAACCGACGCCGATAAGGCCCATATCGCCCTGATGGATGACCGCTACCGGAAGGCCCTGGCCTGTTTCAACGTTCTTTCCACCGCCGGGCCCGGGCCGGAACGCGAGGGGGAAGAGAAAACCCTGATCAAGCTCTACAATGAAATGGGGACCCTGATGCGGGATCTCTGTAAAGAAGAGCCGGGGATACAGGTCTATTCGTTTCTAACCCCCCATGAAAGCCACCCGGAAGCCTCCAGGGTGATAGCCAAACTCCGGGATTACCGTACCAGGCAGGGGGAGTTTGTGTACTATGTGCAACGGGCCTATGAGATGCTCTTTAAGCTCGCCTATGGGGGTACCCCCAGTTCCAATAAAAATTACATGGTGGTTCAAACCCCGGTCAGCGTGCCGGCGCCGAATTTCGCTATCCACAAGATCAACAACATTGACGACAAAATCGAGAATACCGTGATGTGCGTCATGCTCCGGGGGGCGTTGCTTCCCTCAATGATTCTTTCCAAGGAAATTGAGGAGTATTCTTCCCACGGTTATGTTACCCCCTTCGCGCTTTTCAAGATCAACCGGGACGAGTCGAAGCGCGAAAACGACATGGAGTATATCCTGGACCTGGGCCGGTCCTACTTCAACCTTGAGGCCCTGGATGGCAAGGACCTGATCTTCGCCGATCCGATGAACGCCACCGGGGGAAGCCTGGTGACGGTGGTTAAGTATCTGCTGGGGGAGGGGATTAAACCCCGGTCGGTGCGGTTTGTTAACGTGATCGCCGCCCTTAAAGGCGCTCTTAGGGTGGTGCGGGCCCTGGAAAACTGCAGCGTTTATACCCTTTGGATGGATCCGGCGCTGAACGATCTGGCCTATATACTGCCCGGACTGGGGGACGCGGGGGACCGGATCAACGGCGGCGATCTGCCCGAACGCCCCCGGAACATTATCCAGCTTATCGCCGATTATGGCTCCAATATCGCCCAGCTTTACCGTAAACAGCTTGAGGAAATAGAGAACACGGTTTTGGGAACCGGCCGGTGATGAAAATCCCGCCTTCCGTTTCCGTTCTGGCCCTTTGTTTCCTTTCCCTTTTATCCGCCCTGGGCTGTGTTTCCTGCCTTACCTCCGCCAGGGCCGAGGAATTTTACGCCCTGGGGACGGCTTACTTTGATTTAAAAAAATATGACGAGGCGGAAAAATGGTTTGGCAAGGCGAAATTCCACAGGCGTACCCGGAACGCCTCGGAATACAACCTGGGCCGGATCGCCTATGAGAAAAACCGTTACGGGGACGCCCTCCGGCATTTTGAGTGGATCCTGGGAAAGGATCCCAAAAACGTTATGGCCCTGAGGGCGGCGGCGTACGCGGCTATAAAAAACGGGGACCTTGAAAAGGCGGAAACCTATTACGACCAGGTTTTGACGCTGGTTCCCGAAAGTTACGACGAGGGTTACAACTACGCCCTGGTACTCATGGCGCTGGACAAGGCGCCGGAGGCGGAGGCGGTGCTGGTCAAATATAAAAACGCGGAAAACGCCGACGCGCTGTACCTTTTGGCCAGGGCCCAGAAAAAACAGGGAAAACCCGAGGCGGCGGATACCTTTCGGGCCTGCCTTTTGAAAAGTTCCAGCCCCCGGATACGGTTTGATTACGGCGAATTCCTTGAGGAACAGGGTTTTTACGCCAAAGCCCTGAATGAGTATAAGCGGGTGCTGGACGACTCTTCCCAGGATAAGCCGGATCTTTCCCTGGTCAAATTCCGGGTAGCCGCCGCCCGCCTTAAGGGGGATTCGGTCTCCACGGAGGGGATTGCCGCGCTGCGGGAAGCCTTAACCGGCGGTTTTAAGGATCAGCGGGCCATTGACGGCCTTTTGGCGAGTACGGCGGTTTCCGAGGGGAAAAAAACGGAGATCCGGAAGGTCCTGGGGGAACTAAAACCGGAGGAACCGGAACCCGGGGGATCTAAAAAGTAAGGGTCAGGGTGGTCCCAAAACTGATGTTGAGGGCGGTTGTCTCAAGTTCCATGTTCCGCAGGATGTTCAGTTTGGCGAACCCCGTGAGGGTCAGTCTGCCCAGGGCCCGGACCACCGATTCGTGCCCTAAAAGAAGAGCGTAGGTCCCATACTCGCCCGAATAGTCAAGAACCAGTTCCAGCGATTCCCGGAGGAACCGATCGTGCCCCCCCGCGGCCAGTTCGTCTATCGCGGGGAAGTAACCGCTTCCCGCTATTTTCTTTATCCCCCAATGGTAAAAGACGGCGAGGAGGGTCCTTTCCGCGGGGATAGTCCAGAGGAGGGTGAAGCTGTCGGCCCAGCCGGTGGAAGAGACCGTAAGGGCGTTGTTCAGCCCCAGTTCCGCCCCCTTGAAACCGGAAAAATTCACCGTTTGTTCGGCCTGAATCCTCCACCGGGGATCCTCCGACCGGGGGATGGAAATCATGCCCGCGAGGGAATGGCTTAGTTCATCACTCTGATAGAAGCGAAAAACCGGGAGGCTCCCCATGGCGCCAAAGAGGTTGATTGAGGAAAAGCCCAAAACGGAACTGATCGTGAACACGTCAAGCCTGGTGTCCATGCGCTGATCCATGGTTCTGTCCAGCTGGGTGAGGAAGCTTACCGGGAGAACCAGGGAAAGCCAATCGTAACGCTCGGGAAAAAAAAGGCTCAAGGCCAGGACCTCGTTGAACCGGGCGTTGTCCGCGTTCCGCCCGTAGTTGGAAAGGGTTTTGTCCATGGCCTCGGCCAGGTCCGGGTCAAAGAGGGCAAAGACCGGTATCCGCCGCCAGAGGGGGGCCGCGGCGGAAAGGCTTTGCCCGTATTGAGAAACATCGCCCGCGGTATCCTCCGCCGCGTAAACCAGGCTTTGGGAAAGGCCCCGCTCGGAACGCAGGGCGCCCCGGAGGGGGCCAAAGTGAAAGGGAAAAAGCAGGCGGACCCTTGAGGAGGAGGTGGTTAGTTCCAGGGGAATGGAAACCGCGCTGGTTCCCTCAACGGAAAGATCCGCCCCCGCGGGCAGGAAGTCCAGGACAAAACCCGCCCTGGCCCGGAGATCCCGGTTTTGGATGATCCGCCCCTCCACTCCCGCGCCAGAATCGGGGATCATATAGGGCCAGCTTTGAACCCAGGTATGGGCGTAGTTGGGCATCCACTCCAGGACTTGGCCGGTTTTTTCCGTGTATTTTACGCCCCCCTCCAGGGAAAAACCGGGGCGGCCGTTTTGTTCCGGTCTGATCCCCCAGGCGGTGTCCCAGTTTCGGCTGAGTTTATTGTACTGATAGCCCAGAGAAGAGGAGATCTTTCCATAAAAAGGCGTGTCTAATCCCAGCGAAAAGCGATGGTCCATGGTCTCCCCGCCCTCCGCGGGGTCCGCGTTAAAGGTTTCGGAGACCGAAAAGGGGCCGAAGGACCGGGAAAGATCATGGCCGGCGCTCCAGTGGGAAAAATCGTTAGATACCGTAAAGTTAAGAACCCCCGCGATTTTCGTGTCCAGGATGGTTATCTTCCCCTGGGACCGGGACTGGGCGCCGGTAAAGGTTTCCGCCCGGGAATTAAAGGGATCCCCCCGGAGGGCGCTTTCCAGGGCGGTGGTAAAGGCGGCGCCGGAAACCACCGTTTTTTCCCCCGCCTTGATCAGGGCTTCGGGATGGTTCCAGTCCAGCGCCGCCCCGCCGTTAACCCGGTAGGCCGGGGAAGGATCCTCCAGGCAAACCTCGTCGATGGAAAAAACACCGCCGCTCGCGCCGCCGCCGCCCGGTTTGGGGACAAAAAAGGCCGCGAGGTAAGCGGACTGTCCACCGTCGAGGCCGCCGGACAGGGAACCGCTTTCCGCCCCGGTCCGGCGCGAAACGGCGGGCCGGTACTGGATTGCACCCCCGTATTCGGCGCCGTCGATGAGGACCCGGCGGCGTTCCCTCCCGTACTGGATTTCCACGCTCCGCCACCGGTTTTCCGTGAGGGGGTGGCCCGGCGGAATCTCCATGGTCAGTTCCAGGGCGGTTTCCCCCTCCCGGCCCCAGGAATCGGGACCCCGGGAAACCAGAAAGTGAAACTCCGAATCCGCCGGCAGGGGGCCCTTGAGGTAAAAACTGAGGATCCGGTAGGTGGAAAGGGGAAGGGCGGAAACCCTCCCCCCGGCCCCGGCGGATTCCATCCCGGTCCAGTCGATCCGCAGGACAAAATTAGTCCCGGTCCTGTGGAGCCGGGCTATTCTGTCCCCCCCCAAGTCCGGCGCCCTCACCTCCACCGCCCTTACCCCGGCTCCGGTTCCGCCGCCGGGATCCGGGGCGGCCTTGATTGCCCCCCCCTCCACGGTAAGGGCGTTCCACACGGCCCCCTGGATATAAGGCTTGGCGGCCAGGAGCCTCCCCGAATAGACCCCCGAAAAGGAGGGGCCGGGGACAAGGAGGATCCGCATATACCGGGGGTTTTTCAGCTTCCGCCGGTCGGCGTCGCTCAAGGTTACCCTGCCCAGGGACCAGGCGGGAACCTTGGGATCCGGAAAACTATTACCGGGAAAAATTTCCCCGGTTACGATCAGGGAGGGGTTTTCCGGCCCCGGGAAATCCTCGCCGGAAAGGCCGCCGAACTGGACGAATACCTTCAGGTCCCCGGGGGGAGGGCCGCCGTAAAACCGCAACGGGAGGATGATCTCCCCGGCGCTCTCCAGCGAAACCCCGCTGTCGGCGCCCAGGGGAACCTGAAAGCCCGTCCAGTCCCCGGCGGAGAGGTTCTCGAATTCAGCCGCGAACACGTCCGCGTTAAGCTCACTCGCCTGGGCGGGATAGGGGCCCTCAAGGTTTGAGATCACCGGAGCGGACCAGTCTATGGGTTTGAGGGTTGAAACCCCCAGAAAATCGCTCCACCGGTAATTCCGGTAAACCAGGGGAACCCGGCGGTTCCGGTCCAGGCCGGAAAAAGGCGGGGAGGGGCCCGCCGGGTCCGCCGGCGTTTGGGAGATGACCCCCGCCGTGGTGGAGAGTCCCAGGACGATTTCCGAACGGCCCTCCATCCCGGCCACCCGGTGGAGGCCCGTGGTGTCGGGCTGCTCAAAGCCCAGGCCCAGGGAAAGACTCGCCTTCAGTCCGCCGTAATCCCAGGAACCTTTCGCGCCGAAACCCACCGTACCGGGACTGGCGGCCCCCTCCTCCGTAAAGGCTTCCCGGGACAGGTTCCACCGCATCCCCAGGGCCGCCTCGGCGCTGAAGGGGCTTTCTTCCGGCCTGTAGACCACCCCGACCCCCGCGGCCAGGCTCCCCACTTTCTGGTCCTCGCTCCGTTTCAGATAGCTCACCCGGATAACCTCGTTAAACCCCGCGGGGCTTCCCAGGGTAACCACGCCGCTTCCCGGATTGTAGCTTGCCTGGGAATCGGGGAGCCCCCCCCGGTATACCTGGACCGAGCCGGGGATCACGTCGGTTCCGATGGAGTAGGCCCCCGGGGGCCCGTAGCTGGTAAAGCGCAGGCACATATCCCCGGCAAAGGCGGGGGAACCGGGAAGGTAGATCTCCGGGTACTCCCCCAGGGGCCAAAGGGACCCGGGGGATCGCCGGTTCCGTTCCCCGGCGCTGACCTCGAAGGTTCCCCGGCTTGTTTCGTCCCCGGTAAGGCTGTAGAGGGTGTTGTCCAGGCCCGCGGTAAGGCTTGAGACGGGGAGGACCTCATAGGGGGCTATCCTTTCCCCCGTGGAAAGCCGGATTATGACGGCCTCTTCCACGCTGGCCTGGGGGGCCTGGTAACGGCTTTGGCGCTCAAAGGGAGAGAAGGTCCCCGGCTCGTAGATCACCAGGGCGTAGACGCCGTGGATCGCGACAATTCCGGGCTCGCCGCTGGACGCGGCGTCCCCGCTTTGGGGGTACTCCCACAGTTTTATCCCGGTCCGGGCGGGGTCAAAATGGTCCTGTACCTCCCCCAGAAAGCCCGTTCCCGGACCGGGCGCCCCCGCGGAACCGGTATAGTAGCTTCCCAGGTTCGGCGTTCCCCCGGGGCCAACCCCGGCGTAGCTTACCGCCGCCATCCCGGCGGGCCGCCGGACCAGTTCCACCAGGCCGGACCGGGCGCTGACGGCGTATTCGCTGGGGGCCGCCCGCCGCCAGCGCCGGCCCCCGCCGGAAAATTCCCCTCCCTTGTCCTCCAGGTACAGCGCCGGAACGGAGGGGATATTTTCGTCCGGAAGGACAAAGGACCTTCCCCGCAGGGGCTGTCCGGGCGGAAGGGTAACATAACCCCGTTCCCGGTTTCCCACAAAGGTCCGTTCCTCCCGGCCCGCGGCGTCGTAACGGAACAGGGTATGGAAGACCAGGTTTTCCGGGCCAAAACGGCCGTAGACCCCAAAGGAGGAGGGGGACTCCCCCCCCAGGTCCAAATAGGGAAAAACGGGAAAGTTCAGGCCCGTGTTTCCCGCCCCCACGTATTGGACCGTTTCCCCCGGAAAGCCCTGGTATCCCGCCCGGTAGGTGTTCAGGTTATAGTCGTCGAGGAAACTCACCTCCAAAAACCACCGCCGCCAAAGCCAGAGCGACAGGGTCAGGTCCGCCTCCTGGGTAAAGAGGAGCGGCGAATCCCTGGTGTTCGGCGCGGTTCCCAGGGGGGAAAAGCCCAGGCCCCAGTTGAGTCCCAGGGAACCCTTCCAGTAGCCGTTCATAAAGAGGGACACGTCCCCGCTGCCGAGACCCAGGGTAAAAAGCTGGGCCCCCGACTCCCGGGTGATCTCCTCCTGGTGGCGCTCCATCGAGGGGGGCGGACCGGTTTCCTGGGCAAGGACACGATCCGGCGGCGCGAAGGCGGGAAAAAGGACAAGGAGAAAGGCGAGGGGCCGGGCCTTATTCACTTTTCCAGTATAGTCCCCCCGGCGGCCTCTTCCAATGGGCGGGGGTTGATTGGAAGGCGGGGGTCCGAGCCCGGGAGCCCGCTCCTGGGTTCTCCGTTTATCGTCAATCGTTCCCTTCCGTTTTTTCTCTGGATGGGTTATACTGACAAACCCATGATAGTGTCCATGATCCAGATCATCCTTAAGGTTCCCGGCGTGGGGAGTGTTAAAGACAAACGGCGGGTGGTTAAGTCCCTTAAGGATCGACTGTGGCGGCGGTTTAAGCTGAGCGCCGCGGAGGTGGACCTCCAGGACTCCCTGTCCTTCGCCCAGATTGGGGGGGCGCTGGTTTCCAATTCCCGGACCTTCGGCGAGGCGGTCTTGAACAAGGCCCTTAAAATGATAGAAGATGAGGGGACGATAGTTATTCAGGACGTACAGATCCATTCCGAGGAGTTTTAAGTGGTTCCCTCCGGCTTTTTTTCTTTTCCCCGTTCAGGGCGCGCCCCGGTCTGTTCCCGGCGGCGGGTTCACCGCGGGGGCTTCGCGCCCGCCCTGGCCCTGCTCGTTTCCCTGGCCCTGTCCTCCTGTATCGGGACGGATTCCCGGATTACGGTGAACAAAGACGGTTCCGGTGCGATAAAGGTGGAATACCGCCTGGCGGGGGACCTGGAAAGCCTGGGAAAGCTGGACGGGAACGAGCGCTGGCTCCCCCTGCCGGCGGGGAAGGCGGATCTGGAACGGACCGCGGACCGGATCGAGGGGCTTAAGCTGCTTTCCGCCTCCCAAAAGACGAAGGGAAAGGATTCGGTGCTGGGGGCGGAATTTTCCTTCGCCTCCCCGGAGGCGTTAAACGCCTTTTTTGACGCCTCGGGCCAGGCTTTTACGGCGGATATTCCCGGCCGGCGGATGGTTCTGGTCTTTCCCGAATCGGGGGATCAAAACCCGGACTTTAAGGCCCTCCTCAGCGCGGCCCTGGAGGGCTATGGTTTTTCTCTGGCCTTTTCCCTTCCCGGCGCGGCCCGGGTGGCGTGGTTTGACGGGGAAGGCGGGGCGGCCCCGTCCTTTCCGGGAAACTGCGCGGTCCAGGGTTCCACGGTGGAGTACAGCGTTCCCATGGCGGAATTGGTGTTTCTTGACAGGACCCTCACCATGGAAATAAGCTGGTAGTGGGGGTAAAATCGCCATGGGGAAGCGTAAACCGGGGGGGGAGGGCTTTTTGGCCGGCGGGTTCTCCCTCCGCCGGGGCCGCCGGTTCCGGGCCGCGGTTTTTTCTATTCTGATTTGGCCGCTCTTCGCCGTTTGTTCCCAGTCCGCCCCGGCGATCAACTTTGGCGCCCTGGAGCTGGTGTATTACGAAAACGGGGGGAATCCCGCGGAGCGGTTTACCTTTTTTGTCCTGCCCCAGGACGACGACGGCATGGAAGACCTGGAGGAACTGTGGCTCTACCACGATTGGGACGCCCTTTCCTGGCGGCTTACCAGTAAAGATTGGATCAGCCAAACCATTGATGGAAAGACCTGGATAGGAACCCGGTCCATCGCCATGGAGGACGACAGCCCCCTGCCCCGGGGACAGTTCCGGGCGGTGCTGGTGGACAAGGGGGGGGCCCGTTCCGAGCGGGCCATCAGCTTTGACGCCCCCCCGGAGGAGGACGGCCTTTTTCCCCTGCTGGTGATCTTCTCGGGCCGGTACCGGATCGATTCCCAGTACCCCGAGCAGAACCTGATCGCCTATGACAACGCCGGAAGCTACCTCCTTACGGTACGCCCCCCCGCTTTGGAGGGGGAGGTTTCCGCCCTGGGGCTTCCCGCCCAGGCGGAATCCCTGGCCCTCTGGTCCCGGGACCCCGGGCGCTCTGTTTCCGCCTTTACGGACATTGTTCCCCTCCGTGAGTAGCCCCATTAAAAGTTTTGTCCTCCGGTCCGGGAGGATGAGCCGGGCCCAGGAACGTTCCTACGAGGAGGGGACTCGCTTCCGGATTCCCTATACGGGGGTTCCCGCGGATTTCGCCTCCCTCTTTGGGAACCCGCGGCCCCTCACCGTGGAGATAGGTTTTGGCATGGGAACGGCCACGGCGGAGATCGCCGCCGCCAACCCGGAAAAAAACTACCTGGGGATAGAGGTGTTCAAGGCGGGCATAGGGAAACTTATTTGGGAGCTGGAGCGGCGCTCCCTTTCCAACGTCCGGATCATCGAGCGCGACGCCGCGGAGGTTTTGGAAACCATGACGGCCCCCGGGACTATCGCCGCCTTCCACCTCTTCTTCCCCGATCCCTGGCCCAAAAAGCGGCACCACAAGCGCCGCCTGGTCCAGCGGCCCTTCGCGGAAACCCTGGCCTCCCGGCTTACGGCGGGGGGGTATATCTACATGGTTACCGACTGGGAACCGTACGCCGCGGAGGCCCTGGAAGCGCTGTCCGGCGCGCCGGGGCTCTTTAACCCCTACGGGGGATTCGCCCCCGGCTTTTCCTGGCGGCCCCAAACCAAATTTGAGCGGAAGGGGCTGGACAAGGACCACCGGGTCCGGGAGATCTATGTGGTGAAAGGGGCCCCCTAGTCCGTCGCCCCGGGGCGGGGGCCGCCGGCGCGAAAACCGGCGCGCCCCTTCACGGGTCCGCCGGAACGCCGGCTATCCTTTAATGGCCCCGGCGGTAACGCCCTTGATGATCTTGTCGGACAGAAAAACATACAGAATGAAGGTGGGCAGGAACACGATTACCACACTGGCGAACATGCCCCCCCAGTCCCCGGTATAGCGCATGGACTGGATCATGTTGTAAAGCCCCACCGCCACGGGGCGTACCGCCTGCCGGTTGGCGAAGATCAGGGACATAAAATACTCGTTCCAGATGGTGATAAAGTTAAAGATCGTCAGGGTGATCAGCCCCGGCTGGATCAGGGGGAACATGATTTTCCAGAACGCGGCGATAGGCGAACAGCCGTCTATAGAGGCCGCCTCCTCGTAGGTAAAGCTGAGGTTCCGGAAAAAGGCCAGAAGGTAAAATACCGCGAAGGGGATATTCATCGCCGTGTAGAGGAACATCAGTACCCAGCGGCTGTTGGTAAGCCTCAGCGCCGACACGACGCCAAAGAGGGGCATGATGATCATGATCACCGGGATTCCCAGGGCCGCGGCGAACATGTTCTGAATCAGGGTGTTGCCGGGAAACGCGAACCGGGAGAGGGCGTAGGCCGCGGGGGAGGCGATGAGGATGATGGCGGTACAGGAGACCACGGTGTAGAGCAGGGAATTCATAAAAAACACCGACACCCGCTGGGTATTCCAGGCCTTGATGTAGTTCTCAAAGTGGAGCCCGCTTTTAAAGGAAAACATGTGATCCGAAAAGATCTCGCTGGAGGTGGACAGGGAGGCGAAAAAGACCCAGCCGATCAACACAAAGGTAAACAGCGCCCACACCAGAACCAGGGCGTAACCAAAAAGGGATGAAAAGTTCCGCTTGTTTAAAACACCGCTTCCCGCCGTCATGCCGCCGCCCTCCTAGACTTCCGTATCGTCGTTCCGGACGATAAAATTGGTGGCGAAAAAGACCCCAATGACAATCAGCATCAGGATCACCCCAATGGCCGCCCCGGAACCGGTGTCCCGCGCGGTGGCCGCCGACGAGGAGGCCCCAAAGACCAGTTCATACATGTAGTTCATCGGCGCCACCGTGTCGTTGGAAAGGTTCACGGGGCTAAAAAGCTGGCCCCAGACAAAGAAGCCCACGGTAAACACCGTCCACATCACCACGTTGGTACGGATTACCCCCCGCATGTTGGGAACCGTCACGTGGATAAAACGCTGGAACACGTTGGCCCCCTCCAGCAGGGCGGCCTCGTAGTAATCCCGGGGGATCTGCTCTATGCCGGATATAAAGATCAGCATGTGGTACCCCACCATGCCAAAACAGTAGGCGGCGAGCATGCTCCAAAAAAGGAGGCCCGGGGAAGTCCACAGGGTATGGCTCGCCGCCTCAAAGCCCAGGGTGGAAAGGGCCCCCCGCAGAAGGCCGTACTCCGAATTGTACACATAGTTGATCCACATGGTACCCATGGCCACGGCGCTGACCACGTTGGGAAGGTAGATCACACTGCGGAAAAATTTAGTTCCCTTTAAATCGCTGGTCAGGGCCGCGGCGAAGAACAGGGCCAGGAACATGACCCCGCAGCCGCCAAAAAACCATATCCGGCCTATGTTTTTCAGGGACTGGATAAAGATCGGCGTGGTAAAGAGCTTTTTGTAGTTCGCGAGGCCGTTAAAGCCCCATTTCGCGATGGGATCGGAGACGCTTTCCACGGCGAAGAAACTCATCACCGTGGTACGGAGGGTAGGATAGAGAAACACCAGGGCGTAACACAATACCGCGGGACCCAAAAAGATAAGTATCACCGGTTTATTGGCCTTTAACATCTTACCCTCCGTGTACGGAATTTACTTTGCCATGGCGGCGGCAAAGGTTTGGGCGGTTAAATCGCCCTTGATCAGTTTGGCGAAATTTTCCTTGATCTTGGCGTTGATATCCGCCTTGTCCTCCATACCCACCGCCCAGGGAAGCCGCTTGGTGGTGGCGTCCACCACGGTTTTCGCCTCGGCCAGGGCCTGGGGCCACCGGGAATCGTTGGCCATGGGGATCCCCAGGCTTTCCTGGGCCAGGGCGGCGTCCCACTCCCCGGTGGTTATCCACACGATAAACTGGAAGGCTTCCGCGGGATACTTGGTGTTTTTGTTGATCCCAAAGCTCTGGGCGCCAAAGTTGTTGGCCTCGATACCGTCGCCCCCGGCGTCAATGGCGGGAAAGGCGAAGGAACCCCAGTTCATGTTGGGGGCGTTGCCCTTGATCTCGTTGGGAAGCCAGGTCCCGTTAAGGTACATGGCGGCCTTGCCGGTGGCGAAGTCGTTGACCTGTCCGGTGGGCCAGATGTTTGACGCGGCGCTGGGGATAACATACCCGTTCTTCGCCATGTTTTCCCAGATTTCCCCAAACTGCGACACCGCGGGCCCGGAGAAGTCGTCCTTGGCCACCATTCCCAGGGCGGCGTCCATCCCCGCGATACGGTCAATGGTATACCCAAAAAGGCAGGCCATGTAGGCGTCATCCACGGTGATCCCCGCCGCGCCGATGGCTTTGAGCTTGGCGCAGGCGTCCAGGAATTCGTCCCAGGTCTTGGGCGGGGAGCCGATCCCCGCCTGGTTAAAGAGGTCCTTGTTGTACATGGTGATAAAAGCCGAGGGCTGGTAGGGGATGTTCTTGATCGATCCGCCCCCAAGCCGCTTCGCCAGGTCCAGCAGGGTTTTGTTCACCGTCTCGTTAAAGGGCTTGCCGCCGGTGGTGGAGTAAGCCTTGTCCACATAGGAATCCAGGGCCAGCAGGTAGTTGCCCCAGGTATTGGACACCCGCTCAATATCCTCGTCAAAAATATCGATCGTCTCCCCGGCGTCCAGGGCGGGCTGCAACGTTTTGCGGATATCCCGGCCGTTGAAGTTCACCTCCACCTTGATCCCCGTGGCGGCGGTAAAGGCCTCCGCGGCCCGGCCTATCACCTGGCCCTGGGGCTCCGTCTCGTTCCACATGGACCAGTACACCAGCTGGGCGCCGGACCCTCCGGTTTTACCGCCCCCGCATCCGGCCAGAACCGCCGTAAGGGCGGCGATCAGCAGCGCGACTCGTTTCATACATTCCTCCTCAAACTATTAAAATATAAACCCGATCCGCTCCTGGATGACAGGCCGGATCGTGTTTAAGTATGACACCCCTTAAAGAATTTTTCCATAGGGAAAAAAGTAAAAAACATGGATAATTACGCGTTTTATTGGTATATTAAAACCATGATAAACGGGGTTCGCCCGGAGGAGGGCGCGGGGGGGAAGGGAAAAAACGGCCCCCTTTCCGAGGAAGGCTGGCCTATCGATCCCCGGTTTCCCCCGGGCAGGCTGGGGCTTTTTTTTGACGGGGAAGTCCAGCGGCTTATCGACAGTTTCGCCTACTGTTTCAAGGTGAAGATCACGATCTTTTCCGCCCGGATGGAGGAATTGATCGTGGGGCTCCAGAACCCCGGTTCTGATTTTTGCCGGATGATCCAGAAAAAGCTCCGTCTCCGCTACCGCTGCTGCCGCCAGGACAAGCTGATGTGCGAACGCTGCATGGGAAAGGACCAGATGATCCTCTACCACTGTTACGCGGGGCTTTCCGAGACGGTGCTGCCCATAAAAATCGAGGGGAAACTTATCGGTTACGGCATGCTGGGTCAGTTTAGAATGGGCCGGGCTTTGCCGGGGGAGATAAGCCGTTCCTGGGCCAAGGCGGGCTTTGGGGTGGAAGCCCTGGAGGCGGCCTACAACGACCAGCCCTTTTTTGACCAGCCCGCCCTGGACAATATGCTCCGCCTCTTTTCCATGATGGTGTCCTTTATCGTGACCAGGGAGTACGTGCGGATCCGCCACCCCGGCCTGGCGGAACGGGTAATCCACTGGCTGGACGAGCATATTGGGGAGCCCGTGGCCCTGGATGACGTGGCGGCCGCGGTGCGCCGCAGCCGTTCCACGATCTCCCACACGATCAAGCGGCGGCTCGGTTTAAGCTTCAAACAGCTCTGCACCCTCAAGCGGATTCAGCGTTTTGAGAGCATCACCGCCCAGGATCCGTCTATTTCCATCCAGGACGCCGCGGCCATGGTGGGTTACGAGGACCCCTTTTACTTTTCCCGGATCTACAAAAAAATCCGCCTCACCGCCCCCTCGACCTATAGAAACTCGGTACGGGGGATAAAGAACCCTTGAAAAACACCGTTTTTTCAGGTATAAAAGCGGGGAACCATGAGTAAAACCGCCGGGCCCTTTTACGCCGATGGCCTCCGTTTTTCCTGTACCCGCTGTTCCGGCTGCTGCCGCCATGAGCCGGGTTTTGTTTTTCTATCCCGCCAGGATATCCGGCTCCTGGCGGAAACACGGGGGATGGTGTATAATGAGTTTGTGGAAACCTATTGCCGTTGGGTTCCCTCTCCGGAAGGCGGGGAATGGCTGTCCTTAAAAGAAAAGGCCAATTTTGACTGTGTTTTCTGGGAGGGGGGGTGCGCCGTTTATTCAAGCCGGCCCCTCCAGTGCAGGACTTTTCCCTTTTGGAAAAACAATCTCCTTTCGGTCCGGGCGTGGAAAAGCCTTTCCTGCCCGGGGATCAACCGGGGGGAACTTCACAGCCGGGAAGCTATCGAGTCCCGCCTGGAAAAGCGCCGGTCCGAGCCGGTCCTGACAAGGGGGGGCTGATGCGGATCACCTTTTGGGGGGTCCGCGGTTCCCTGCCGGCGCCGGGGACCCCCTCCCAGATACGGGATAAAATTTCCGCCGTCCTGGAACGGGTTAAGCCGGAGGATATACAAACCCCCCAGGCCCGGGAACGGTTTCTGGAAAACCTCCCCCCCTGGCTTTTTGGTACCGTGGGGGGCAATTCCCCCTGTGTAAGCCTGTCCTTCGACTCCATCAAGGACAAGGTTGTCTTTGACGCCGGCTCGGGGCTCAGGGAATTCGGCGCCGCCGCGGGCGGGGAACGGCCCAAGCCGGAAAAATACCACATCTTCCTGTCCCACTTCCACTGGGACCATATCCAGGGACTGCCTTTCTTTGGCCCCGCCTACGATCCCTCGGTAAGCGTGGACTTTTATTCCCCCATGAAAAACATGGAATCCGCCCTTCACGGCCAGATGAGGAGCCCCTATTTTCCCGTCCACATGGATATTATGGGCTCGAAAAAGACCTTCCATGTCCTTTCGGAACCGGTAACCCTGGGGGAGGACATAAGCGTAACCTGCAAAAAAATGAACCACCCCGGGGATTCCTTTTCCTACAAGGTCCAGGAGGGGGACCGGAGCTTTATCTACGCCACCGACACGGAGCTTTCCGCCAACGATTTTCTTCCCCTGGGGGAAAACGCCGCCTACTATGGAAACGCCGACGCGATTGTCCTGGATTCCCAGTATACCCTGGGGGAGGCCATAGAAAAGTATAATTGGGGCCACAGCGCCTTTAGCCTGGGGGCGGATTTTAGCGCCACCTGGGGGATCAAGCACCTGATCCTCTTTCACCACGAACCCGCCTACGATGACCAGAAGCTCTTCGGTATGCTCCAGTCCGCCCGGGGGTACATAGAACGGATGAATATCAAGGGTATAAAAATCTCCCTCGCCGTGGAAGGAATGGAGATACATCTGTGATGAACCCTCCCGTTCCCCTGGGGGGAAAAACCATGGAGGAAGAGCCCGGGGAGGGTCTTTTTTTCGCGCTGGATGAACTCGCGGCGGTTTTTTCCCGGTTCAAGAAAAGCGAGGGCGATTTAAGCGGCCCGGAACGGCGGATCCTTCGCCGGATCGAGAAGGCGTTCTATGAACGCCTGTCGATTAAGGAAATTGAGGAACTGGAAAACCCCGGAGGCGGCGGTGGGTAAAAATCTTCCCCGGGGTTTCCGGGTTCTCTTTGGCCTCTTAAGCGGTCTCTTGGGGGGAGGGCTGCTCCTGGGCGCCAGCCTGACCGGGGCGGCGCTGTACTTCAACGCCCCCCCGGCGGAGGGAGGGGGGGGTCCCTCCCCGCCGCGCCGTCCCGTGGAAGGGGTAACCGGCGGCGCGCCGGCCGCGCCGCTCTTTGAGGTCCGGGAGGGTGAAAGCGCGTACGCCGTGGGGCGGCGGCTGGAACAGGCGGGGCTTATCAAAAGCCGCTATTTCTGGAACATCCTTTCCCGGTTTAAAAAAGACTACCTGAAGGCCGGAACCTACCGTTTAAAAATCCCCGCCTCCCAGATGGAAATCCGGGCCGCCCTGGTGGAGGGTAAACAGGTCCTGACCAGGGTAACGATCCCCGAGGGGGCGACTTTGAAAAAGGCGGCGGCCTATGTGGAAGAGGCGGGAATCTGCGGGGCGGAGGAATTTCTCGCCGCCGCCGCGGACAAGGACATAATCCAAAGTTACCGCGTGCCCAACGCGACCATGGAGGGCTACCTCTACCCGGAAACCTACTTCTTCCCCGCCCCCTTTCCCGCCGGCAGGGTGGTCAGAACCATGGCGGACACCTTTTTTGACCGGCTCGCGGAAATCGACGGCCGCTCCCTTACCATGAGCCCGGAAGAGTTGAACCGGATCATCATCCTCGCCTCAATCGTGGAACGGGAATACCGGGTTCCCGACGAGGCCGCCGTGATGGCGGGGGTTTTTTATAACCGGATGAGGATCCGCATGGGCCTTGAGTCCTGCGCCACCGTGGAATACATCATCACCGAAATCCAGGGTAAACCCCATCCCCACCGGCTCTTCAACGCGGACATAGAGATCCGGCATCCCTACAATACCTATGTATACCCCGGCCTGCCTCCGGGACCTATTTCCCTCCCCGGCGCGACGGCTTTGAACGCCGCCTTCCACCCCGCGGACACGGATTACCTTTTTTTCCGGCTGGTTGACGAGGCCGCGGGGCGGCATTACTTTTCCAAAACCCTGGACGCCCACATCCGGGCGGGCGCGCTTTTTGTGAAGGGCCGATCATAACCCATGGCCCGGTTTACCGAAGCCTCCAAGCAGGCGGTGCTGGATAAAATCGACGCCCTGGCGGTGGTGGAAGACTACCTCCGGCTGGAAAAGAAGGGGGGCCGCTACTGGGGGCTTTGCCCTTTCCACCACGAGAAAACCCCTTCGTTTACCGTGGATCCGGACCGGAAATTCTACTATTGCTTTGGCTGCCACAAGGGAGGCTCCGTGGTTAGTTTTATCATGGAGATGGACAAACTCAGCTTCCCCGAGGCCATGGAAACCCTGGCGAAGCGTTTTGGGGTCCCCCTGGCTTATGAAAGCGGGGGTCTCCCCGGGGATTCCCAAGCCAAGGAACGGACCGAGGCCCTGGAGGACCTCTACCAGAGGATGACGGGAACCTTCCACCATTTTTTGATGAAAAAAGCCGGCGGCGGCGCGGCGAAACGGTATATCATGGACCGGGGCGTCGCCGAAGAAACGATCGAGCGGTTTCGTTTGGGCTACGCCCCGGCGGACCGGTTCTGGCTGTACGGTTTTTTAAGCCAAAAGGGCGCTTTTTCCGATGATTTTCTCTCCGCCTCCGGCCTCTTTGCCAAACGCTACCCCAAGAGCGCTTTTTTTTACAACCGCCTCATGTTTCCCATCGGGGACAAAAGCGGGCGGATCATCGCCTTTGGGGGGCGGCTCCTCTCCGGTGAGGGCCCCAAGTACCTTAACTCCCCGGATTCGGAGCTTTTTAAAAAGGGCCGGGCCCTCTTTGCCCTGGACCTGGCCCTTCCCGCCATCCGGGCCGCCAAGGCGGTGTACCTCGCGGAGGGCTACATGGACGTGATCGCCCTTCACCAGGGGGGGATCGCCAACGCCGTGGCTCCCCTGGGGACGGCTTTTACCGATGACCAGGCAAAGCTCCTCCGCCGCTGGGCGGACAAGGTCTACCTGACGCTGGATAACGACGAGGCGGGGCGGGAGGCCGCGTTCAAGGCGATCCTCCGGTGCCGGCAAAACGGCCTGGAGTGCGCGGTGGTTGACACGGCTGGTTTTTTCAAGGGACAGGACCAGATACCCAAGGACCCCGCGGAAATTTTACAAAAATTCGGCCCGGAGGTATTGAAAAAAAGCCTGGAATGTTGTATACTGGACTTGGAGTATGTTATTTCCCGCGGTAAGGCTCTCAAGGAAGAAAAGTCACGGTCGGTGGCTTTTTTATTTCCCTATTTAGACGCCCTGGATTCGGAGGTCTCCCGGGACGCTTCCATAGGGGCAATCGCGGACGCCTTTGGGGTGGACGCCGGGGCCGTGAGGGATGATTACCGCGGGACCGCAGGGGAACGGCCCGCCGGGGGGCCTGGGGCCGCCCCGCCGGAAACCCGGGGGGGTAACCGGGGGGACGGGCGGCGGGTATCCCCGCGAACGGGGGATGAGTTGTACCTTTTGGCGGTGATTTTTGTCAACCCCGGGTTGTTCAAGGCCCTCCGCGCCGCCCTTTCCCTGGACGATCTGGAGGATCCCCGGGCCCGGGAACTCTATATTATTCTGGAGGAATGGTACCGGGAGAGCGGCGCGCTGGGACGGGGAACGGGCGGAAGGGGCCTTATTGACAGGGTGGCGGAGGGGGAACTGCGGGACTTTATCATGCGCGGGGAAACATCGGGGGCGTTCGCCAATCCCGAAAAGCTTCTCGGTGACGGTGTGTTAAAGATTAAGGGCAAGATTCTGGAACGGAAAAGAAGAGACATTATTCGGGAACTGCGGGACCCCGCTCTTAAGGCGGACACTCAGGGGGATTTACTGAGCGAAAAAATGTATATAGACGCCGAATTAACCAGACTAAGGGTGGGCGAATGAGCGATAAATCCGTATCCGCCGTGAATAAACCCAGGGGAACCAAGGCGCTCTCCAGGGAAAAGGCCCGTAAAAAATCGAAAAACCTCCTTTCATCGGGGGAATTCCGCCCCGCGGAGGGCGAGGTCGTGGACGTGTCCCAGGACCCGGCGGTGATTAAGCTGATCGAGTACGCCAGGGAAAAGAGGGTGCTTTCCTACGACGAACTACAGGACTTTCTGCCCGAGCATATCGCCAACACGGACCGGATAGAGCAGGTCCTGATCCTGCTGGAATCGAGCCAGGTCCAGCTTATCGAGGAAGATACCCTGGGGGACGACGAGGGGGAGCAGGGCCGGGGCAAGAACGGCGAGGCCGAGAAAAAACGGCTGGTTTACAACGAAAAGGAATCCTCCGCGGACGACCCCATCCGGCTTTATCTGCGGGAAATCGGCAAGGAAACGCTCCTCAACGCGGAGCAGGAGGTGGAACTCTCCAGGCAGATGGAGGAGGGGGAAAATATCATTAAGGGGGTGATTAAAAATTCAGGGATGATCATCCCCGAATTTTACCACATCGCCCAACGGGCCTTTTCCAAAAAAGATCCCCGGGAACTTTCCCTTTCCAAGAAAGAAATAACCGAATACATGACCGAGCGCCGCCGGTTGAACCAGTTTTACAAGGAAACCCTGCGGATCATCGGGGTGGATCTAAAGAATTACATCGAGACCAAGCGGCGGCTCATCGCCAAGGGAACGGACATATACGAGGACAGGGAACTGACTTCCTTGAGGAAAAAGATCCTGGAAGCGGTGGAAAAGAGCGAGATCCACTCGGAGGAGATCACCGGTTTTTCCGAGAAATTTGTCCAGGCCGCCAAAAAGATCAAGCGGTATAAAAAAGAGCAGGAACGGATTGAAAAGCGGCTGCGGGTCGATTCCCCCCGGAAACTGAGGATCCTGGGCCGGGAACTGACCGTCAAAGAGGATCGGGAGGTTCTGGAAGGGAAGCTGGGTCTTTCCGCGGACGAGATAAAGGAATTGATCCGGCATATCCAGGTAACGGAAAAGAAGCTTCGCCAGATGGAGGCGGAGTTTGAGGAGCCCATAGACAATATCAACCAAATGGCCAAGGAGATCAACCGGGGACGGGTGATGATGAAAAACGCCAAGGACCGGCTGATCAAGGCCAACCTGCGGCTGGTGGTGTCGATCGCCAAAAAGTACACCAACCGGGGGCTCCACTTTTTCGATCTGGTCCAGGAAGGAAACATTGGCCTTATCAAGGCGGTGGAAAAATTCGAGTACCGCAAGGGCTATAAATTTTCCACCTACGCCACCTGGTGGATCCGCCAGGCCATAACCCGGTCCATTTCGGATCAGGCCCGGACCATCCGGGTGCCGGTTCACATGATCGAGCAGATCAACAAGGTGGTCCGGGAATCCCGGCAGCTTATGCAGGTCCTGGGCCGGGAACCCACGGACGATGAAATCGCCGAGCGCCTGGGCTGGACCGCCCCGCGGGTAAAATCGGTTAAAAACGTGGCCCGGGAGCCGATCAGCCTGGAAACCCCCATAGGGGAGGAGGAAGATTCCCTGCTGGGGGACTTCATTGAGGACAAGGATGTGGAAAACCCCGCCAATCAGACGGCGTTTACCCTGCTCCAGGAGCAGCTTTCCGGGGTTCTTTCCACCCTGCCCGCCCGGGAGCAGGAGGTGCTTAAGATGCGTTTTGGCCTGGACGACGGCTATTCCCTGACCCTGGAAGAGGTGGGGCTCTACTTCAACGTTACCCGGGAACGGATCAGGCAGATAGAGGCGAAGGCCCTCAGGCGGCTGCGGCATCCCAAGCGGAGCCGCAAGCTTAAGGATTATTTAGATCACTAGCGGCCGGACCATTAAGGGGCCGGACCATTAAGGGGTTATACATGGTAATGGAAGAAGTGTTTGTCAAGCTTAGAACCCTCCAGGAGATTCTTTCCAAAAAGATAAAACTGGAACATGAGGTGGAGGAAATTCCCAAAATTCTGGTTACCCAGGATGAGCTCCTCACCCGGCTCAAAAAGTCCTTTATAGACAAAAACGTTGAATTCGAGAAATGCCGCGCCTCCGAAATAGAGTACCGGTCCCTGTTGGCGGACGCGGAGACCAGCCGGGAAAAATCGGAAAAGAACATGGATGTGGTAAATACCCAGCGGGAATACGAGGCCCTGGACAAGGAAATTCGGGACGCCGCGGAAAGGGAACTCCAGTACCGCAAGGAACTCCAGCGGGAAGAAAGGTCGATTTCCGAGATGGAGGATCAGATAGGGCAGAACGAGTCCCTGATAGGGCAGCAGGAAAAAGACCTGGAGGAGCGCCGCCGGGGCATAGAGGCGGAGGTGGCGGAAAAGAACGCCGAGATCGCCCGGCTTAACGGGGAGGAGCGGGATCTTATTCCCGGCCTGGATCCGGAGGTGCTGTTCAAATTCGATCGGATCATCAGGAACAAAATGGGCCGGGGTATCGTGGCCATCAAGGGCGGGGTTTGTATGGGCTGCCACATGGTCCTGCCCGTACAGTTCGCCAATCTGGTTCATCAGGGGGAAGAGATCGTTTTTTGCCCCTACTGTTCCCGAATCCTCTTTTACGAGGAAAGCGGGGAGGAGGGGGAGAACTTCTTTAACAGCGAGGACGCCGGAAGCCTGGCGGACCTGGACGATATGGAAGACGACGATTATGATGATGAGGAGGAAGAGGAGGAAAGTTCCGGCATGGAGTATGAGGAATAGCCGGATGCGTTCATGGGTTTTTTAAGCGATGAACCAGGCGCCGCGGCGGCGATCCCCAGGGATCGGCCGCCGAGGAAAGTCCGGACTCCGCGGGGCGCGATGCCGGGTAACGCCCGGGCGGGGGGAGGGGTTCCAAGACCGCCGGTTTTGGAAACAAAAGGCCCCCTGACAGACAGCGCAGCAGAAAGAATACCGCGAAGGACCGCCGGCTTGTCCGGCGGTCCCCGTAAGGGTGAAATGGCGGGGTAAGAGCCCACCCCGGCGGCGGCGACGCCGCCGGTATCATTCTGGCGCCGCCGGGAGCCGGTTTTGGGGTTTCGCGCAAGCGATCCTCAAGACTCTTCCGGCGGGCCGGAAAAGGCAAGCCTCATCGGGAGCAAGGTCAAGCAATGCGTAAGAGGGGAAAACCCTTTTGCCGGGGCCCGCCGGTTAAGCATGGGTAGACCGCCGGAGACGGCCGGTAACGGCCGTCCCAGACAGATGGCGCCGGTTTGGCCGCGTAAACGCCCGACGGCGGGGTCTTTCGCGAGACCCCGTCCAAAAGCGTGAACACCGGCGAAACCAAACAGAATCCGGCTTATGGTTCATCGCTTTTTTTATACCCCGCCGGGCCGCGGGAAAGTAAAATCGCCGCCCTTGATTTTTTTCCATTGACTTTTTATTGTAAAAAGTATTAAATCAGCATAGTTATGGTAAAAACCGGGATCAGATCCGCCATAGGCGGTATCCTCAAAAAGCAGGCCTTTCAGGGGGTGGCCGCCCTTTTTATCCTGGCGGGGGCGGTAATCGTCTTTGCTTTCCTCTTTAGGACAAAGGCCAGGGATTTGGGGTTAAAACGGGAGTTGGTGGAGTTGTGGGGAGAGGGGGATTACGCCGGCGCCTGCCAAAAAAGCCGGGAAGCCCTGAATCAAAGCCCCATGGACCCCCTGTTTTTAACGATCCATGGCTTCGCCTCTTACCAGATGGCGGCGTCCCAGATCAATAACGACCGGGCCTTTGAATACGTGGGCCAATGCGTCTGGTCTCTTCGGAAGGCCCTGCTGGGGAAAAACCCCGACCGGGACGGGAAGATCCGCTATGTGTTGGGCAAGGCCTACTATATCAAGGGGCCGGATTACGCCGATCTGGCGGTAAAGTACCTGGAAGAGGCTAGAGCCGCCCGGTACGAGGCGGGGGACTTAAACGAGTACCTGGGGCAGGCCTACGCCGCCCTCAGGAATTACCAGGAAAGCGTCAACGCCCTGCGGGCTTCCCTGTCGCCGGAAGAGGAAGGTTCGGATCTGCTGTTCCTGTCCATAGCCCAGTCCTACATGGGCCTGGAAGATTGGGAAGCGGCCAGAACCTACTTAACCCGCTGCGTCGAGATATCCAGGGACGCGGGAGTCGCGCTTAAGGCCAAGCTTCTGTTGGGCAAGGTTTTAAGCGGTTCCGGGGACATGGATGGGGCCCTGGCGGCCTTTGAGGAAGTTCTGGAAAGCGATGAAAACGCCGAGGCGGCCTATGAGTTGGGGGAAATTTACGCCGCCCGGGGGGATACAATCAAGGCCAGGGCGGCGTGGCGGCGGTCCTGGCGGGCCGATCCTAATTATACACCGGCGCAGCTCCGGCTTTAATAACCGCTGTCCTGAAAAGACAGGGACAGTCATTTGGAGGAATCATGTTTGGGTCAAAATCATCTGATATAGGAATTGATTTAGGTACCTGTAATACTCTCATTTATATCCGGGGGAGGGGGATTGTGATCAACGAGCCCTCCGTGGTGGCGGTGGAGCGGGGAACCAAGAAGGTCATGGCCGTGGGGGAGGACGCCAAGCGGATGCTCTACAAGACCCCCGGCAATATCATCGCCATCCGGCCTATGCGGGACGGGGTAATCGCCGACCTGGAATCCACGGAAAAGATGATCCGCTATTTTATCACCAAAATCCTGCCCCGGTACCGGTTTATTAAACCCCGGATGGTCATCGGCATCCCTTCCTGTATTACCGAGGTGGAGCGCCGGGCGGTGGAGGAAAGCGCCTATAAGGCCGGGGCCAGGGACGTGCAGGTAATTGAGGAAAGCCTCGCCGCCGCCATTGGGGCGGATATTCCCATCTTCGAGCCCGCGGGCCACATGGTCTGCGATATAGGCGGGGGAACCACGGAAATTTCCGTCATCTCCCTGGGGGGTATGGTGGTTACCAACGCTATCCGCCTGGGGGGGGATGAGTTTGACGAGGCGATCATTAAGCATGTGCGGAGTGTTCACAACCTGATCATCGGGGAACAAACCGCGGAGCGGCTTAAAATCGAGATTGGCAACGCCTCCCCGGACAAGACCATCGAAAAGGTGGAGATCAAGGGGACCGACGCCATCACGGGCCTGCCCCGGCGGCTGGAAATCGACTCGGTGGAGGTTCGGGAGGCCCTCAAAGACCCCATCACCCAGATCATCGACGAAATCAAGGCCACCCTGGGCCAGACCCCGCCGGAACTGGCCGCGGATATCGTGGAACGGGGCATTGTTATGACCGGCGGCGGTTCCCTGCTTAAGGGCCTTCCCAAACTTATCTCCAAGGAAACCGGGGTGCCGGTGATCCTGGCGGAACAGCCCCTGGACTGCGTGGCCCTGGGGGCGGGTAAGTACTTTGAGTATGCCAGGGGCTTTGACAATACCCGGAGTATTTACGACAGCCTTAACAGTTAGGCCCGGCTTTCCCCAGGATACCTGATATGGTTGGAGACAATATAAAAAAACGGCGGCGGGTCAGCGCGGACGGTTATGTTTTTGTGGTCCTAAGCCTTGTGTCTCTTTCGGTCCTCCTCTTTTCCGCCCGGAGTTTTGTGGTGGATTTTAAGGACATGGGCCTTTCCGTGTATTCGGGTCTTCGGGGGAGCCTTTTTAAACTGACCTCGTTTGTTTCCCAGACGATCCTTTCCGTCCAGGAACTGGCCCGGCTTAAGGAAGAATACGACGAACTCGCCGCGCGGATGACCCGCTATGAACAGCTTGAAAGGACCGCGGCGGATATACGGCAGGAAAACAACCGCCTTCGGGAACAGTTGAATTTTTCCCGGACCTTAACCTACCGCTACGTGGCCGCGGAGATCGTCGCGAGGGACCCGGACAATCTCTTTTCCGCTTTTGTGATCAACAAGGGAAGAAACAACGGCGTCGCCAGCAATATGCCCGTGGTCGCCTACCAAAACGGGGTGGAAATCCTGGTGGGCAAGGTGGTTCAAACCGCTAATCTGGAAAGCTTTGTGATGCCCCTCTACGATTCCAGCTCTTACATTTCCGCCCGGCTCGCGGAATCCAGGATCGAGGGGATCGTGGAGGGCCAGGGCGGTCCTGACGAGCCCCTGCTGCTCCGGTTTGTGCGCCGGACCAGGGGGGAGATAAGCATAGGCGAGCCGGTGGTTTCCAGCGGTTTGGGGAGGGTCTTTCCCCCGGGGGTAAACCTGGGCCGGGTAAGCCGGGTGATCTACCAGGACAACAACAATTCCGTGGAGATCGAGCTGGAGAGCAGCGCCGACTTTTCCCGGCTGGAGTACGTGTTTGTCATCGACATCCGCCAGAGCGCCGGTTCCGCCCCCGTTCCCGCGGAGGAGGCCGCCCCCGCCAGTCCCGCGGCGGCGGATGGAGGCCCTTGATGGCGAAAAACGTTATTTGGGCGGTGATCTTCGCCACCCTCGCGGCCCTGCTGGAATCGGTTTTATTTTCCCGGATCAAGCTCTACGGGGCGGTGCCGGATCTTTCTATGGGAATCCTCGTGTTCAGCGCCTATGTAAACGGGACCATGACCGGCCAGTTAACGGGTTTTTTTTCCGGGATATTCTACGACTTTCTCTCCGCCTCTCCCATGGGGCTCCATACCTTTATCAGGACAATCGCCGGCGCGTTAAGCGGGGTTCTCAAGGGCACTTTCTTCCTCGACACGGTGGTGCTCCCCATGGCGCTCTGCGGGACGGCCACCCTTTTCAAGGCCCTGATGCTCCTGGCCCTCCACCTCCTCTTCGCCGGCTCCGTGCCGGCCTATCATCCCCTGACCAGTACGGTCTTTTGGATTGAGCTGCTCCTCAATACCTTAACCGCCCCCTTTTTGTTTGGGTTTCTCGCGCTCTTTAAGCCCCTGCTGGTATCCGGGAGGGAACAGTAATGTCCTCGCTCTTTGGCGGCTCGCTCCTGGGCCATTCCCCCATGGAAGTATCCGACAAACGGCCCCTGGGAAGGATATGGATCCTCCAGTTTCTGTTTGCCGCCCTTTTTATCCTCTACGCGGCGCGGCTCTTTAATATGCAGATCGTCAGCGGGGACATATACCGCCGCCGGTCCCTGGACATAGCCAGGAGGACCATCGTGCTTCCCGCCCAAAGGGGGGAGATCTACGACCGGAATTTTACCGAGCCCCTGGTGGTCAATAACGATACCTTCGCCGTGACCCTTACCCCGGCGGAGGTCCCCGAGGGGGATATACCGGGGCTGTTAACCAGGGTGGAGGGTCTGCTCAACCTGCCTTCCCAGGAACTGGTAAACAAGATCCCCCCCCAGTACTACCAGCTGTACCAGCCGGTGGAAATCGCCTCCAATGTTTCCTTCGACGCCGTGGCGGTTTTGGCGGAAAACGCCGATACCCTGCCGGGGCTTTCCTGGCAGCCCAAACCCATTAGAAACTACGGGGAAATCGGCAGTCTTTCCCACATTATCGGGTATGTGGGAAACATTACCCGGGATGAGCTGATCCAGCTTTACAACCAGGGCTACCAGCAGGGGGACGTGATCGGCAAAATGGGGCTGGAACGGCAGTACGACAGCATCCTCCGGGGCAAGGACGGGCTGGAAACCAGGACCGTGGACGTTAAGGGCCGGCGGATCAGCGGGGATCCCAATAACAGCCGGCGGGCCCCCGCCATGGGGAAAAACCTGGTGCTTACCATAGACAGGTCCATACAGGTTCTGGCGGAAAAAGCCCTGGGGAAGCGGATGGGCGCCGTGGTGGCCATGAGGCCCAACGGGGAGATCCTCGCCATGGTTTCCTACCCCTGGTATGATCCGAACCTCTTTAACCGCCGGGATATGTCGCGGGAGTATTTTCGGATCAGTACCGATCCCAATACCCCCTTTATAAACCGGGCCATCCAGTCAAGCTATCCCCCGGCCTCGACCTTCAAGATCCTTATGTCCACGGCCCTGGTGGCGGAAAATTTGATCAACCCGGAGACGCGGATCAACTGTTCGGGGAGCATGGAGTACGGCAACCGGACATGGCATTGCTGGGCCCTGGGGGGCCACGGCTGGCAGAACCTTCAGCAGGGGCTGGCGAATTCCTGCGACATCTACTTTTGGATCACCGGCAGGGACAACGTGGGGGTAGACCGGATCAGCCGTTACGCCAAGGCCTTTGGGTACGGCCGGCTTACCGGCATAGACCTGCCCGGTGAAGCGGAGGGTTTTATCCCTACCCCCCAATGGAAGGAAAGGATCTTCCATGAGCGCTGGGTGGCGGGGGACACGATGAACATGTCCATCGGCCAGAGTTACAATCTGGTAACGCCCCTTCAGCTTACCAATTTGGTGGCCACGGTGATCAATGACGGCGTGGGGTACAAGCCCCATGTGCTTAAGGAAATACGGGACCCCGTTTCCAGGGCCATTGAGCGGACCGTGATTCCCGAGATCCTCCATGATATGCGGAACGAGACGCCCCCCAAGGTTTTTGAGACCGTCAGGAATAACATGCGTACCGTGGTTACCCAGGGTTCCGCCCGGGTAGACAATATCCGGTCGGTGGAACTGGCGGGCAAGACGGGTACCGCCGAGGTGGGGCTTCCCGATCGCTGGCATTGCTGGTTTACCGCCTACGGTCCCTACAACGCCGCCAGCCGCGACGAGCAGGTTATCGTCACCGTGCTGGTGGAGGCCTCAAATCCCTGGGACTGGTGGTCGCCCTACGCGACGGCGATTATTTTCCAGGGGATCTTCGCCGGGCAAACCTACGAGGAGGCGGTGGCCGCCCTGGGTTTCCAGTGGCTGGTCCCCGCGCAAGGACGCCGGGAATGAGACTGAGGGACATTTTTGAAATTGATTTTCCCCTGTTCTTCGCCTCGATACTGTTAACCCTTTTTGGAATCCTCTTCATCTACTCATCGGGTTTCGCCTCCACCGAGAAGGTAACGTCCACCGAGTATATCCGGCAGATTGTGTGGGCCGCCGTGGGGGTGATCCTGGCCCTGGGCATTTCCCTGTTCAATTTCCGGCGGGTTTACGATGTTTCCCTTTACCTTTACCTGGCTACCATCGCCCTTTTGATCTACACCTGCCTCTTTGGCCGCCTGATAAACGGCGCCCGGGCGTGGATCGGCGTGGGGCCCTTCGGTATCCAGCCTTCGGAGTTCGCCAAAATCACCACAATCCTCTTTCTGGCCCGCCACCTGGACTCTACCCGGCACAGCGAGAATATCGTAAGCCGTTTTGTCCTTTCCTGCGTCATCGTTTTTATTCCCATGTTTATCATCCTCCTCCAGCCGGACTTTGGCACCTCCCTGGTTTTTATACCAATTCTCCTCATCATGGCCTTTATCGGCGGCATTTCCATGCGCTACATAGCCTTTTTGGGGGGAGGCGTTGTTTTAACGGGACTGATGATGGTCCTGCCCCTCTGGCAGGAAACGATCCTGGGGGGGGCTTTTCCCGCGGTGATGATCCTGATCAACCTCCGCTTTGTTCTGGGATGCGCGGCCGCCCTGGCGCTCATAGGCGGCGTCGCCTTTTTTGGGTATATCCGCTATAAAAAACGCTATTTTTACTGGATCTGTTACATCGCGGTACTGCTGATCATCTCTCTTTCCGGTTCCTTCGCCTCCCACAAGGTGCTTAAGGAATACCAGATCATGCGGCTTATCGTGTTTCTGGATCCCAACGTGGATCCCCGGGGATCGGGATGGCATATCATCCAGTCCATGACCGCCATCGGTTCCGGGGGCCTCATGGGAAAGGGCTTTCTCCAGGGAACCCAAAGCCATTACCGGTTTCTGCCCCAGCAGAGTACGGACTTTATTTTTTCCATTTTTACCGAGGAATGGGGCTTTTTTGGGGGGATCCTGGTATTCGCCCTGTTCCTCCTGATCTGCCTAAGGTTGATATGGCTTATGAAGAACACCACCGACGCTTTTGGGGCGTACATCGCCGCGGGGCTCGCCGCGATGTACGCCTTCCATTTTCTTGTCAACGTGGGGATGGCCATGGGGGTCATGCCCATCACCGGTATCCCCCTGCTCTTTATGTCCTACGGCGGCTCCGCCCTCATTTCCGCGATGATCGGCGTGGGGCTGGCCATGAGTATCCGGGTGAGAAGGTTCCAGCGCTGATCCCATGATCCGCTATATCGACCCCGCGGCCCGCCTGGGGGGGCGGCTTATGGAGGTGGAAAAACCCGCCCGCTACACCGGGGGTGAGTATGGCCGGCTGGCGCGAGCCGGCGGGGCGGGGGAGGGAATTTTCCTTCACGCGGCGGTGGTTTTTCCCGATCTTTACGAACTGGGAATGTCCAACCAGGCCGTCCGGATCCTTTACAACCGCCTGAACTGTATGGAGGGGATCTCCTGTGACCGGGCCTTCGCCCCCGCCCCGGATTTCGAGAAACTCCTCAACGAGACGGGAACTCCCCTTTACGGTCTTGACACGGGGATAGCCCTGGGGGATACGGATCTGCTCCTCTTCACCCTGGGCTACGAGTTGGGGATAAGCGGGGTTCTTTCGACCCTCGATTTGGCGCGGATCCCCCTCCATTCCGCCCGGAGAGGGGCGGGGGACCCGGTGGTTATCATGGGGGGGCCCTGCGTTTCCAATCCCCTGCCGTACAGCCTTTTTATCGACGCCTTCTGGATTGGCGAGGCGGAAGCGGGCTTTTTCGCGCTCTGCGAGCGGGTCCTGGCCCTAAAACGGGCCGGCGCCCCCCGGGATGAGGTTCGTTCCCTTGTCCTGTCCCATCCCCATATTTGGGCGCCGGGACCGGCGGTCCCGGGAAAGGGCGCGGCCGCCGTCAAACGGGCAATCTGGGGGGGCTTTGGCCGAACCGGCGGGAATGGGGAAGCCCCGGCGGTTTTCCCCATTCCCAGTATCAAAGTGGTCCAGCACCATGGGGTGGTGGAGATCATGCGGGGCTGCCCCAACGGCTGCCGCTTTTGCCACGCCGGTTTCTGGTACAGGCCCACGCGGCAGAAAGACGCCGGCCTTGTTCTCCAGGAGGTGGAAAACCTGGTCCGCCAGGGGGGGTGGCGGGAAATAAGCCTTTCCTCCCTGTCAAGCGGGGATTACCGCCACATAGACGGACTCATCGGCGCCCTGAACGGCCGCTACGGAAACCGCCACATCTCCTTTCAGCTGCCTTCCCTGCGGGTGTCGGGCTTTTCTCTGCCCCTGCTTTCAAAAATCTCCGAGGTCCGAAAGAGCGGCCTTACCTTCGCCGTGGAAACCCCGGGGGACATGGAACAGCTTTCGATCAACAAACGGGTAACCCTGGAAGAGGTGGTCTCGATTATCGCCAGGGCCAAACAGTCCGGCTGGCGGGGGGTTAAATTTTACTTTATGATTGGCCTTCCCCTGGATTTCCAAAGGCCGGAGGAAGAGGGGATCGTTGATTTTGTCCTGGAGGCGGCGAAAAGGACCGGTTCCCACTTTCACATAAACGCGGGGACCTTCGTCCCCAAGCCCCACACCCCCTATCAGTGGGCGCCCCAGCTTGACGAGGACGCGGCGTGGGTTAAACTGCGTCATATCCAGGACAAGCTGAAGCCCCGGGGGCACAAGGTAAGCGTCCACAACCCCTTTTCCAGTCTCCTGGAGGGGATTATCGCCCGGGGGAACGAGGCGGTAGGGCCCCTTTTGGAGGAGGCCTACCGGCGGGGCTGCCGCCTTGACGCCTGGACGGAACACATCCAAACCGGCGTCTGGCGGGAGCTTCTGCGGGAAAACGCCGCCCTGGTCCAGCCCATCCTCGCCGGTTTCCCCCACGAGGACGCCGGAACCGGACAAGCCAACCCGCCCTGGGGGGAGATAATCGCGAGCGGGACCAGGGAATGGTACATTCAAAACGAGGCGGCCCGGTCCAAACAGGGGGAAATTACATCAAAATGTATAAAAAAATGTACAAATCCCTGCGGGGTATGCTCTTTGGATAGTGAAGTTGTACAAAATAGCGTACAGTACGATGTGATTTCTCCCGTAAAAACAGAACCCGCCCTGAATGGGGAAACGTTCCGGCTTCTCTTTTCCTTTTCCAAGAAAAACACGGCTGTTTTTATTCCCCACCTGGGGGTAATCGAGGTCTTTTCCATGGCTGTCCAGCGGGCCGGTATGGCCGGTGTATATACCCAGGGGTTTAATCCCTTGCTTAAACTGGATTTCGCCTCCCCGGCGGCCCTGGGCCTTCGATGTGAGGCCGAAATAGCCAGCGTGGACCTGGAGAGCCCCCTGGACGGCGGGGAATTTATCCGGCGGATAAACGCCGTCTTGCCGGAGGGTTTTACCGTTACCGGGGCGGAACTGTTCACCATTCCCCGGGGGGGCAAAAAACATTCTGCGGCTTCGCTCCTGTGGGGTTTCCGGTACCCCGAAGATCTGGTCCCCGCCGCGGAAGACAGGGTCCGCCGGGCCGCGTTTAACGGCGGCGGACTTTTCGGCCTCGTCCGGGAGGCCGTTTTGGCCCGCGCCCCCGGTTCCGCGGAACCGATCCTTCCGGAGGACTATTTTTTACTTTACCGCCGTTTGTATCCCTGGCCATAAATTATTTAGGGAAAGTTTTCCCGTTTATAGTAGACAGAATACACATTATGAATAGTAAAAAAGAAAGATAGAATCGGGGGGCGGGCTTCGTTCGGGCCTTCCGCGCTTTTTAGGGGAGATCAAATAGGCGTAAAATGCCTATGTGTTTGGGCCGGGAATACAGGGGGGCGAAGTTATTGTCCGTTCCCGTGGCCGCGATATACAGGGAAACATAGGTATACTGAGGACTGGGGGTGACGCCGCTTTTTTGTTCCACGTCGGCGTTTGTGTCGCTGGTGATAGGCTCGCTGAGGCTGCCTGGCCCCGAGGTATTGTAAAACAGGCGGTCCGGCAGGGAGGTAAAACCCGGCGCCCGGAACAGGTAAAAACGCGTACCGTTGGGATTATTGATCGTCATAAACGGCGCGTCGGAAGTATCGGTAAAATCCAGGTATACGGCGCCGCCGGACGCGGAGTTAAGCTGATCGTACAGGGGTATCTCGGTTATCTTATCCTGGCTGACGTACAGGGAATAATACCGGAGGCTGTTAAAGATCGAGACGAGGTTATTGGGGGGATTGGAATCGTTGGCGGTATAGGGATCCAGGGTATTGTAATGGGTCGCCAGGGATGGGTTAATATTCCGCCGCTCGGCGTCGCTGGTAATGCTGTTGGAGAGTATGTCGCTGATATAAATCCGGTAAAAAATCGTATAGTACCGGAATTCGGAGGGCTGACCCGAAGGCAGGGTAATGGTGGCCCGGGTTACCCCCACGGAATAGGCCGTTTCCACCGGATTCAGGTAAACATAATCCTCCACGCCGCAGGAAAAGAACGGCGCGACCAGGCAGAGAAGAAAGGACCGGTTTAAAAACCTATTCCAGTTCAAGGTAAATGATCCGGCTTTGGGCTAGTTTTACCCACCCGGAGTCCGGGGGACTCTTCTCGATAACGGACCGGTACGCCTCCGCGGCGGCCTCTTTGTCGCCCTTCCCCTCCTGGATCCGGCCTATGTTAAACCGCGCCCTGGGCGCCGCGGGAAAAATCCCCTCATAGGCCAGACATTGCCGGTAGTACTCCAGGGCCTTTTCCGGATCGCCCCGTTCTTCCGCGGCGGCGGCGGCGTTGTATAGAGAAAGGGGGGCCAGATAAATCGCGCCCGCCGCTTTCGCCGAGGCGGCCCAGGCTTCCTCCGCCTCCTTCCATTCCCCCCGGGCCGCGTAAATGTCCGCCGTCATGGCGTAGGCCTTGGCCGCGGCGTAGCCGAAGGAGGACGACGCGAAGTTGTTTAACTCCTCCCGCAGGGCCTGGATTTCCATGGACTTGGAGGAATCACTTAAATCCCCCAGATCAGCCTTCTGTTTTTCAAGCCCCTCCAGGGTAATGATAGCTTTTCGCTGCGCGCCGCTTCGGAGGCTAAAAAACAACACCGACCCAAGGACGGCGGCGGCGGCGAAAATCAAAACACCCAGGAGAATCACCCTGTTTTTGGCGATTACCGCGGCGACTTTGTCGCTTAACGCGGTAACCTCGGTTCGCTCTTTTTCCATGATAGCTAAGGCTCCTTAATGGACAGATCCTTGATCAGCCTGGAAAGGTAGGTCCTTTGAATATCCAGGGCTTTCGCCGTCTCTGTCTGGTTCCATTTATTTTCTTCCAGCGTTTTTTGAATAAAATGAGCTTTAAAAGCGTTTAAAGCGTTCTTTAAATTTCGGCCGCCCCCCCCGCTTTGTTCAATGATACTTGAGGAACTTCGCAAAAAAAGATCCTCCTTTTGTATCCATTTTTCTTTTCCAATAACGCAGGCCCGCTCCACGCTGTTTTCCAATTCCCGGACATTACCGGGCCATGTATAAGAAAGCATAAACTCCATAGCCTCGTTTGAAAAGCCCTCAAAGTGTTTTTTTGTTTCCGCCTGGTATTTTTTTAGGAAAAAACCGGCCAGCTCGGGAATATCCTCCGGCCTCTGCCGCAGGGGGGGGATGTACAGGGGAAGCACGTTGATCCGGTAATAAAGATCGCTCCGGAATTCCCCTCTTTCCACCAGGGTCTCTATGTCCCTGTTGGTGGCCGCCAGGATCCGCACGTCCACCGTCACGGTCTTGTCGGAACCGACCTTCTCGAAGGTTTTTTGCTGGATCACCCGGAGCAGCTTCGCCTGAAGGGCCAGGGGAAGATCCCCTATCTCGTCCAGGAATATGGTCCCCCGGCCGGCCGCCTCAAAACGGCCCGGACGATCCTGGATGGCGCTGGTAAAGGCCCCCTTGACATGGCCGAAAAGCTCGTCCTCCAGGAGCCCCTCGGGCAGGGCCGCGCAGTTAACCCGGACAAAGGGGGCGGCGTTCCGGGGGCTTAGCAGGTGTATCTTTTCCGCGAACAGTTCCTTTCCCACCCCGCTTTCCCCAAGGATCAGCACCGATGAGTCGGTTTGGGCGATCCGGTTGATGATCTCCAGTTTTTCCAGGATCATCGGGCTCTTCGCGATAAGGGTGTGATACTCCTGTTTTTTGCTCAGCTCGGTCTGGAGCTGATCGATTTTTACCCGGGCCTTTTCAATACTCTGGGTATTCCGGATCGCCAGGGCGGCCTGGTTGGCGAATATCTCCAGCCACTCCAGATCGTCCTGGGTAAAAAACTTCCCGTCCTTTTTGTTGAGGAGCTCAATGACCCCGACGCACTCGTCCTTAAGCCGCATGGGAACGGCCAGCATGGTTTTGGAGGGGTAGCCGATTTGATCGGGGATTTTCTTTGAATGCCGCTGGTCGTGTTCCACGTCGTTGACTATCAGGGATTTGTTGTGGGAGGCCACCCAGCCGGCGATCCCCTCCCCCATTTTAACGGTAAATTTAGCCGCCTCCGAGCCCTTGGAGCCGGTGGCGACCTCAAAGTACAGTTCCCGCGTTTCCCGGTTCACCAGCATCAGGCTTGAGGCCTCGCTTTCGCACAGGGTGGTGGCGAAACCGAGGATCTGGGCCAACAGTCCGTGAAGATCGGCGTTATATGAATTGATCAGGGAATTTATCTCGATCAGGGTGTTGAACTTGTTTATGTCAACCTTTAACAGCATAGGACGCGGCCGGCCGCCCCTAGCCGCCCGCCGGGGGAGTTTCCGCCTTCGCGGCGTTTCCAGCGTTTTCCGCCTCCCCTCCCACCGCCAGGGACGAGACAGCCTCCCCGTTGTTCTTGGACTTTAAAAAATCCCCCAGGGTAAAGGTGGAATCCCCCGATTCCTCCGCCGCCATGTACCGGGAAATCTCGTCCCGCTGCACCTTTCTTTGGTAATCCCGGATCGAGAACGACGCCTTTTGCTTGTCCGGCTGCAGTTCCAGTACCACGGCCTTGATCTTGTCCCCCACCTTATAGCGTTTAATGGCGTCCTCCGGGCTTTCGTCCCTGTTTTCCGGCAGGTTGGTCTTGTGGATCAGCCCCTCGATACCCCCGGGGACCTTCACAAAAATCCCAAAATCGGTGATGGAAGACACCTCCCCCTCCACCTGGGAGCCGGCCCCATAGGCGCCGGCGAAATTCCGCCAGGGATCCTCGGAAAGCTGCTTGATCCCCAGCCGAACATGGCGGTTGTTTTTTTCCACGCCCAGGACCATCACTTCCACCTCCTGGCCCGCGGAAAGCTCGCTGCCGGGGTGTTTAATTTTTTTGGTCCAGGAAATGTCATCGGCGTGGAGGAAGCCGTCTATCCCCTCCTCCAGTTCGATAAAGGCCCCGGCGTTCGTTATCTTAACCACCTTCCGGGTAAGCCGGGTTCCCGCGGGGTACTTTTCGTGGATATTGGTCCAGGGATTGGCGCTGACCTGTTTAAGCCCCAGGGATACCCTCCCCGCCTGGAGATCATAGCCCAGGATCATGCACTCCACCTCGTCCCCTATGGCCAGGAGATCGCCGGGGGACTGGATTTTTTTAATCCAGGAAAATTCGGAAATGTGGGCAAGCCCCTCGATTCCCTCCTCCAGCTCGATAAAGGCCCCAAAATCGGTAAGTTTTGTTACCCTGCCCTTTACCACGTCGTTTACGTGGTATTTATCCTCAAAACGCACCCAGGGATCGTCGCTAAAGTGCTTGAGGGAAAGGTTGATCCGCCTTTCCTCCGGATCGATCCGGATAACTTTAACGATAATTTCCTGGCCCTTTTTTACAAAGTCTTTGGGCCGGGTTACATGGCCCCAGCTCATATCGTTGATATGAAGAAGCCCGTCAAAGCCCCCCAGGTCCACAAAGGCGCCAAAGGAGGTAAAACTCTTTACCACCCCGTTTACCTCGGCGCCAATGGCGGTTTTCTCAAAGAATTCCCTTTGTTTCCGGTTGGTTTCCTCTTCCAGCCATTTGCGGCGGTTCACCACAATATTGACCTTCCCATCGGAATAGAGCCGTTCCATGTGCATTTTGGATTTAAGGCCCAAAAGCTTTTCCGGCTTGTCCACCTTTTGGGCGTCGGACTGGCTGATAGGCAGGAAGGCGTGGACCTGGGCGCCTAAATTGACATCAAACCCCCCCTTAACCTGTTTTTCAATGATCCCCTCCACCGGGGTGTGGTCCTGAAAAGCCTGGCGGAGGTTTTTCCAGAAGAGCTTTACGTCGGCCTTCTGCTTGGAAACGATCACTTCCCCGTGCTTGTTTTCCTTGGTAACGAGGATCACCGATACCGGATCCCCCACCTGAGGGGCTTCGGCGAATTCCGAAAGGGGTATTTTCCCCTCGGACTTGTACCCCACGTCCACAAAGACCTGATCGGGGGTAACCTGAATGACATGACCGTCTATCAGCTGACCCTCCTCAAGCTGTTCCAGGGTTTTAAGGTATTCTTCTTGTAATTGGGATTGAATGTCGCCGGAGTTCGTGTCCGTGCCCACTTCCATCTGAGCCATGGTTTGTCCTTCTTGTGTATGGATTCTCTGTATTAATGTGTCATAAACTTCGTTTAAGGTCAAGTCCGATGTGTCAAGGCGGATCACCCCCGGCCCGACGATCAAACTTCCCTCCTCTTTGTTTCTGTCTATAGTATCACGTTCGGCTAAGGTCCTTTCCAGTTCCTCCAGGCTGAGTTTGGAAATCCCCTGTTCAAAGCGCCGCCGGGCCCGTTCTTTGATGGAGGCGTCCAGATAAAAGCGGTATTCCGCCTGGGGGAACACCACGGTAGTCATGTCCCGGCCCTCCACCACGGCGTTAAGCCCCGCGGCCATCTTTCGTATATGGCCGTTCACCACATGGCGGATAGGGACAATCGCGGAAAGGGGGGAAACGTACCGGTCCACCTCGTCACTGTGGAGGAGATCTTCCACCATCTCCTCCCCCAGGTGAAGAAGCCCGTCCCGGTAGATCAAGGGGGCGGTCCCGGCGTAGTCCAGGGCCTTTTCCGGGTCCGCGGGGTCTATCCCCAGCCTTAGGCAGCCCAAGGTAATGGCCCGGTAGAGGTTCCCCGAGTTGATGTAGGTAAAGGGCCCGCCCTCCGGTCCCTTAAGGTTTTCCGCCAGCATTTTGGCGATGGTACTTTTTCCGGTCCCCGCCGGTCCGTCAATGGCTATAACCACGGTTCACTCCTTTTCCCTTTAATTCCGTCATTTCCCGTTCCGTCAAAGGCCGGCTTTGGCCTTCCGGCAGGGTTCCCAATATTACCGGGCCCACGCGAACCCGGCGGAGCAGCCGGGGGTGGAGGTGAAAATGGGAAAAAACCCGCCGGATCTCCCGGTTTTTTCCCTCGACCAGCACAACCCGGAGGGTTTTCCGGTCCAGCCGCTCCACCTGTTTCGCCCGGTACAGCTCCCCCTCTATCTCTACCCCCTCCAGGAACCGCTCCACAGGGTCCTCTGGAATGGGAACGGTCGATTCCACCAGGTATTCCTTTTCCACCCCGGAGCTGGGATGGCTTAACCGGGCGGTAAAATCCCCATCATTGGTAAAAAGCACCAGCCCCGAGGAGAGGTAATCCAGCCGGCCCACGCTGTAAAGCCGCTCCATAACGCCGGCGGGAAGAAGCTGAAGGGCCAGGGGCCGCCCCTGGGGGTCCCGGGAACTGCACAGATACCCCGGGGGCTTATTCAGGGCCAGGTAGTGGAGGCGCCGCTCCGGCTGAAGGATTTTCCCGTCCAGGCGGACCTCGTCGCCGGGGGCCACCTTGGTTCCCAGCGTTGTCACGATTTGGCCGTTTACCCGCACCCTGCCCGCCTGTATCAGCCCCTCCGAGGCCCGGCGGGAAGCCGCCCCGGCCCGGGCCAGAAAAACCTGCAAACGGGTAAGCGGATCTGCCGGCCCGGCGCTTTCCTCATCCTTCCAGTTCAAACCGGGCGGCCTCGCTTTCGTTGAGTTTAGGCAGGTCGGCGATGCTTTCCAGCCGGAAAAAACGGAGGAATTCCTTGGTGGTGCCGTACTGCGCGGGTTTACCGGGTATGTCCTTTTTCCCCACCTCCCGGATCAGGGATTTTTCCACAAGCAGCCGGATCATGGTGTCCGCCTGGACCCCCCGGATTCCCTCGATTTCACCCCGGGTAATGGGCTGGGAATAAGCGATGATCGACAGGGTTTCCAGGGCCGCCCGGGAAAATTTTGTCTCGTTTTTTTTGCCGTACCGTTCCTTCAGCGCGTCCCAGAATTCTTTTTTGGGGGAGATCATCACCCCTCCCCCTATATGGGAAAGCTCGATTCCCGAATCGGCCTTTTCGTATTTTTTCCCCAGGTACTCCACGGCCTTTTCCACGGCCTCCCTGGAAAGCCCGGAAATCCGGACCAGGGCGGGGTAGTCCATGGGGTCCGTCTCAAGGTACAGTATGGCCTCAATAAGCGCCGCTTCCGTTTCCATATTAACGCTCCCTGGCCCGGATAAGTATATCCCCGAACATGCGGTTCTGGTAAACCGTTACCATCCTGACTTTTACCGCCTCCAGGAGGGCTAAAAAGGCGCAGATAACATCCATAATCGAGCCCCGGCGGGCTACCAGGTCGGTAAAGCCGCACTCCCCCCTGGTTTCCAGCAGTTCCGTCAGGAGGGTGATTTTTTCGTTGATCGACACCTCCTCGTAAAGGTCGATGATGTTTTCCCCGGAGATGCTGGTCATAAGGGTGGAAAATGTTTTAAGCAGGTCCCAGATATCCACCTTTTCCCACAGCTCCTCCTCTTTAAAGGGCAGGGGCCGCTGGAGTTTCTTCCGCTCAATCACCCATTCCGCCTCCCTGCCCCGTTCCTCCATAAGCTCCGAAAGTTTCTTGAATTTCTGGTATTCGATGAGTTTTTCCACCAGTTCCCGCCGGGGATCGTCAATTTCGTCCAGGTCCATCTCCACCGGCAGGAGAACCCGGGACTTGATGTAGATCAGGGTGGCGGCCGTGATCTGGAACTCGGTTATATCCTCCAGGTTCAATTTGGCGGCGTACTTGAGATACTCAATATACTGTTCGGTGATCTGGGCGATGGGAATGTCGTAGATATTGATCTCGTTTTTCCTGACCAGGAAGAGGAGCAGGTCCAGGGGTCCCTCGAATTCCCTCAACTTGAAGGTGTGAGCCCCCTGGGCTTGGGTATGATCTGCGGTTAAAGCGGCGGTTTCCATTGGATACGACTATAGTATATCCCGCCGCGGGCGGGGAGTAAATACCTCTACCCCCTGATCCGGCAGGGCGGCGAGGATCTCTTTATAGGGCCGCCCCGTTCCCGGCTCGACGGCCTCCGGCAGCAGATCCAGCAGGGGCCGCAGGGCAAAAGCCCGTTCCGCCAGCCGGGGATGGGGGATGGAGAGATCCGGCGCGGCGATGGGGGCGTCGCCAAAAAGAAGAATATCGATGTCAAGGGACCGTTCCCCCCAGCGGCGCTCCCCGGCCCGGTTCCTGCCGTACAGGGCCTCTATCCCCTGGACGGCCCGCAGCAGCCGGATTGCCGCCTCCGCCTCCGGCCCGGCGGGCCGCTTCCCGGCGGAACTCCCCGGCGGGGAAAAGTACCCCGCCGCCGCGGCGTTAATAAACGGGGGCTGATCCGTCACATGGAGGGGGACCGTATGGTACAGGGGGGAGACCCTTATACCCCCCAGGATACCCCCCAGTTCTTTTATGGCCAAACGAAGCAAGGCCGCCGGTTCCCGCCCCTCCCAGGCCCGGTTGGAACCCAGGCCCAGGACGCAGAAAAACCCCGTCGGGCCGGATGGGGACCTAGAAGAGATCTTCCCCCCCGGTATTTTCCGCTATTTCCAGATCCGCGCTCTGTTTTTTGGGCCGCCCCGGCCCCCGGTGGGGAACCGCTTCCCCCGCCCCTCCCCCGCCCTGGAGAGCCGCCGCCGCCATGCCCGGCGCCGTTCCGCTCCTGGGGAGAGACATCCCCGCGGGCGCCGCCGGATTGAGCCCCGCCGCCCTCGCCATCGGGATCGCCCCGGTCTCCGGCGCGGCGTCCTGTTTGTCCGGCGCCCGCCCGCCCGCCTGATTCCCCGGAGGACCCTCCGGGGAACCGCCTGGGGCGGCCGGGGCGGCGTTCCGCTGGACCGGGGCCGCCTGGGGCGGGTTTCGGCCGGGGAACATGAGTTTGCGGATCCTCGTTTCCAAATCCCCGGTAAACTCGGGGTGTTCCTCCAGGTATTGCTTGGCGTTGTCCCGGCCCTGGCCCACTTTTTCTTCCCCGTAGGCGTACCAGGCGCCCTTTTTGTCGATGATTTCGTACTTGACCGCCGCGTCCAGGAGGCTTCCAATGGCGGAAACCCCCTTGCCAAAGATAATTTCCATCTCCGCCTTTCTAAAGGGGGGGGCCACTTTGTTCTTTACCACCTTAACCCGGATCCGGTTACCCACGGCGTCCGAATCTTTCCCCGCCTCGATGGTTTCCACCCGGCGGACCTCCAGCCGTACCGAGGAGTAGAACTTGAGGGCGTTGCCCCCGGTGGTGGTTTCCGGGTTACCAAACATCACCCCTATTTTCATCCGGATCTGGTTGATAAAGATAAGCAGGGTCCGGGATTTGCCGATGATCGCCGTGAGTTTCCGCATGGCCTGGCTCATCAGCCGGGCCTGCAGGCCCATCTGAGCGTCCCCCATGTCGCCGTCTATTTCCGCCTGGGGGGTCAGGGCCGCCACGGAGTCCACCACGATCACGTCCACCGCCCCGGAACGAACCAGGCTTTCGGCGATTTCCAGGGCCTGTTCCCCCGTATCGGGCTGGGAGACCCACAGCTCCTCGATATTTACCCCCAGGTTTTTGGCGTACGCCGGGTCCAGGGCGTGTTCGGCGTCCACAAAGGCGGCGATCCCCCCCAGTTTTTGGGCCTCGGCGATGGCGTGAAGGGCCAGCGTGGTCTTCCCCCCCGATTCGGGACCGAAGATCTCGATGATCCGGCCCCGGGGATAGCCCCCAATACCCAGCGCCTCATCCAGCAGAATAGAACCGGAAGGTATTACCTCGATTCCCGCCGCGGCGCTGTGGTTTCCCAGCTGCATCAGGGAGCCGGAACCGTACTGCTTCTCAATTTGAAGCCGGGCCGCCTCCAGGGCCTTTTTTTTCTCCTCCAGCGAGCCCAGCGGCGTACCGGACCTGTCCTGGCCTTTTGTTTTTTCGGTGTCGTTCATCTTTGCCATCCTTTCCCTCCCTTTGTATCCTCTATGGCAACAAATGGTTTATCGCTTTAGTCAACGGGACAAAAATAGCATATTTTGAAAAAAAAGTGAACCGCGTCCCAGACTTGTCCCGCCCCCTCCCCTGTGGTATAGTAACTGTAATCGGGGGTGATCATGAGGGAATTTGTCATTACCGCCACCAAAACCATGGAGTCCTACGCCTCCAAAGTGGCGGAATACGTGACAAAGTTTTCGAGCTTTGCCTCTTTCGCCGGTAAAATTAACGGCGTCGGCCTCCTTAAGACCGACTGTTTCGCCGACGGGGAAAAGGAAGTGGTGGTGGACTCGTCCATTCGGGGGAAGGACGTGTTTATCTTCGCCTGTTGCGCCCGGAATGAGGCGGGCCTGGGGGTGGACGAGGCGAAAATCGAGCTTTATCACGCGGTGGACGCCCTCAAGCGGGCCCAGGCGGAACGGCTGATCATCTTTGAGCCCTATATGTCCTGTTCCCGGTCGGACCGGACCACCCGGCGCAGTTCCGTGGGCCTGTGGGTACACCTCAAGGTCCTTTCCAGTCTGGGGGCCCGGCACACGGTAACGTACCAGCTCCATTCGGATAAGTCCAAGTCCATGATAGATCCCGCCCGGGCGGTGATGGACGACATTCCCGCCCTGACCCTCTTAAAACAGCGGCTCTGCGATGTGTACATCAGGAACATAGATACCCTGCGGGACCAGGTAAGGAACCGGTGGGCCTTTTGTTCCGTGGACGCGGGGGGGGAAAAGCTGGCCCGGAACTTTTCCCATTCCTTTGGGGTTCAGCTTGTGGTGGCCCACAAACAACGGGATTATTCCCGGCAAAACGCCGTGGAGTGCGTGGACATCCTCTCTTCCCAACCCGTGGAGGGAAAGGTCCTTTGGGTGGTGGACGACATGGTGGACACCGCGGGGTCCATCGAAACCCTGATCCACGCCCTAATCCCCCTTAAACCCGCGGAGATCAATTTGATGGCCGTGCATCCGGTCTTTTCCCCCCCCGCGGCGGAACGGTTAAAACGACTCTCTTCCCAGGGCTGGCTAAACCACATCATCGTTACCGACACGGTCTGCTGCGAGGGGGTGGAGGACATTCCCCAGTTGGAGGTGGTCCCCTCGGCGGAGCTTTCCGCCAAGGTGATCAGGACCATCGCCACCAACAGTTCCATGGCCAAGCTGCTGCGGGATTTTAACGCCGAACTCTATTTAAAAACCCCCACGTTGTTTAACCGGGGGGAATGACCGGGGATCGTCTCAAACCCCGCGGGACGGAGGGATACCTGGCGCCAAAAAGCGACAAGGGCACTAGACAGAGCCGCCGTTCCCGCGTATACTAACAGTATACCGGATCCCCCAGCGGGGAGCCGGCGGCCAATGATTTTTAAAGGAGTGGTTGTAATGAACGAAAATGAGTTAAAACGTACTACCCATACCGTCGCCTCGCAGATTATTTTTGTCATCATCATCATTTACGCGGTAAGTTCCATCAATGTTTTCCTCCTGGCGCTGGGTATTCTTCCCTTTTTGCCCGCCGCGTACCTCAACCCCTATTTGTTGCTTACCTTTTCCATCGCGTCCTTCGCTTTCACGCTCCTTATGGCGGCTTACCATTTAAGCACCATGATACGGCGCCGTAAGCGGAAAACCGATAGGGTGGAGAACGGAACCGCCGGATGAGCTTCCGCGGGGCAAGCGCGGACCTTCGATCCAGCGCGGTATCTTTAGCGTCGCGTTATACCGCCGCGGAGGCTCATCCGATAGGAAGTTGATTATACCGTCTGGTTTACCGCCATCTTTTGTTGGTTTTGCTTGTTGCCGGCCGCGGCAAGCCGCGGGGCATTAAACCGGACTTTCGAATAAAGAACGCCCTTTCACAAGGGTAAGGGGGAAACATGGCGAAAAAAGCGGCGGTCAAAAACCCCGCGGCGGCGCCCGCGCTCAGGGTAATGAACCTTTTCGAGGCCTATACCAGCAACCGGCTGCCAAAAGACCAGGGGTATATAGTCTCCTCGTTTATCAACGCCAACACGGGGTACGCTATTTACGAGGTTATTTCCTATTCCGGGGTTAAGGTAATCTACCCGGAGGGAGAGGGGCTTACCTTTCAGTCCCAGGGAAAAAAACTCCACGCCCTTATTGAGCCCGCCTCCTACCCCCACAAGGGTATTGAGCCTTACCTGAGGGAAAAGGCGGACCTCATTCCCCTGCGGTTCAGGGAGGTAAACAAGATCATGGCGAAAAACCAGTCCACCGTTTATTACGCCAAAAACCCCATCGAGTCCCTTTCCTCGTTTACCGTCTCCCGGCCCAGGGGCTGCAATATTTCCTTTGTCTTTTACAACCTGCCGGATATTTACGAAACCCTGGCCAAATTTTTTGTCCAGTCCCTGGCCAACGACGCGGGACTGCCCATGACCGACGCCAGAAAGAGCGCCCTGGAGATCACCGGTACGGTAAAAAACACGATGGATTTCCGGGGCCAGTACGACTACTCCTAAGCCCGGTCCAGTTCCGCCTGGGCCGCCGCCAGGAGGGCGATGGGCACCGAATAGGGGGAACAGGACACATAGTCGAGTCCCGCGTCCACGCAGAACCGCGTGTCCTCCGGGTTGGCCCCGTGTTCCCCGCACAGGCCGCAGACCAGGTCCGGCCTGGTCAGCCGGCCCCGTTCCACGGCCAGGACGATCAACTCCTTGACCCTGGGGTCCAGGACGCTGAAGGGGTTTCCCTGGAAGAGGTCAAAGCGGGTATAGTCCGGCATAAACGCGGTAAAATCGTCCCGGGAGATTCCCAGAGTTGTCTGGGTTAGGTCGTTGGTGCCGAAGCTGAAAAAGCGGCCGTACTTGGCGATTTCCCCCGCCCCCAGGGCCGCGGCGGGCAGCTCGATCATCGCGCCAATCCGGTATTCCAGGGGTTTCACCTTTTTCCGGGCCCGCAGCTCCTCCTCAATATCCACCACCCCGGGATAGCTGGAACCCTCGATCTTCTTGCCGTAGGCGATAAGCTTGAGTTCCGAGGCGTTCATCACAATGGGGACCATGATCTCCGGCCGGGCGTCGATTTTTTCCGCCCGCAGCCTGTAGGCCGCCTCAAAAACGGCCCTAATCTGCATGGCGTAGATCTCCGGATAGGAAACGGCGACCCGGCAGCCCCGGCGGCCCAGCATGGGGTTAAATTCATGGAGGGCTTCTATGGCGGCGGTTACCTCCCCCCTGGAAACCGCGCGCCCCCGGGCGTTTCGCAGGTGGTCCATGAAAAGCCGGATTTCGTCCTCGGTATGGGGCATAAACTCGTGGAGGGGCGAATCCAAAAGCCTGATGGTTACCTCTTTGCCGGCCATTATCTTGAGGATCTGGTAAAAATCATTTCGCTGCGTTACCTGAAGCTTGGCCAGGGCGGCGGCCCGGTCCCTGGAATTCGCGGCGAAGAGCATTTCCCGGAAAAGGTTGATCCGCTCCGCCTGGAAGAACATGTGCTCCGTCCGGCAAAGGCCGATTCCCCCGGCGCCAAAGCTTAGACCCAGGGCGGCGTCCCGGGGGGTGTCGGCGTTACAGCGAACCTGGAACGTTTTGATAAACCCCCTGGACAGGGCGATAAAATCCATCAGGCCCGATTCTTTCGGGTCCGGCTCAATAAGCCTGGCCTCCCCCAGGAAAATCTGGGATTGCCCATAGAAGGGCGCGTTCAGGGTAACGCTGTCCCCCTCCTTAAAGCTTAAACCGCCGGGCAGGAAGGCTCTTTTTCCCTTAATGGACATTTCCCGGGCCACCAGCGACACCTTGCCGTACTGCCGGGCCACCACCGAGGCGTGGGCGGAATAGCCCCCCTGGACGGTAAGGACCCCGGCGCTGACCTCAATGGCCTTTACGTCCTCGGCGAAAGAGGATTCCAGGATCAGGATGAACCGGGGATCCTCCCCCTTCTGCTGGGCGAGCCTGAGGGCTTCCAGTAAAGCCCCGGTACTAAAATAGGCCCTGCCGATGGCCGCGCCGGGGGCGCCGGCGAGCCCTCCCCTCCACCGCTTAAACCCCTTGACGCTGGAAGGATCGATCACCGGATGGAGGATATCGTTAAGCCGGGAAGGATCGACAGCCTTAACCGCCTCCGCCCCGCTGATGATCTTCCGCTTTACCAGATCCAGCAGGAGTTTAATGTCCGCCTGGATGGATTTCTGTTCCGCCGGGCGCTGCTCAATGAGCCAGAGTTTGCCGTTCTCGATGGTAAAGCGGATTTGGCGAATCTCCCTGAATTTGTCCTCCAGGGCCCAGGCGATACGTTGAAGCTCCCCCAGGTAGGCCGCGCCGATCTTCCCGATGGGCTGGCCGGAGGCATCCCCGGCGTTAAAGTCCCCCCGGTAAAAGCTTCCCCATAGGACCTTTTCACCCGAGACGGGGTTCCGGCTAAAGTAAACGCCGGAGCGGGAATTTTCGCCGTAGTTGCCGTAAACCATGGGGCTGATTATCAGGGCGGTATCGTTATCGTTCCGGTCGTCTATCTGAAACATCCGGGAAATTTCGGTTAGCGCGGCGAAAAGCTGGGCCTCGGCGTCCTCAAAGAAACCCGGGGGCAGGTACTTCGCGTAAAAATCCATATAAAATTCGGCGGATCCCTTGATGGCGGGGGACTCTTCTTTTTTACCCGGCCCCTGGGAGGGCTCCCCCATACCCAGGGCCCCTTCCAGGACCTTTAGCTGGGCGGCGATTTCTTCCCGTTCCCCGGCTTTGGCCTCCAATTCCCTCAGGCGCTCCTCAATTTTAAGCATCCCCCGGATAAGGAAGAGCGCCTCGCGGACAACAAAGTCCTTTCCCGCCCATTGAACAAAGCCCTTGAGGACGGACTTTACCAGGCCGAAGTTGTGCAGGGGGGGATAGGTGGAAACCGCCAGGTTGGGGGAAATAACCACCTTAAGAAACAGCGGGTTTTCCGGGTCCCCAAACCGTTTGCCCATGATGGCGGCGATCTTTTCCAGTTGGGCCAGCGCGTCTTTTTTGATTTCCCGGGGATCGATCCTCGAGGCCAGGCGGGAATCAATGATAATTCCCGGCAGGATGGGAAAGGCGAGTTCCGCGAATTCATTGGCCTGACGGCCCCGGATACCCAGCAATTCCGGGGCGACATGCCGGGGGATAAGGTCCCGCTGGCTAAAAAAATGTATCCGCTTGTCCATGGTTTTTCCTTGTTATCAGCCTAAAACAACTTAAGCGCGCTGGAGACCGGCCCCTGAAGAAAATCCTCGAACTGACGGCCCGCCCCCTGGGCAAGGTAACGCTGGAGTTTCGCCACGTCTTTGATTTCACTCCCCGCCACGGCGAATTCAATGGCGCTGCCGTGCTTAACCTTTCCCCATTTAAACAGGGCGTTAATATCCAGAATCCGTTCCCCGTCATAGTAGATGTACACTTGAAGTTCGGGATACCTGGCGTTGTAACTCGCCACAATCCGTTTCCAGGCCTCCACGTTTCCATTGTGGAACAGCTCGTTCTGCACCACCACGGCGTAACGGGGGGTCATCTTTACCGGCCCCGCGGGGACCGCGGCGGCGGGGGCGGCGGTAACCACCGGCGGGGCCGCCCGCCGGACAACGGGCGGCGGCGTTCCCCGGGAACCGGGTTTCCGGCCCCTTCCGGCGGAAACCGTCGGCCGGGGCGGCTTGGCGCCCCCCGCCGTCCGGGGGACCATCCCCGGTTTGGGGGGCCGGACCGTAAAGGGACCCCGCAACAGCGCGGGGGGGACTTTGACGCGCGTCCCCTCAAAGAGGGCGACGGCCAATTCCGCCGCCCTCCGGCAGTCCCCATCGGCGGGGCTGTTTCCCTTGCCCGCGTAAACCACCAGGAGTTCCCGCCTGCGAAGGGAGCCAAAGGCGGCGAGTTCCCCGGAAACCTTTGGGTTAGCCACCAGGAGTCCCAGCTCGGGATGGTGGTAGGCCGCGACCAGATCCACCCCCCTCCACTTGGCGAATTCCCCCGCCAGGGAAGGAAGATCCGCCGCCGCGGACCGGAGATTGGCGGAAAGGACCTTATACCCCAGCTTGTCCACCAGAAGGACGTTCAACACCAGGGCGGTCCGCTCACCGGCCATTTCCTCGTCCCCCGCCCGGTAAAGCAGGTCCGCCACATTGGCCTTTGACCCGGCGGCGTCCATGATAACGATGGTTTTTTCAATATGCCGCACCGCGGTATTAAAGCCAAACCGGGTGGACAAAAACCCCAGCCGATCGAACTCCTTTGTCATGGCTTCTCCTAGAAAAAACGCCCCCGGTTTCGGGGGCGTTTTTGACGCGTAAAACCGCCGCTAAATTTCCCTCATCCCGCGCCGTGATTTCCGGCCCGCGGCCTTTTTGGGTTTGGCTTCCGCGGTTTTCCGTCCCGCCCGGCCGGAGGACCTGCCGGCGCTCCTGGTCCGCTTGGGGGCCTCCAGGGCCGCCGGGACGCCGTCGCCGGCGTTCAGCAGGTCCAGATACGCCTGACCGCTGGCCGCCGGGACCGCTCCCCTCGTCTCGTCGCCGCCGGGACCGTCGGAGAAGGACTGGCTGATATCTTCCCGCACCGTGGAACGCCGCCTGCTAAAGGAGGCGAAAGCCGCGTCCTGGAAACCCTTGGACACGCCGTGGAGGAATTCGTTAAGCACGTTGGCCATGGCGTCCAGGGTGGCTTTTTTCCGCTTAATCGAGGTGATATCCACGTCAAGAAGCAGGCCGGGCTGAATGTGGTAGGGGTTGAGCATGTAGTCGAACTTGGTGTACTCCCGCTCCAGGAAGGCCAGCCGGTCTTCCATAACCCGCCGCTCGATGGGGTACTGGTAGTCGTACATCGTCTTCATCCTGTCCCGCATGATGATGATCTTCTGGCGGATTTTGTTCTTTTCATAAAGGTAGGTCCGGTTCATCCGTTCCACCTCGGTCTCCGCGGGCCTGACAAAAGAGATTTCGTCCCAGACTTTGGAAATATCCTCGTAGAGGGGATCCCCGGTCTTGGCCTTGATCGTCTTACGGATCCGGTTTTTGTGTTTGGAGGACAGGTCCCCGTAATCCGCCACCCTAAACGGGGGCTTACGGCCCTGATAGATCACCTCCAGCACGTCCCACAGGTGCTGCACCTCGGTCTCAAAGCCCGTTATCTGAATGTCGTAGCACTTCCGTTCCTCGATAAGCTGGGCGTTATCGTAGTACCGCATCCGCACCTGGTAGCGCTCGTCGGGAAGATTCGCCGCGTCGGTGTCCTCGTATTCCCGGATAACCAGTTCCCGGGCGTTCTTGAGGTTCTCGATGAACTGGTAACCCATTTTCGAGGTATCAAGGATAGAGGTAATCGAGTTGATCGCCGTGTTGAAACCCCGGGTCCTGATGTTCTCGATGTCGACGATCTTTTTAAGGTTTTCCCGGATGTTGAGCTGATCAAACTGCGCGGGATCGATTTCCGCCCGGAGGTCCTGAAGTTTTTCCATAAGGTGCTTCGCCACAAGGCTGTAGCGCTTGGCCTTGGGGTTTTCCGCCTCGTCATCGGTGTAGTGTTCCACCCTGCCCAGCTTGGCGAAGATGATCTCGCTGTCGGAAAGCTCCTCCAGCCCCTGATCTATCCGCTGATCCTTGACCTTTTCCAGTTCCTTGTCTATCGCGTCGATAAGGTGTTTGGAAAGCAGGTCCTTGATCAGGTATTCCACCGTAACCTGATAGTGGAAGATCGGGCTGATAAGCTCCGAGTCGAGGATGTTCACCGAAAGCTTTACGTCCGTCACCGTCTTGGGCTTGACAATGTTATCTTTAAACGCGCACTTGACGATGGAATAGGCGTTTTCCCCCCGGATAAAGGCCCCGGTGTCGGTTTTTTGCCGCAGCAGGCTGTTGGTCAGGTTTTCCAGGTCATTCACCCCCCGCTGGATGTGGCCCTGGAGGTGGCCGTACATGTTGACCATGGATTTTTCGATTTCCCCGGTGTTGAACTTGTCGGCGCCCCCCACCGCGTCAAGCAGGTCCGCGACTTCCTTGGGGGTATACCGGGCCAGGACCTTAGTCTCTTCCTTGTCGATGTAACTTCGGACCTTTTTTACCATCTCGTCTTCCGCCGTTACCATGTAACGGTTGAACATGTTCTGGTAGTTCTGGTTGAAGTAGTTGTACAGCTTCTCCTT
>JAIRPD010000106.1 GCA_031257195.1 Treponema sp. | reverse complement strand
CGGCGCTTCCGCCGCCGGAACCGCCTCCGCCTTTGCCGCACGCGGTAATACCCGCCGCCAGCGCCATGAATATCAGCATGAGCGCTGACATTCCCAACCGGAACATCCTCTTTGTCCCTTTCATTCTTCATCTCCTCGAAGTCCAGCCCTCCGGCTTGCTTCTTTGTGTTGTTATCCCGCCCCTACGGGCAGGTGTATTTTCAGCCCCCGCAGGGAGGGCAAAAAACCACTGTTTGCTTTCTGACCCGCCTTCGTCAGCCCCCTGACCTGGCCTTGGTCAGACCCCTGACCTAACCCGTGTCAGACCGCTGACTAAGGCCGTGTCAGACCGCTGACTAAGCCACGGTCAGGACTGCCGCGCCGCTTATGGTTCGCGGATTTTTGAGGGCGGTAGACCCCGACCCCGTGAACTGCGTTACCACCTCCGCCCGCCACTGCCCGGCGGCCAGCGCCGGGATGATGCCCACGATGCGGCTTGCCGTGTTGTCCGCCAGATGCCCCGCCACCTTGACCCGCTGGGAAGGATTGGCGGCGGATATAAAGTAGACCCCGCAGTCCGGGCTTTCCCCCGCCGCTTTGATTTTATGCCCCTCAATGGCGAACGGCTGTCCGGCTGCGCCGGACAGCTCGGAGTTTTGCTTCGCAAAACTCCACGAAATAAATGTGTGGAGTTTGGCGGCTTCGATATTAATCGCTTTATTCATACAACGCCGCTTATGCGGCCAAAGTCCAAGCCAAAAGGCTTGCCTTTTGGCACGCCTCGTCATCGGTGCGGGCGATATACGCGCCCTCTATGCCGTGCAGGTAATTGAGGTAGAACTTCGCCCGGATGCGGTGCAGGACTTCGTTGACGTTATTGATGATGGCCATAGCTTTGATCTCCTTGTGTATGTAGGTGGCAGGGAGTTTGTGTTGAACCGGAGGTTCCCGCGAACTTCGGGGACGTACCGCGTGAAGTTCTGTCCTGGGTGAAACTCCAACAGGAAGCGCTTTTCGCGGAGTTCCACCCGTCCTTGTCCATGGAAAACAGTATACCCCCGGCTGGCGCGGTTTTGTCAGGGAACAGGGAGTTCCGGTAAAGCGCGCCGAACGGTTCCGCCCTATAGGGGGGTATGAAAGGACCATTACGCGCCATCCTCCACCGTCCGCCGGGCCGGGCCCTGCCCAGGCGCCGCGTAACGCCGACGCTGGCGGCGGTTTGCTGGGCCCTGGGCGCGGCCCTGGGGCCGCCGGTTCCGCTGCCGGCCCAGTCCGCCTCTCCGGCCGCCGCCGGGCCCTGGGTTCTGCCCGAATTCCTCTGGACCGGCGCCTGGGAAAGCGGGGGAAACCTGGGCAGCCGCGGGGAACTCCTCCTGGGCCTTCCCAAACCGGGGCTTAAAGCGCGGTTCCAGCTCCTGGACCGGCGGCCTGCGTTTTCCTGGGGGGCCTTTACCGGTAGTTTTGGGGGCGCTACGGCGGATCGGGCCCTCACCAGTCCGGGGGCGGCCCTCTACCACGCTTCCACCGGGTCGCGGCTCATCTACGGCCCCCTGGACCACTACGGCCTGGCGGCGAGGACCCGCAATATCTGGATCCGGGGAGCGCCCTACGCCGAGTCCCACGCCCCTTCCTCGGCGGACCTCAAGACCGCCCCTTCCTCCACCGCCGCGAACCAGGTCTATCTGTACCTGGGAAGCCCCTACCTGCGCCTGGGCCGGGAGGGGGAAAACGCCGCCGGAAGCCTGCGGGGGTTCGTTTCGTTCAAGCTGGGCCCGGAGGGAAGCAACAGCGCCGGCGGGGAACAGGTTCCCGGTTTGAACGCCGGGGTGGATTACCGCTTTGGCGGGACGGGCCTGCTGCGGCTGGAAGGGTACTATACGGAACGCGTCCTGCCGGAGCGGAAGTCTTCCTCCTGGTTCAGCGAAAAACCGGCCCTGCCCGAACGGACTACCCGGCTTTATGCCGGCGCCCTGGCCTTTAACGTTCCCGCCTTCGGTCTGGCGGCGGACCTGGCCCGGTCGGAAACCTTTGGCTTTGGGGCGGACCTTTACGGCAGCCTGGGACTGCGCTTTGGGGACAAACCCTGGCGGTTTTCCCTGGCCCTGGACAGGGCGGGGAGCCGATTTGTGGACGCCGGGGGCGCCGCGCCGGGGGAGGGACTCAGAGCCGCCGCCCGACTGGAACGGCGGAGCGCGCGGTCCAGCCTGCTCCGGTTCAGCGCCCTCCTCAGGGGTCCCGGTCCGGCGGAGGGGCTGGGAAAGACCCTGGGGATGGGGGACGCGGCCTCCACGGTGGAGGGCTTTAACCGTACCTCCCTGGACTTCTACTACCGGTTTCCCGCCGCCTCTGTTCCCTGGGGCCTGTCCAGGGTATCCCTAACCCTGGACAGAGACGGCCGGGAGGAGAAAAAGGTCCTGGACTCGGCGGAAACCATGGCGGCCCTGAAACTGGGGCCGGTGGACGCCGTAACCGGAGCGAAGATCACCTGGCGGGCGGACGGGGGGGAGTATTACTCCCACCGGTGGTCCCAAAGCGCCGCCTGGAAACTGGGAAACCCGGGGATTCACTGTACGGCCCGGGCGGGTTACGAGGCCGTCAAGGGCAAGGGGGGAACCTGGGCACTGTCCCTTTCGGCCCAAAGAACGGTACGGTTCAGGGGCCGCCAAAACCGGTTCAGCCTTAAAGCGGCCTCCCCGGAGTTCCCCAAAAAGTGGGACTATACGGTGGGGTGGCGGCTGCAGTTTTAACGCCCCCGGCCAATCCCCGCCATGGGCTTTAGCCCCGGACTAACGCGGAGGTTCGCCCCGGTGGCGGCCCGCGCCTGTTCCGGGGTATAGGCGGGGTGGAGTTCGGTCAGCGTCAGGCCCTGGGGGCCCACTTCGATCACCCCCATTTCGGTGATGATCAGGTCCACCGCCCCCAGGGCGGTAAGGGGAAGGCCGCAGCGCTTGAGGATCTTGGGCCGGCCGTTCTGGGTATGGGCCATGGCGGCGATCACCTTCCTGGCCCCCACCACCAGGTCCATGGCCCCGCCCATGCCGGCGACCTTTTTGCCCGGCACTATCCAGTTGGCGATGTTCCCTTCCTCGTCCACCTCCAGGGCCCCCAGGATGGTAACATCCACGCGGCCCCCCCGGATAATGCCAAAGGAAACGGCGCTGTCAAAGAAAGCCGCGCCGGGCTTAACGGTAACGGGGAAACCGCCGGCGTTGATGATGTCCGGGTCCGCCCGCCCCGCCTCCGGGGCCGGACCCATGCCTATTATGCCGTTCTCCGACTGGAACCATACGGTGATTTCCGGGGGCACAAAGTTGGCTACCAGGGTGGGGAGTCCAATCCCCAGGTTGACCACATCCCCGTCCTTGAGTTCCAGGGCGGCCCGGGCCGCGATGGTTTCCTTTATACCGGCCATGGCTGTTCTCCTCCGGTGATGGCGTCCACGAAGATCCCCGAAAGGTGGACGGCGCTGGGATCAATCTGGCCGGTTTCCACCACCTCCCCCGCGCCGGCGATAACGTAATCCGCCGCCGGGGCCATAAGGGGGTTGAAGTTGCGGGTGGCGCCGTAGAACAGGCTGTTCCCAAAATGATCGATCCGGGAGGCCCGGATCAGGGCAAACTCCGCCCGGAGCGGTGTTTCCAGCAGGTAGTCCCTGCCGTCCACCCGGATAAGCTGTTTGCCCCGGGCCGCCTCGGTGCCCACCCCGGTGGGGGTCAGGATACCCCCCAGGCCCGTCCCGCCCGCCCGGATTCGCTCCGCCAGGGTACCCTGGGGAACCAGGACGCATTCCAGCCTTTCCGCCCCCGCGGCGTTTATCCGCCGGGCCGCCTCGGGGTTAAGCCCCACATGGCTGGCGATAAGGGTCCTAACCAGGCCGGCGTCGATCAACTTCCCCACCCCCCGGCCCGGACAGGCGGCGTCGTTGCAGATGATGGTGAGGTCTTTAACACCCCTGGCGGTCAGGGCGTCGATCAGCGTTTCCGGGGTGCCGCAGCCCATAAAACCGCCTACCATGATCACCGCCCCGTCCTGTATGGGAGCCGCCGCCTCGGCGGCGGAAGCCTTCAGCTTGCCTGTCATCTCCCGCTAACCATAGCACGACGGCCGGGAAAAGACCAGCGCCGCCGCGCAGCCCGGATCAGCCTGATCCAGGGGTCGTGGATCAGCCTGATCCAGGGGGTTTGGATCAGCCCGATCCAAGGGGTTTGGATCAGCTTGATCCAAGGGTCCTGGATCGGTTTGATCCCGGGAGCCGTTCCTGTCCGTCCCGGCCCTTAGTGGATATGGGACAAGATGTCGTGGACGGCTTCCGGGGTTTGGGCTTTTCGCAGAAGTTCCCCGCCGCCGGAGTTGATCAGCGACGCGATCCGGTTGAGGACCCGCAGGTGCCGCTCCCGGGACGATTCGCCCAGGACGAGCAAAAAGAGATAGCGCACCGGATTGCTGTCGGGCGCCTCGTAGGCGATCCCCGCCGGGGAGACGCCCAGGGCGCCGAAGATGCCGCCGGTTCCCGGATAGTACCCGTGGGGAATCGCGACGCCGGGCGCGATGGAGGTGTTGAGTTTCCGCTCCCGGTCCTGTACGGCCGCGAGCATGGTCTCCCGGTCCAACTCGGGATGAACCGCCGCGATGGTCTCGATAAGTTCCTGAAAGGCCTCCGTTTTGGACGAGCTTGCAAGGTTCAGTTTTATCGATCTCGGATCAAAAATATCGGATAGGGCCATGGATACCCGCCTCCTGTCGTTGGATTTGTTCAACCGCTGAAGTTGAGGGTCTTGAAGGAATAAAAGGAATCAGATTCGGCGTTTTAAAAGGATGGCGCTCTTTTTAGTACGCGCCGCGGTTCCGGCGGTAAAGCGGACAGCCCCGCAGGACAGGCCCGCGCCGGCGGTAAAACAAGCCACCGCCGGCGCTTCCCGGGGCGGACATTGACGGAGCGGGGAAAAGGAGTGGTCCTTCGCGGCGCCGGCGGCCAGGCATTCCACGGGCTGAACCGGGGAGGCCGCGAACGCACCTTGAGTGGTTTTTCCCGCGGGATTCGTGAAGCCGGGGGCGCCCACGGACAGGAGCGTCAGGGTTCCCATGACGGCCAGCGCGAGGTACGCCGCCGCCGCGTAATGAAGTCCTCTCCTGGCCGAAGACCAAACCATGGGGCTAGGTTACCACGTTCCGGGGTTTTATACAAGCGAGCCGGCGGCGGGCCGCGGGCAAAGCCGGCGTTTCGCGGAACCCCAGCCAAGGTCCCGGCTGCCGGGCGGGCGACCGCTTGTGCCCGGCCTTTCGCCATAGGCAAACCGTTTGTTTTTTAGATATACTTAGAGCATGGCCTTCGAAGTTACCGCCACCCGCCGCCGGCCCAAGACCTTTGGCGAGCTGGCGGGGCAGGAGTTTGTTACTTCCACCCTTAAAAGTTCCCTGGAGCAGGACCGCGTGGCCCACGCGTATCTCTTTTCCGGGCCCCGGGGCTGCGGCAAGACCAGCGCCGCCCGGATTCTGGCCCGGTCCCTGAACTGCGAGCGGGGGCCCACCCCGGACCCCTGCGGAGTCTGCGCCGCCTGCCAGGAGATTGGCCGGGGGGCGAGTCTGGACATTATCGAAATCGACGGGGCCTCCAACACCAGCGTCAATGACGTGCGGCAGATCAAGGATGAGGTACTTTTTCCCCCCAATTCGGGGAAGTACAAGGTCTACATCATCGACGAAGTCCACATGCTTTCCAACAGCGCCTTCAACGCGCTCCTCAAGACCATCGAGGAGCCGCCGCCTTACATCATTTTTATTTTTGCCACCACGGAACTGCACAAGGTGCCGGCCACGATCAAGAGCCGGTGCCAGCAGTTCGCCTTCAAGGCTATTCCCATCGAGACGATAGAACGGATTCTTCGGGAAACCTGCGGGGAAATGAACATCCAGGCGGAGGACGAGGCCCTGTTCTGGATTGCCCGGGAGGCCACGGGGAGTATGCGGGACGCCTATACGCTCTTTGATCAGGTGGCGTCCTTTTCCGGGGGGGATATTCGCGCGGCGCTGATCAAGGAAAAACTTGGACTGGTGGGGCTGGAGGAGTTGAACGCCCTGGCGGATACCTGCGCCGCCAACGATACCGCCGGGGCCTTCGCCCTGGTTGACCAGGTTTTGGGCGCGGGGGTAGCCATTGAGCAGCTGGTCATTGATCTGGCGGGCTACTACCGGAGCCTGCTGCTCCTTAAGGCGGGGATTACCCGGGAATCGCTGCTGGGGTACGGGGCGGAACGCTTTTCTCCCGCGGCCCGGGACAAACTAAGCCTGTCCCAGCTTGAGGAGGGGCTTTCTATCCTGCTCAACCTGTACCGGGACCTGCGCTATTCCCTTTCCCCCCGGTTCGAGTTGGAGGCGGCGGTGTCCAGGCTCTGCTGGCTGGATCGCTGGATCTCCCCGGTGGAACTCCGGGCGGCGGTGGAAGCGGCCCGGTCCGCCCTGGACGCGCCGGGGGGGGAGGCGGACTGGTCCGGGAACGCGCCGCGGGGGGCTTCTCCGGCGGAACGGGAGGCCGGACCGGAGGGCGGCGTTGTGCTGGATAAGCCCGGCGCCCTTAAAGAAAGCTTTAAGCAGTTCCTGGCCCAGCGGTCGGAGGAAAAGCAGCAGGGGCAAAACGCCGGCGAGGCCGCCGATCCGGCGGCGGAAACGGTCCGGCGGGTATTCCGGGGCGCCTATGTCAGCCAGGAGAGCCGGTGAACATTAATCCCTTTGATATTTTAAAAAACGCCCAGAAGATCCAGGAACAGATGGGGTCCATGCAGGAAAAGCTCGCCTCCATTTCCGAAACCGGTTCCGCCGGGGGCGGCATGGTGGAGGTGGAACTGAGCGGAAAGATGGAAGTGCTGCGGGTCCGCGTCAAGGAGGCCGTGGTGGACCCCCAGGACATCGCCATGCTGCAAGACCTGGTGGCCGCCGCCATGAATCAGGCCCTGGACAAGGTTAAAGACCGGGTCCAGCGGGAAATAGGCGCCATGGCGGGGGGGATGGGGCTTGTCAGCCCGCCGGGGTTTTTTGGCGGCGGGACATCCTAGGTGGTTTCCCTTAACGCCATCGACCGGCTTCAGGGGCTGTTTTCCAAGCTCCCCGGCCTGGGCAAAAAAAGCGCGGGCCGGCTGGTATACCACATCCTGGACGCGGACCCCTCGTACGCCCGGGCCCTGGGGGAAGAACTGCTGGCTTTTCACCGGGCGATCAAACGCTGTTCCCGCTGCGGCTCCTACACCGAACAAGACCCCTGCCCGATCTGCGCCGATCCGGCCCGGGAGCCGGTGATCTGCGTGGTGGAGCGGGCCCAGGATGTGAGGGTAATCGAGGAATCCCGGGAGTTCCGGGGCCGTTTTCATGTGCTGGGGGGGGTTATCGCTCCGCTGGAGGGGGTAAACCCGGAAAACCTTCGCATCGAGGAACTGCTGGCCCGGGTCCGCCGGGAGGGGATCAGCGAGGTGATCCTGGCCATGAATCCCACGGTGGAGGGGGATACCACGGCCCTGTACCTCCGCAAGGTCCTGCGGGACACGGGGGTAGAGATCACGCGCCTCGCCTCGGGGCTGCCCGTGGGGGGCGATCTGGAATACGCCGACCGCCTTACCTTGTCGCGAAGTTTCCGCGGCCGGGTACGGTTATAAACGGACGCGTGATACCGGCATTCCCGCCGGCGGCCCTGTCTAATCTCAGAAACAGATAGGACACCCGGCCTTTCCGACGGTCTCATGGTAGAATGGGTTTAGCGACTAACTCATCATCAGGAGGCATCGCCATACATGGCGGCCATGAAAGGGCGCAATCGGGTGTCCCGCGAGGATTATAACACCGGTACCCCACTGAGGGAACTGGCATGGATGGGGAGCGGGGAACTCTCTGAAAAGGCGAGGTTCCGCCTGAAAGTAGTTGACAGGTATTCCCGGGAGGTGGTCCAGGCGGTCAGGGAGATACGGGAAGCGGATCCCACCTATTCGGCGAGGAAGACACGGCCTATTCTCTCTCGTACCATAAGCGGGGTACCCAGCGTCCCGACGCCGGGAAAACCTGTTTTTCAGGCCGGACACGAAACGGCGCACCAAACACTCAAAAGACGCTCAAAAAGCCCATGAACGGGCGAGGAAACCTTATAACCTCGCGGCGGACGGGGCGCGTCAAATCGTCGAGTTCGACATGAAACACGTGTACCCGCTGGGGGAAGGGCGGTACGCTTTCCGCGCCATAGACCCCTTCACGGGGGAGGCGGTTATCCACGCCGCCTCCAGCCCCTCAAGCTGCGGAACGCCAAAGCCGCCCTGGAGAAAGCGGTTCGGGAAGGGCGTCGCCGTCGTCAACGACAACGAGAGCGAGAACATGAGGGACGCTGAAGATTTTCTCCGTGAGGACCATATCACTCAGTACTGGACAAGGCCGAAATCACCGAAGGAGAAACCTTTTGTGGAGCGGCTCATCATGCCTTCGGCCTGTTGCCGAAAGGAAACGATATAGCCGCGGCGCCGCGGGGCGTCATCGGCGCGCCCCGGAAAGAACGCCTGGATTATCACTGCGAGCCGATGAACGCGCGGGAACCGGCGGAGCTTACGACTCCTGGCCGGACAAAGCGTCAAGCTCAAAAACAGGAGTTTTTGAGCTTGGCGACACTTCTACCGCCCCCATGAATCCTTGAGCTTCTTGACACCGGCG
>JAIRPD010000048.1 GCA_031257195.1 Treponema sp. | reverse complement strand
GACGCCGCGGTAAAAATAGCCCGCGCGCTGGGGGTTACCGTGGAATACCTGGTTATGGGTGAAGAATCGCCGCCCTCACGGGAGATCAGAAGGATCAGCCGTAATTTGCATAAAGTGGGCTCCCGGGATCGCGGGTTGATAGCGGATTTACTGGGCTCGATGATTGAGCGGCGGGAAGACGGCTAGGGGCGGTACGGGGCGGGGGCGCGATTCGGCTATACCGAGTCGTGATCCAGAACGCATGGCGTTCTGGTCATCTACCGACGGGGGATAAAACCGGCTAGGCTACCAGGCTGAAGAGGGCGCCCGCCGGGGCCGCGGGGGCGGGGACATAGGGCATGATGTTGTTGGCCGTCCGGGCGGCTTTGATCTGGCCTTCGTATTTTTCGATGAGGACATCTATCTGCTGGTCCGTGGGGGCCGAATCCAGGCTGATTTCGGGCTTTTTTTTCATCTGCGCAAGCTGGTCAATCAACACGTCCAGGATTTTAAGCTTGGTAATCGCCACCCCCCGGGAACCTTCCGGGGCGGGGACCCCCGACACATGCCGGAAATGGGAGTAAATAACATGGACGGGAGAGACCGGCAGGGACATCCGGTTTGAACTTGAGGCCGTTATGGCGTAACCGATACTGGGCAGCGCGCCCCCCGCTATTTTCATCATAACCCCTTAGTTTATTTTCGGTCTTTCCCAAAAAATGATTAGTCCCCCGGGGGGCCGCGTATTTCGCCCCGGGGACTAAAGCGAAAGGGCCGTTTCCCGCCATTGTGGGACGGAGGAAAAACACGTGAACGATGAATCCACGCGAACGGATCCCTTGAATGGGGCGGTGAAAGACCTCTTTGGGCTTTCTTACCTTTACCCGTACCAGCGCTTGGTGGTGGCGAATATCCTGGAAGCGGCGGGGGCGGAAGAAGACGGCGACCGGGCCGGCCTGGGACGGCAGATTGTGATCCTGCCCACGGGGGCGGGAAAATCCCTCTGTTTCCAGCTTCCCGCCGCGCTGATTGGGGGGCCCACCCTGGTGATCTACCCCATCCTGGGGCTGATGGCCGATCAGGAACGGCGGCTTAAGGAACGGGGATTTTCCCCGGTGGTTTTCCGGGGCGGGCAGACCAGGGAGGAGCGGGAGGAGATCTGGGAAAAACTCCGGCGGGGGGAAAGCGCGTTCATCATCGCCAACCCGGAGGTTTTGCTCAGTCCCCGGATACTGTCCAGGCTGGGGGAGATCAAAATCGCCCATATTGTTATTGACGAGGCCCACTGTGTCAGCGAGTGGGGCGAAAGCTTTAGGCCCAGCTATTTGGAAATAGGCCGGATCATCGAGGCCGCCGCCGCGCCGGTGGTAACGGCCTTTACCGCCACCGCCAGCGCCCCGGTACTGGAAAAAATAGAGCGCCTTATCTTTGGCGGCGGCGGCGCCCATCGTATTATCGGGAACCCGGACAGGGCTAATATCACCTATGCCGCCAAGGGCTGCCTGCTCCGGGACCTGGCGGTACGGGACCTGCTTTTGGAAAACCAGCGGCCCGCCATTGTGTTCTGCTCTTCCCGGACGGGAACGGAAAAGCTGGCCCGGTATTTGCGGAACGAGTTATGGGAGATGGGAGCCCCCTGGCATGGGGAGGTCCGTTTTTACCACGCGGGCTTAAGCCGGGAGGAAAAGAAGGAAGTGGAGGGCTGGTTCCTCCATAACGGGGAGGCCGTCCTGGTTAGCACCTGCGCGTTTGGCCTGGGGATCGACAAAGCCGATGTCCGCACGGTGATCCACCGGGACTGCCCGCCATCGGTGGAAGCCTACCTTCAGGAATCGGGCCGGGCGGGCCGGGATGGGGAACAGTCCAGGGCGATCCTCCTCTTTGGCCCGGATGATGAGGATACCCTGCGGCGGGCCAGATCCGGGGCGGAGCGGATCCGGGTTAGCCGCCTTTTGGACTATGCCCGGGACACGGAACATTGCAGGAGGGAAGCGCTGCTCCGGCTTCTGGATTACGAGGGCGACGGCGTTCGGCCCGAAACCCCCTGCTGCGATGTCTGCCAGGGGGAAGCCGGCGCCGCCTTCCGGGAGGAGGCCAGCGTTACCGGCTTTTTCCGCCGGAACCGGCGGGCCTATACGCTGGACCAGGCGGTCTCTGTCCTGACCCGGCAGGAAACCGTCCGCTGGACCGGGAAAGACGCCCGGCTGGCGCTTGAGCGGCTTATGGCGGTGGGAAAGCTAAGGGTGTCGCGGAACCCCTTCTGGAAGGATAAGCTGACCGTCCCTTCCCGCGGGCGGGGGACTATTCCTCCTCAATAACCCCCAGGTCGTCATCGCTCGCCTGGGGAATCACCTCCGAGGGTTTCTCCTTTTTCGCCTTCGCCGGTTTGGCCGTCAGGCCGGCGCCGGAACGCCGGGGGGTGTGATGAGTCCTGGCCACATAAAAAACCAGCGCGAAATAGAAGATCAGCGCCAGGGTGATAAAGATAACCTGCCAGGATTTGATCACCTGGATAAGGAGACCGGTTATCCCGTGGGGGTGCATATTTTATTATCGGAAGGCCGTAAGGCTTTGTAAATCCCGTAAGATCACGCCGGGCCGCCGTCCCGCGAGGGAGGGGTCGTCCTCCCGGAGGCGGAGGGAACGGCGGTCCCCGGCGAAGAGGGCCGTGGCAAACCCCGCGTCCGCCGCGGGGACAATATCCTTCCCCAGGTCGTTCCCTATGTAGAGGGTTTCCCCCGGCCGCGCGCCCCGCCGGGCCAGGGCGGACCGGGCCTGGGCGAAAAGCCGGGGGGAAGGTTTGGCTTCCCCGGCTTGGAAGGAATAGAATATCAGCCCGGGATCAAAGCCCAGCGCTTCCGGGGGGGCGTCAAAGAAGGCGTTGAAGAGCAGGGGGGAAAAAAACTGGGCGTTGGAGATGATCCCCAGGCTAAGGCCCCGGCCGGCCAGGGCCCGGATCGTTTCCAGCGCCCCCGGCATGGGATAAACGGGGTTCACCGCCAGTTCGTAGCGCAGGGCCAGCTCCCGGGAAGCGCCGCGGCGGCCGGCCATGCCCCAGCTTGGGGGCAGCGGGCCCGCGTAACCCGCCCAGATTTGATCCACCGCCACTTCGGGCCACCGGACACCCGCCTCCCGCCGGGCCCGGTGGAGCCGTTCCACTTCCTGGCGGAAAAAGCCTTCCATGGCCTTGAGGGCTTCGGTGTCCGCGCCGCCCTGAACGGCGCCGCCATAGGGAACGCCGCGGGTGGTGTTGTTTACGGCGATGTCCCCCGCGGCGGAAATAAAGAGGGTGCCGTAAAGGTCAAAGAGGACCGCCCGGATACCCCCAAAACCGGCGGGCGGTTCACCGGGGACCTGATCCGCCCAGCCGGGGAGCGCCGCCGGCAGGGGAGACAGGGGGCGGGACCACTCCCGGATGAGCGCGATACAGCGGGCGGTTTCGTCCTTGTTCATGGCCGTTCCGGGCTGACGCCGGTCAGGGAAAGCCGGGCCGGGTCCAGGTACAGTTCTAAAAGCCTGGGCCGGGAAATTCTTTGGACGATGGGAGTAAGGGCCTTCCGGCAGCTTTCCCGGAGAATCGTCCCGATCCGCTCCCGGGAATAGACAGCCATCACCGCCCGGCGGTTCGCCTCCACCAGGGCGGGATCGCTTTCCCAGCTTTCCAGGGCCTCAAGGAAGGGATTGGCCCCGGCGATCCGTCCCCGGACCGTTTTGTCCGCGGCCGCCCGCCGGAGGATTCCCTCCTGGGTCTCCTCGTCCATGATCCCGAAGTCCAGGTAATCCCCGCCGTCAAAAACCCTGTCCAGGGCCGGAGAGATGGAAGGGGGGAGGGCGGCCCCAAAGGCGGCGTAAACCCCGCTGAGGACCAGCTCCATTTTTTTTCGGAGCCTTTCCGGTTCCGCGTATTCCGCGGGGATCCGCAGGGCGCCGTAAAAGGGCTCAAAGCGGAGGCCGGCCTCCTCAAAGTCCCGGCATACATAGTCCAGCCGCCTTCCGGTAACGGCCAGCCCCGCCGTCCAGGGCTCGAGGAAGGAAAAGCCAAAGCCCTCTTTGACCGAGGTGGTGATCGCGGCCCGGGCGGTGCCTACCACATCGGCGAAGGAAGCGCTCCCGCCGCCCCGTCCGGGTAAAGCCCCCGCCTCAAATTCCGCGGGCAGTGCCAGTTCCGCCGCCAGGGCCTGCCAGCGGCGGTAGATCGGGGCGTCCTGGTCCGTGGTGGGGGGCTGGGTAAGGGCCACGGTGGCCGCCGGGCCGGGACCGGAATGGCCGCCCCCCGCGGAACCGCCGGGAATAAAGAGGGAAAGGAGCAGCATTTCACCGATATTTTTCCGCCGGATCCCCCGGACGGGGTAGAGGTATCTGGTTTTGGGGAGCCCCGGCGTAAAGGCCAAGGACCGGACTTCGTTGGGGATCAGGTGAAGCCCCTCGTCCCTAAGCCCCGCCTCCAGGAGGAAGCGCCGGTCCCTGCTGTTGATCACCGCGTAATGACAATTTTCCGGGTAGTCCTCGCCGGAGTAGACATCGGGGCGAAAGTCCTCCGCCAGGTCGTGGTTTTGGAGGAGGAGCGGACCCCGCCGGGCCAGCTCTTTCAACGCCCCCATAAGGAGGCTGTTCTTCCGTATCAGGGGGTTGTGGACCAGGATAAGGCCGGCCCCGCCGGGCCACCGGGAGCGGATCGCCTCCTCTATGGAACGGGCCAGTTCCGCCGCCTGGATCCCTGTTTCCGGCCCGAAGCGGCCGCCGGAGCCGCCGGGCCGGGGGTCCCCTGGGGGGCGGCGGTCGTAACAAAGGGCGGGGATTACCGCTCTGTTTACCCCCTCCCATTCGGCGGGGTCCGGGGGGGGCTCGCCGCTCAGCGCCAGCGCCTCGTCCCCCCCTTCCTGGAGGGCCCTGGCCTGGCGCAGCATAACCTGGGTAACGCCGCCGGGCCGCAGGTGGTAGTGGATCAGGGCGATCTTCACGTAATCCCCCGGCTTGGCGATGGTGATGCCCTTTTCCCCCCGTTCCCCCGCGGGGATGTGAGCGGTATATAGGCCATAAACACTCCTTGGCGGGGTCCGCCAGAGAACAACGGTATTACTTATGGATTATATAAAAATTACCGGGAAACGCAAGGATACCGGTCTGAAAAAGAGGCCCCGGGGCTCGACGGCTATATCAAAACAGGAACGGGGGGCGCGAAAAGACTAGTGACAGGATGACCTGTTTTACCGGGTATAGCGCCATCTTAGCCGGGGGATAGTTCCTGTTTCCTTGACTGGGTTTTGGAAGAAAGGCTCAGGGTAAATTTGTTTTCCCACTCGTTCCCGGGGTTAAGGAATAGCTGGAAAACCGGCAGAAAACAGGTGGACTGGTAGCCGCCGTCTTCCCGCCATATAGGGTAGTAATACAGATCGCAGGGCATTTGGAGGCTTATCGTCATGGACGCGCTTTGTTTGGGGTCCTGTTCCTCCATGGCGGAGAAGCGCCTGACCTCGCCGGGGGTCTTAACGCCCCGCGGCTCTTCCTCGCCCTGGCTCTTCCTGAACAAAAGCCGCGCCTCCTCGTCGGCGAGGGAAAGATCGAACTGGGGAACAAAGCACAGTATGGTTTTTTCATCCCCCCGGTTACGCAGGACATAGGAAAGCTGGAGGGTGTTTTTTTCGAGCTTATAGGTTTTTTGGATCTCAATAAAGCCAAAGGGAATATCCTTTTTTGGCGGAAGCGTAAAGGTGGACTTGAGTTTTTGCCGGTCCAGGTTTGAGACACTGTATTCCTCTTCCCCGCAGAAACGGCTGTTTTCGGGGAAAGAATAGGGCCCCCCGGGAATGTAATCGCCGGGAAGCAGCCGGTCCATAAAGGCGCAGCGGCGGTAAGAACCGCCGGAAAAGGTGTTCAGATAATTCCAGCCCTTAAGGATGTGGTCAAGCTCAAAAATCACCGCCCCCCGGCTCCGGACGTAGAAGTTGCTGTTTTTATCCTGGAAAAGATATTCCGCCGTCCTGTCAAGATCAAAATCAAAGCTGAGAAGAGAGGGCTTAAAATCTTTTTCCCTGGTAATCCGTTCCGCCGCCAGGATGGCCCGGTAAGAATAGGCCCGGATGGGAAAACTGGAAAGCCCCCGCCCGCCGTCAAGGGAAAAAGTCTCCACCCCCTGGGCTTTCCACAGCTCCTCTTTGGCGGTCTGTTTGCGGGATTTGTCCCCCCGCAGCTGGTAGATCAAGCTGTGGATATAGTACATTTTTGAGTAGAGGTTGTTCGCCTCTGGATAGCGGATAAGGAAATCCCTGGGCTGGGCGCGGGGCTGGCCGTAGGAGGGGGGGAAGTACACCCTGGGAAGAGCGCCGCAGGTCTTATACACCTTGCCGGGGGTGGTAGCCTCCATGGGGACGGCCTCTTTTGATTTGTCCGCCAGCGCGGAGGCAAGGTCCGCGAAAAACGCCCTTCCCTCCTCTTCGGGTTTTTCCTGGGGGAATTCGGGGAACACCGTAACCACCTTCGCGGCTTGACCGGGCCCGTGGTCCGCCGCCGGGCCGGGTTTGGACAAAACGGCGTTTCGCAGGGCGGAAAAGGCCGTTGTTTTAAAGGAGGTAAAAACCGGAAAAACCACCACAAGCTTTCCCTGATCCTCGGTTAACGCGGGACTATAGAGGGCTTCCCCGGCGCGCCCGGCGGCGGCGAACCGCTCTTCGCTTAAAAAGGTGTAGGCCATGCCGCAGGTACTCAGTACCCCTACCAGGGATTGTTCCCAGTACCCGCGGGCAAGCCAGCAGCCCTGGGGTTTCCTGCCGAAATTTTGCCTTAGATAGGTGGTAAAAAGTTCTATTTGGTCAATCCGGGAAGGGGAGGGCAGCAGGGAAAGCGCGGGTTCGTAAAAGCCCCCCCCCAGGACCTCCAGCTGCTTCCGGGCCACCAGTTCTTTGATCAGCAGAAACAGTTCAGGCTTTTTTTGCTCCAGCCTGTTGAGCAGGGGACCGGAATAATGAACCACCGCCGGTATTTTGGGATACTGGTTCAAGGTAATGATAAAGGGTTTTAGCTTGGCCCTGTACAGTTCCTCGAATTCCTCATCCTCCGCCGCGGAAGAGAGGTGAGCGTGGGACCCCAGGATAAGGCTGATTTTTCCGGTCATCAGCCTTTAGTTTAAGCTGTTTTTTCCATTCTGAAAAGCCTCCCGGCTATAAAAAGATCCTTAGGAACAGCGCGGAAACGGCGGAAAAGATCAGCGAAAGGAGCCCCATGGAAAGAAGAACCAGGGGGGTTCCCCGCAGCCGCCGGGGCACGGTTTCAAGGATCGCCCGTTTTTGTATTTCCTTGATGACCAGAAAGGTAAAAAGCCCTCCCCCGGAAAAGGCGAGGGAGAACAGCAGCGCCTCCCCAAAGTTAAAGGCAAAATGGAGGGTCAGGGCCAGGGAGGCGGCGGACAGGCCGTTGTAGGCCGAGCCCGCTTTAAAGACCCGGGGGTTATCGCCCAGAGAGGGGAAGGCGTAAAAAAGAAGCTCCTCCAGCCCCATGCTTCCCAGTATGACCAGGGGAAAGAGCAGGATACTGTTGAAAACACCCCCCAAAAGATGGAGAAGAAGGGCGAAAGCGGGCCAGAAAAGCGCCGTGACGATAAACAGGATGATCCAGGGGTAGCAGAGGTTCCAGGCCGGGGTCCTTTCCCGGGCGAGAATTTCCCGGATCCCCAGGCCGAAATTTACAAAGAGATTTAAAGACAGGGCGGTAAAAAAAACAATCGCCAGCGCCGCCATTATTCCTCCTCCGGATGGCTGTGTTTGTTCCTAAGACGCCGGTACAGGGCAATCCCATAACCCAGGAGGATCAGGGCTCCCGCCGAGGTTTGAAGGAAACGCAGGGGTTCCTTTTGGAAAAAACGGATAATCCCCAAACCGGGAACGGAAATGGAGCCATAGCCCAGCGGTTCCCGGATAAGCGACAGGCCGAGGATCAGGATTCCCAGGATCAACGCCTCCGTTACCGACTGGGAAAGGGCGTCCAGTATGTCAACCTCCGGCATCCTGTTGTAAAGGCTGGAGGCGGTAAAGACCACCGGCGTCAAAAGAATAAAAAAGGCGCTTTCCAGGGCCAGGATGGGGTTGAAAATCCAAAGGAAGATCGTGAAGATGTACGCCCCCAGGGCGGATACAAAGAGGGGTATCGCGGTTCTTCCCCAGGCCGGGATGTATTTGCCGCCCAGTTTTACCGCCGTTGTGGTAAAGACGTAAACCCACACCAGCGCCAGGGAACAGATCAGGGCAAAGGCGACCCGGCCCGAGGCGATTACCAGAAGCCCCGCCCCGCTGAGGGTGGCGAGGGGTGAACGGACACCCCAAAATAAGGAAGACTGGCTATGACCGCTCATCGTCCTGCCCTCCCGGCGGCCTTTTCGACGCGGTTCACGTAGAACCGGTAAACGGGCGGGGGCAGTTCCGGGCTAAGCTGGGCGGCGTGGCCGCTTAGGGGAACGACGGCGTCCACCCGGCCGCCGCTGTCCATGAGGGCGGCGCAGGCCGCGAAAGAGCCGCCCCGGGTTATGGTAAACACATAGGCCTGTCCCTCGGAACCGTCCAGGGCGAACCAGCCGCCCAAAGCGGCGGGGCCGGCGGAAAGGGGTTTCGCGGCGATCCGCCGGGTGTCCCCGCTTTCCGCCAGGACCTTGTTTACCTCGCCGGCCAAAAGCCCTAAACGGTAGGACCGGGTAAACGATCCCAATAATCCCCCTATCAGCAACGTTCCCCCAATCCAAGCCGCGAAGAGGAGGACGCTCCGCCGGTCGATGTGCTTAAGCGGGGAAACTTTTTTGTCACTCATAACCCCTCCGTTTTTCATAGTAGGCCGCGTTTTCTATCCCGCGGATCAGGGGAGCCAGGGTGTTCCCCAAAAGAACCGCGCTCACCGCCCCGTAAGGGTCCAGGGCGGAATAGCGGAACAGGAAGGCCAAAAAGGCGGTAAGGCAGATAAAAACCGCGTATCCCGGCGTTGATTTGGGTCCCGTGGCGGGGTCGGCGACCAGCGTAAAAGCCGCCGCCAGGACGCCGCCCGAAAAAAGGGCGAAAAGTACGTCCCCCTCCCACAATCCTCCCCCAAAAGAGAGGGCGCCGAAGATCCGGGTCAACAGGGAATAGACCAGAAGAAACCCCAGGGGTATCCAGAGGCGGAAACACCGGGCGGCGGCGAGAAGCGCCGTACCCAACAGCAGAAAGAACAAGCCCCGGTCCGCGATGATCCCCGGTCCGGGAAGGGAAAGGAGGCTTATATAACCCTGGGGAAACCTGACTCCGGTCAGCGAGAAAATCGTGTCGTTAAGAAAGGAAGTAAAGGAATTGTCAAGATTTGAGACCGACCAGCCGTTGATCTTGAGCAGCGCCAGGGGAGAGCCATCCGGGTCCCGCAGCCCCCCCTCAAGGGAAGCGGCGAGCTTTGCCAGGTGGCTGTTTTCAATGCCCTGGTTAAAGGCCGCCGGCCAGGAGGCCCGGATGAAAAGCCAGCCCGCCGCGGCGGGGTTGACCCAGTTGGAGCCCAATCCCCCAAAACTATGCTTGACCACCGTCATGGCAAAAACCGCTCCCAGAAAGGCAAAGAGGGGGTAGATGGTGTTGGGAAGCAGCAGGGCGAGGATCAGGCCGGAGGCGATGGCGCTCCCATCCTTAAGGACGCGCCGCCAGTTTTTAAGGTTAAAAAAGAATTCCGTAACCAGCGCCCCCCCCGCCGCGGCCAGGGCCACAAACAGGGAATGGAAGTTGTCCCCCAGGGAAGACTGGAGGATCGCCAGCAGGGCGTAACAGCTTACCAGCCACATCCTTCCCAGGGTGGAACGGGAGAGGTTAAGCTGGGGTTTTTGATAGAGGGTATGATCCATAATTCTAATTGCCCTTTAACGCCGCGCGGACGATGGTGGTGGAAAGGGGAAGCCGTGAAGGGCATACCACCTCACAACAGCCGCAGCCATGGCATTCCCCGGTTCTGCTGTGCCGCGTGTTCCCCCGTTCGGGGCCGCTCACGCTTTTGTACAGCTGTTCCGGGTCCAGTCCCACGGGGCATACCGCCCGGCATTCACCGCAGGAAACGCATCTGCTTACGGAGGCGTCGCCGGTCTGCCAAGGCAGAAAGGCGAAGACGGCGAAACTCGTTTTGATAACCGGCTCATCCAGGTCCACCACCGCCCGGCCCATCAGGGGAGACCCCGAACCTATCCGCCGGGGCTTGTCCACAAAGCCCCCGCATTCGGCGAAGATGTCCCCGATTCTTGTGCCGATCCTGACCTTCATCACCTGGGGGTTCTTTATCGCCGAGCCTCCCACGGCCACATAGCGGTCCAGGATCGGCTTTTTAAGCCTTACGGCGTCGTGGATCGCCGCCAGGGTGGCTGGTCCCAGGGAGAGTATCGTTCCCAGTTCTATACCCTCTTTTCGGGAGTAACGCTTAAGCGCCAATTCCAGTTCCCGGGGATTTCGCTGGGGATACCGGGAACCGGTAAGGACCAGGGAAACGGGAGCGTCCGCCTGGGCCAGGCGCTCCAGGAGCGAATTCCCCAGCTCTTTTTCGCCCTGGGAGAAGACCAGGATGATCCGCCCCATTCGTCCCGCCCGGGCGGCGATGCGGCTCCCCTCGGCCACCGCCTCCAGCCTTTCCCGGAGCAGTACATAGTTCGCCGCCAGCCAGGGATCGTCAAAAACGCAGCGGACCACCAGGGTAACCGGATCCGAGGCGGAACGGAGGGAATAAAACAGATCCGCCACCGGCCGGCCCGCGCCTTCCATTTCCACAATGCCGTATTCGGCGATGATCCGCTGCAGCTCAAAGGGCGGCAGGTTCTGCCAGGGAAAAACCTCCTCCCGTTTACCCAGCTTGCCAAAGCTCCCCTCTAGTTTTATGACCAGGGCGTCGTTGATAAGCCCCTCCGCCGTTTTCCACGACACGGTCCGCGCCACCCGGCCCGGCACGGTGGCGTGGACGTTGGCGGAACCCAGTCCCTGGCCCCGGCCTATGAGCATGCCCTCGGTTACCCGGTCCCCCACGGCGACAACGGGATTGGCCTTGCTCCCCACATGCTGCATGAGGGGGATCACCGAAAGGCCCGGGAGAAAAGCGGTAACACTGGAATCCCGGGGCGGCACCGTTGAGTCCGTATAGCGGATACCCCCCAGGAGAAATGAATACACCTTCATCTATTTTTTTATATCATGGTTCGTTTACTTTTTCTATCCCCTTACGTTGATTGTACCGAAAGGGGCTAGAGGAAGCGGAAGGCGGCGGCGATAAAAATCCCCAGCAGGACCCCCACCACCACTTCCAGGGGGGAGTGGCCGTTCACTTCCTTTACCGGGTGGTAGTCCAGGCCCAGTTTTTCCGAAACGGCGCGGCCCAGCCAGTTGAGCATCCTGGCCTGGTTCCCCGAGGATCGGCGTACCCCCAGGGAGTCCCGGATAATCACCAGGGCCACCATCAGGGTAATGACAAACAGGCTGGAATTGATCCCCTCGTAAAAAGCCACCGAGGCCGACATGGACGCCACCAGGGAGGAATGGCTTGAAGGCATGCCCCCGGTACGCCATATCAGGGTTTTGAGGGTGTCCTTGGGCTTTCTGTGTTTTACCCGGAGCAGGTAGATGATCGTCTTTACCAACTGGGCGAAAAACAGGCTTGAAATGGCGGATAAAAAGAGGGGATTCTCGAGCAAAGCGGTAACGGCCTGGGGGGAGAGGGTCCCGTTCATGCTTAACCATTGTACGGGAAAAGGGGGTTTGTCAAGAAGCGGCGTTTTACGAAATGCCGCCTTGCGGCGCGGTCCGGCGAAACACGCTAAAGAAGTTTCGCTCCGTGATCCGCTCCAGTTCCTCCGCCCCCGCGCCGGGGACCGCCGCTTCTTTTCGGATGGCGGCGGCGGCGGCCAGGACCGCGGGCAGGTCCGCCCAGCGGGAAAATTCCGCCCCCCCCGGGGGCTGATAGGGGGCGTCGGTTTCCAGGAGGAGCCGTTCCGCGGGAAAGGCCGCGCAGGAACGGATCGCGTTTTTGTGGTTAAGGAGCAGGGGGGTTCCAAAGGAAAAAAAAGCGTTTACCCCCCGGCGAAGCAGGGAAAGGCCCTCGCCGGGAGCGCCGGGCCAGGAATGAAATACCACCGCCGGCAGCGCCTTTAGGGCCCTGGTATGGGTAAAGATCTTGTCCATGGCCCGGCGTACGTGGAGAACCAGGGGCAGGCCGCGGCGCCGGGCGGTTTCCAGATGGAAGGCGAACAACTCATCCTGGATCTTTTCCGTCGCCCGGAAGGCCCTGTTGTAGAAGTCGAAGCCCGTTTCCCCCACGGCGGCGATCCTGCCCGCCGCGGCAAGCTTGTCCAACAGTTCCAGGGATTCCCGAAAAGAGCCGCCGGCCCCCTGTTCTCCGGCGCTTTTGGCGGCGGATGCCGCCTCGCGGGCCGGCAGTTGGGGGTGTACGGCGAAGCAGGGGAATATCCGGGCCGCCCCGTCTTTTTCCGCCGCCGCCGCCAGGTCCTCGTGGAAGGAAAATTCCTCCCCATCCCAGGCGCTGGCGGCGCAGGATATGCCCAGACGGCGGCGTTCAGCCTCGGCGCCGGGGTCCAGCCGTAGAAGGTCCCGGGGATGGGCGTGGGCGTCGGTCAGCATGGCTTTACCTCAGTAGATCAACATGGCGTCGCCGTAACTGAAAAAACGGTATCCTTCCCGCGCGGCTTCGGCGTAACTTTCCAGGATCAGGGCCAGGCCGGCCGGAAAGGCGCCGCCGCCGGGCCGCCGGGCTTCCCCGGCGGGTACCCCGGTACCCGCGCCGGCAAAAGCCGCCGCCAGCATAAGCAGGGTCGATCCGGGGGTATGAAAGTTGGTAAACAGCGCGTCCGCCACCCGGAAACGGCGGCCGGGGTAGATGAAGATCGACGTGGCCCCCTCGCCGGCCGGTATGAAGCCCTCCGCCGCCCCGGGGGGGCCGCCGTTTTCCGGGTGATCCCCGGGACGCCAGGCGGCCTCCAGCGTCCTGAGGCTGGTAGTCCCCACGGCGACGATCCTCCGTCCCCCGGCCCTGGCGGCGTTGATTCGCCGGGCGGCGTCCCCGCCGATACAGTAGGCCTCCTCATGCATCACATGGTCCTCGACATTTTCCGTCCGGACGGGAAGGAAGGTTCCCAGCCCCACGTGGAGGGTAACAAAGACCCCCTCAATCCCCGCCCCTTCCAGCCGGGCCAGCAGTTCCTCCGTAAAGTGGAGTCCCGCAGTGGGGGCGGCGGCGGACGCCCCCGGTCCCAGATCCGCCCCGGCGGAGGCGTCGGCGTAGACCGTTTGGTAACGGCCGCTGTCGGCGCTTTCGTCCTTTCCACCGGCCCCAAAACCGCCGCCCGGAATTCCCCGTTTGATGTAGGGGGGCAGGGGAACGCGGCCGTGGATGTCCAGCCAGGAATCGTCGATGGGCCGGTTGAAGCGCAGCCCGGTAATGCCGGTCCGCGCCTCCCCCGCGGTCCCCGCGATCTCCACAATTTCTCCCTCCACATTGTCCCCAAAGCGGTAAAGGTTTCCCCGCCGCCGTTTAGCCCGTTTTGCCATCGCCCGCCAGGTGAGGGAATCGACGCGGTTCAACAGAAGAAACTCCGCGGGGGAAGAAGCGCCGCCGCTTTTGGCCGCGCCGGTGATCTTTGCCCTGCGGACCTTGGAGTTGTTGAACACCAGGAGCGGCGGCCCGCCCCGGTGGAACGCCGGCCCGGAGAGGATCTCCGGCAGTTCTTCCACCACGCGATGTTCCCGCCGGCCCGCGGTCCGGTCCAGGGTCATAAGGCGGCTCTTTCCCCGTTCCGCGGGGGGGTACTGGGCAATCCGGTCCGGGGGCAGATCAAAGTAAAACTGGGCGGTCCTCACGCTAAAACAGTTCCCCCCTCCCCCGGTTAATTCCCAAATGCCGGTACGCCAGATCCGTCGCGATCCTGCCCCGGGGACTGCGCTGTAACAACCCCGCCTGAATAAGGTAGGGCTCGTAGTAGTCCTCCAGGGTATCGACCCCTTCCCCCACGGAGATGGCCAGGGTTTCCGCCCCCACGGGGCCTCCGCCATAGCGTTCGATGATCACCCTGAGGATCTCCCGGTCATGCCGTTCCAGCCCCAGGTCGTCGATTTCCAGCCGTTTGAGGCCCTCGGTTACCACGGCCCTGGTTACCGCCCCGCCCCCCAAAACCTGGGCAAAGTCCCGCATCCGCCGGAGCAGGCGGTTCGCCACCCGGGGGGTACCCCGGGCGGAGGCGGCCAGGAGGGCGGCGGCCTCACCGTCCAGGGCGGTCTTGAGGATCCCCGCGGAACGGCGGACGATGGCCTCCATGTCTTCCCGCTGGTAAAAGTTGAACCGGCAGGTAATGCCAAAGCGGCTTATGAGGGGGCTGGACACGTTCCCCGCCTTTGTCGTGGCCCCTACCAGGGTAAAGGGCTGTATGGGGATACGAATGGTTCTGGCGCTGGGACCCTGGCCGATGATCCAGTCCAATTCATAGTCTTCCATGGCGATGTAGAGCATTTCCTCTATCGCAGGCTTGAGCCGGTGGATTTCGTCGATAAAGAACACGGTCTTCGCCGTTACCGTGGTGAGGATCCCCGCCAGGTCCTTGGGCTTGTCCAGGGCGGGGGCGCTGGTAACTTTAAAGTCTACCCCCAGTTCCCGGGCCACCACTTGGGCCAGCGTGGTCTTCCCCAGTCCCGGCGGCCCGGTAAGGAAGAGGTGGTCCAGGCTTTCCCCCCGTTCCCGGGCGGCGGCGATAAACACCGCCAGATTTTCTTTCATCGCCTTCTGGCCCAGAAATTCGTTGAGACTCTGGGGGCGCAGGGAAAGATCCCGCTCGTCCTCATCCCGCTCTTCGGGCCGGGCCACGCCGTATCCCGTCCCGCCCTTCGCGCCCCCGGGCATGGCGGCGCCGTCACGCGTATCATTGTTGTACATCGCGGCGGCGGGATCGGGGTTGTCAATGCCGGCCTTGCCGGCGGCGCCGCCTTCCCCGGCCCTCACGGGGCCCCGCTTAAGAACAGGATGGCCCGCTTAAACAGTTCCCGCTCCTTTTCCCCGCCGCTTAAACCGGGGGGCAGGGCGGCCTCGGCCTGTTTGAGCGCCTCCCCGGCCTGGCGGCGGTCATAGCCCATCTCCGCCAGGGCTTCCGTCAGTTCCCCGTAGGGGCCGGCGGCGGGGCTTTCCCTGGAAAGGGCGAGCTTTCCCCTGAGGGCCAGGAGCATCTTCTGGGCGGTCTTTTTCCCCAGGCCGGGAACCGCCTCCAGCCGGGCCAGGTCTTCCTGTTCCAGGGCCGCTTCCAGCTCCTCCTGGCCTATGCCGCCCATGATCTTCAGCGCCCCCCGGGGACCAACCCCTTCCACCTTAAGGAGTTCCAGAAAGGTGGCCCGCCGCTTTTCCCCGGCGAAACCGAAGAGCCGCATCTGGTCCTCCCGGTGGTAGAGCCAGGTAAAAACCCGGCCCGTTTCCCCCGGCGGGGGGAGAGCGGCGATATCGGTGGCGGGGGCGGCGATGTCCCATTCCAGACCGCCGGTCTCGACCCGGACCGAATCGGCGGTTTTTCCGGTAATCAGTCCCCGGATACTGTTAAACATAAAAAAACTATACCATAAAACGATTTTTGGGGGTATACTGGGGGCATGAAGACGCTTGTGTTTGGATCGTTAAACATAGACCTGATTTTTCCGGTGGATCATATTGTCCTCCCCGGGGAAACAATCGCCGGCGGGGACCTGGTCAAAAGCGCCGGAGGCAAGGGGGCCAACCAGGCCGCCGCCCTGGCCAAGGCGGGGCTGGAGGTTTACCTGGCGGGGAAGATCGGTCAGGACGGCCGCTTCCTTCTTTCTCTCCTCAACTCCTACGGGGTGGACACCTCCCTGGTGGCGGAGTACGAGGGGGCCACGGGCCAGGCGATCATCCAGGTGGACCGGGGGGGACAAAACGCGATTGTTCTCTACGCCGGGGGCAACGCCCGGATCGCCGCGGAGGAGATTGATCGGACCCTGGCCCTCTTTGGAACGGGGGATATTCTGGTACTCCAGAACGAGATCAACCGCCTCCCGGAGATCATGGAAAAGGCCGTGGAAAGGGGGATGAAGGTCTGCCTTAACCCCTCGCCCTATGATGAAAAAATAGGGAGCCTGCCCCTCGACCGGGTGGATGTGTTTTTTGTCAACGAGATCGAGGCCGCCGCCCTGGCCGGGCTGCCCGCCGCCCCGCCGCCGGAGATCCTTGAAGCCCTGGTAAAACGGTTTCCCCGGGCGGAGATCGTCCTGACTGCGGGAAAGGACGGGGCCCTCTACGGCCATGGGGAGACCCGGGCCCGGGGGGAGATCATCGACCTCCCCGTGGTGGACACCACCGGCGCGGGGGACACTTTTACCGGCTACTTTACCGCGGCCCGGGCCCGGGGTCTTCCCCCCGGGGAATCCCTGCGGATCGCCTGTAAGGCTTCGTCCATCGCCGTCTCCCGTCCGGGGGCCATGGCGGCCGTCCCCGCCGCCGCGGAGGTGTTTTAGGGGTTCCCAAAGACAAAAGAACCGCCCGTCGGGGACGGAGGGTTTCGCGTGAAAGGCCGTCCGCCGCCCCGCCCTGGACGGGTGTTTTGTGTATGAAGAGCGGGCCGCGCGGATCGGATAGTCCCTTTTTTGTGAAAATGAAGCGCTCCATTTTGGCGGTACTATCCGGGAGCGGCCTTGGGTCTCTAAGGATGATTAGTTTTTCCTTCCCTGCTATACTCCCTGGGTAGAAAGCCATGGTGGTGGAAAAAACGGTTGTTATAGAAGTTAAAAATCTTTTCTATTCTTATCCCGAGTCCGGCGGGGAAAAGTCCCGGCCTGCGCTGCGGAACCTGAGCTTTGAGATTCGCGCCGGGGAACGGGTTGCCCTGCTGGGGGCCAATGGTTCGGGAAAATCTACCCTCCTGGGTTGCCTTAATGGGATACTGCCGCCGGACCAGGGTTCCGTGACGGTCCGCGGCGGCGTAGGTACGGTGCTGCAAAACCCCGAGGATCAGATTATCGGTTTTACGGTGGGGGAGGACGCGGCCTTTGGCCCGGAAAACCTGGGTCTTGGTGAGGAGCGGGTGAACCGCGCGGTGGGGGAGGCGCTGGCCCGCTGCGGTTTGGAAGGGTTGAGGGACCGGGCTTCCCAGTCCCTTTCCGGCGGTGAACAGCAGCGGCTTACCCTGGCGGGAGTTTTGGCTTTGGACCGGGGGATCCTCGCCCTGGACGAGGCGGTGTCCATGCTGGATCCCCGGGGGCGGGAGGATTTTCTGGCCCTCCTGGACGGGCTTTCCGCGGAGGGAAAGACGATCATCCAGGTAAGCCATTCCCTGGAAGAGGCCCTCCGCTGCGGCCGCTGCCTGACGTTGAACCGGGGCGGCCTGGTCTTTGACGGTTCCCCCGCCGCCCTTCTGGAAAGGCCGGAACTGGAAGCCTGGGGCTTTACCCTCCCCGAGCCGGTCAGGGCCTTCCGCCTGCTGCGGAAAACCTTTCCCGGTTTTGATCTTTCCTTCCCGGCGGAAGGGGTCCTGGATGTTGACGCCGCGGCGGGGCGGATCGGCGAAGCCCTGGGAAAACGAACGGCCCGGGAAGCGATAAACGCGGCGGCGGCGTCCGTTCCCCCGCCGGCCGGCGGTCCCGGCGGGCCTGTTCCGGCGGCGGGTCATGGGGCGGCGCTTGTTTCCTTTAATGACGCCTCCCATGAATACCTGGCGGGGACGGATCGCCCCGTCGCCGGGATGAGGAACGTGTCGTTTGAGGTCCGCGGTTCCGGCCAGGTTATCGCCCTGATTGGCCGGAGCGGTTCGGGAAAGTCCACGGTCCTTAAACATATCAACGCCCTGCTTCTGCCCACCGGCGGTGAGGTCCTGACGCTGGGGCAGGATACCCTGGACAGGGGGACAAACCTGGCCGCCCTGCGGATGGGGGCGGTCCTTTCGGTCCAGAGCCCGGAAAGCGCCCTTTTTGAGCGTTACGTCGCGGACGACGTTGCCTTTGGTCCCAAAAACGCGGGGCTTTCCGGGGAGGAACTGCGGGAACGGGTGAGGACCGCCATGGAAAACGCGGGACTTCCCTTTGCCGAATTCGCCGACCGGGAGATCCATTCCCTTTCGGGGGGGGAGAAACGCCGGGCCGCCCTGGCGGGAACCGCCGCCATGGATAGTAAAATCGTTCTTTTGGACGAGCCCCTGGCGGCCCTGGACGGGTTTCACCAGGAGAAGATACTCCGCCTGGTTCAGGAACTGCGGGGGGGCGGGAAAACGGTGATCATCTCCACCCATTCCATGGAGACCGCCGCCCTGGCGGATCAGGTGGGGATCATGGCGGGGGGAACCATGGCGGCCTTTGGCCCCCCCCGGGAGATCTTTGGCGGCCGCTGGGATCCCGCCTGGGGCCTGGCCCTTCCCTGGATTGCCGCCCTGGCCCGCCGCCTGGCCCCGGCGGGGCTGATTCCCGCCGGGGCGGTCCCCCTGAACGCCGGGGAACTGGTTGACTGCCTCCGGGGCCGCGCGCCGGGGGCCGGTCTTGAAATGGCGCCGCCCCCCGCGGACGCCGCCGGAAACCCCGCGGCCGGGGACCAGCCCCAAAAACCCCGCCGGAAACGCCGCGTAAAGCCGGGGTTCGCCTTTTTTACCGGCGGCGCTTTTGGGCCGCCGCCGCGGCAAGGCCGGACGGGCCGGTCCCCGGCTCTGTGGAATATGGGCGGCGGGATCAAGCTGGTCTTCCTTTTGGCCGCGGCCGCGGCGGTTTTGGCGGGGCCGCCGCCCTTCTTTCCCCTGGGGGTCCTGATCTTGACCTTGGGAGCGGGCTGGTTTGGCGGCGGGATGAGTCCCCGGCGTCTCCTTCGGGGGCTTGTTCCCATGGCGCCCTGGCTCCTCATCTTCGCGGCCCTCCAGCTTTTCTATACGTTCCCCCGGATTGATTGGACCCGGCCCCTGTTCCTGGTCCTGAGGATCGCCGCCCTGATGGCGCCGCTTTCCCTTTATTCCGCCGTTACCCCCCTGGGGGAACTGATCCGGGGGCTGGATCGTTTTTTTTCATCCCTGGCCCGCTTTGGTTTTCCCGCCCGGGATCTGTCCCTGGCGGTGGGGATAGCCCTGCGTTTCGCCCCGGCGCTGGCCGGGGAGGCGGAGCGAATCGTCAGCGCCCAGCTTTCCCGGGGGGGCAGACGGGGCCGTTTTTCCATGACCGCCGCCCTGGTGATACCCCTCTTTCTCCGGGCCCTGGAGCGGGCTGAAACTCTGGCCAGGGCCATGATCCTCCGGGGCTACTCAAACGGGGAAAAGCATAGTTAATCTATGGGAATACCATAATCAGTGGTTGACATAAAACGCCTTTTTTGTCAGGGTAAACGCACGTGTCATAAGGGGGAAGGTTGTGAAAAACGAGAGGGCGCGAAAAATCGTCATCGCCGGGGTGTTTTCGGCGCTGGAAATCGTTCTGGGTTCTACCGGCCTGGGCTTTATTCCGCTTCCCCTGGGGAACGCTACCATCATGCAGGTTCCGGCGATCATCGCGGGGATTTTGGAAGGGCCCTTGACGGGGGCTTTTGTGGGCCTGATCTTTGGGATCTTCAGCGTTATCCAGGCCGCCCTTATCGGCGCGAGCCCCGTGGATTTGGCTTTTCTTCGCTACCCCCCTATCGCCCTCGTACCCCGGCTCCTCATCGGTCCCGCGGCCTGGCTGGTCTATTTTCTGGTGAGCGGCGGTCTTTCCAAAAAACGGCGGACGCCTCCCGCCGGGGAAGCCGCCCCCGGGCCCTCCGTGATCCGGGAAACAGCGGGGGTGATCCTTGGCGCCGCCGCGGGTTCCCTGACCAATACGGCGCTGGTCCTTGTCGCCCTGCGGATGGTTGTGCCGGAGATTATCACCCTGCCGGTGCTGCTTACCCTGATCTCCCTGAATGGAACCGTGGAGGCGGCTTTTTCGGCCCTTATCAGCCTGGGGGTGGTCCTTCCCTGGAAACGTATACCCCGCCGGGGAGGCGGATCCAGGCTGAATTCGCGTGATTTCCGGCGGGAACCGCCGCCTCCGTCTTGACCGGCGGTTCCATCCGGTGTATAATAAACTTGTTTACCAACCCGGTTAGTTGTTAAACAACCGGGAAAAGATTAGACGGTTTGGGGAATTAGCTCAGTTGGTAGAGCGGTAGGTTCGCAATCTACAGGCCAGGGGTTCGAATCCCCTATTCTCCAGGTATAATTCCTTGTTCCTTTTGAACGAGCTTCCGCCGCCGGGGAAATCCAACGGTAAGGATACCGCGAAACCCCGTCCCGCGGCGGCCCGTCTTTTACGAGTAAAGTTCCACCCGGTTACGGCCCAGTTCTTTGGCCCTTCGCAGGGCGTCGTCGGCGGCGGAAACCAGCGTCCGGGGGTCCTGGGCGTCCCTGGGCGCCCAGGCGACGCCAAAGCTGGCGCCCACGGTAATGGCCACCGTCTCCGCCGAACCGGGGTCCCGGGGAACCGCCGCGCCGTGGTCCAGCACCCGGCGGCGGATCCTCTCCGCCACGATCAGGGCGTTGGGCCCCGGGGTGTCCGGCAGGAGGATGGCGAATTCATCCCCCGAAAGGCGGATGGCGATGTCCTCCGGGCGGCCAATGGTTTTTAGCGCCCTGGCCACGGTGATGATCACCGCGTCTCCCCCGGCCTGGCCGTGACACTCATTGATCTCGTGGACCTTGTCCAGATCCATCATGATCAGCGTGAGGGGCCGGGAAAGGGAAGCCCCGGTCCTGAACCAGTCCTTGACCGACTCCTCCAGAAAGTTCCGGTTGTAAAGGCCGGTAAGCTCGTCGGTGATGGCCCGGCGGCGGGCGGTCTTGCCCCAAAGGACCAGGTCCTTAAGGTGGCCCGCCGTCTGGTTAAGCCAGGTGTTTTGAACCCGCCCCATGGACCGGAGTATCTTGATGCCTATGAGGGGATGTTCGTAGATGATCTGGTAAAAGTCCTGGCCGTTAAGAACGGCCAGCTCCGAATCTTCCCTGGCGGTTACCGTAGCCAGCCGGGGCTCCTGAACGATTACCGACATTTCCCCCAGGAAAGTTCCGGGGAAGGTGTCGAACATCCAGCGCTGGGTTCCGTCGGACTGCCGCCGGTGAGCGCTTAGAGCGCCGGAAAGGAGGATGAACATATCCTCCCCCCTGTCCCCCTCGTTGAAGAGCCGCTCCCCCGCGGGAAGCCGCCGCCGTTCCAGGAAGACCGCCACGGTGGTAAATTCCGCTTCCGTAAGGGTGGAAAAAAGGGGAGATTGAAGCAGGACCGGATCCGGCGGGGGGCCCTGAAAACTCACGGCGGCCCCCCGTCTTTACCGGCGGTTCCGGGCCTTCCGGCCCGGAGGGGGTTGATCGTCCCGCCGCCGCCGTGTTTCCAGCGGTCCAAAAGGAGGGCGTAGGTCTCGCTGAAAAGCCCGTCCCAGAGAGGACCATCCTCGGGCCAAAGCGCCCAGGCGATGGTGCCGGAAAAGGAAAAGGCCGGGAAATCTCCCTGGGGGGGAACGCTTTCCATGCCGGCGATGGCGGCGGAAATCTCCGCCGCCAGGTCCTCCGCCTGGGACCGGGGACACCGGTTGATCACCAGGCCCGTTTCGTTGCTTTTAAAGCGCATGGCCCAGCCCCTGCCCAGGCGGCGGGCAAACAGTTTAAGGATCTTGGCGACGCGGACCATGGCGTCGTCCCCAACTTCGTGGCCCCGGGAATCGACCAGGACCTTAAACCGGTCCGGCTTAAGCATAATCAGCGCCGCGGGGGCCTCCAGTATCCGGTCCAGTTCATCGGTAAGGAAGCTCTGCTTCCAGAGGCCCGTACCGGGATCCTCGTAGGCCCGGCGCTGGAGTTCTTTTGTCCAGGAAAGGTTTTCCAGGAACAGGTTTTGGGTGGATTTGATCCTGTCGATCATCATCATCAGGGAGTTAAGCAAAATCCGGGAGACGATCCGGGGCTCCTCGGCGATAAAGTCCTCGATTGTCAGGCCCGGGGCGGGAAAGATGATCAGCGCCGAATCTTCCAGGGCCCTGGCGCTGGCCTCGTAACCGGCCCGGCGGATAAAATCAAACTCCCCAATGGTATCCCCCGGGGCGTACTGGGCCAGGTGGTCGTTGTCCCCGTTTTCCCGGGGTTTAAAGACCTCCACGGCTCCTTCCAGGAGCATGTAGAAATGTTCCGCCCGCTGACCCGCGGAAAAAAGACGGTCTTCCCTGGAAAGGCGGATAACGCCGGACCGTTTGGCTATGTACTCCACCTCCTTCCCAAACAGGGAATTGAAGAGTTCCGCCGATTTGACATGCCCGGGATCGATTGCCTGGTTTATCGCCTGGTCCAACAAAATCTCCTTACCGTAAGTATACCGTTTTTAGGAGTTTTTTTACTACCGGTTGATATCCGGGCGCGGAATCCCCCTCTTCCCCGGAGGCTCATTACCCTCCCGCGTCCATAAAAAACAGCCTGATCCCTTCACCGGGAAAACGGTGTTTCACTTCCCCAACAACCGCCTCCGCCGCGAGAGCGTCATGGCCGTCAAGATAACTGATGATCATGAAGTTCTCCTCCGGCCAGGTGGCGGTTCCCAGGCGGTACGCGCTTTTTCCCCTGCCATGGACGGTGGGAACGAGCGTGTAATAAAAGTCCCTGATTTCGCTTTCCAGGGAACCCAGGATTTCATCTTTCACCGAATGATTGGCGATAAGTTCCATGCGCTTCATTTGCGTAACCCCTGTTTCGCGCGCCCAACGGCCGCGCCGTTATGCCGTTTATATCGAGCGTGAAACAAAGTTTCCCGCTCCCTTCTTTTTGCCGCGCCTGTTTTCATTGAACAGCGAATACATCACCGGGATAAAAAACAGCGTGATCAGCGTTGAAGACACCAGTCCGCCGGTTACGGTGAGGCCGATGGGCTGAATCATCGTGGAGGATTTGCCGGGAAA
>JAIRPD010000090.1 GCA_031257195.1 Treponema sp. | reverse complement strand
TTGACCAGCCATGCCACGTCATCGCTCACCGCGTAATCCCGGTCTTCGAGCCGCCCGTGCTTTTCGTCATGGGTTGAGACCGAATGGTACGCTATAGGCCCCTGTTTGTCCGCCGGAGCGGAGAAATCAAGCTCCGAAAAGTACTCTTTCACGTCCTCATGCAGGCTTTCCTGGTTCCCTTTCAACGAAAACAGGTAATCCGCCTTCGCCTTCACTACCTGATTCGCTATTTCGTACTGGCAGCCTGCGGACTAAAGTCCGACGCGTCAATGGTCACAATGCATCCTTCCAGCGCGATTTTTTCCAGCAGCTCCGGTATCGCCGTGATTGTGCCAATACCTGCGGTATTGGCCTTGCTTTTTTCGTCCGTCTTCACCTGCCCGAAGACCAGCCGGTTCTCCGTCGCCAATATCATTGGCGAGCCCACGCGCTGACCACATGGAAGGCTTTCCCCCCTTCCCCCGGCTTGAAATGTCCCCGCACCGTCTTGCCGTCTATAGCCGCGACCTCCCGTTCATACCCTTTCCGTATCGCCCGCACCCATTCCATGAAACACCGCTCCACCTCCTCCGGTTTCAGCTGGCTCATGACCCTCCGGTACACGTCGTGCGGCGGTATGCCGTGTTCCAGGCGCAGAAACCGGCCCAGCCAGTCTTTTTTCGCTTTCGCGTACCGCTCGATGTCTTCCCAGCCCTGCGCCAGCGCGATAACCGCCAGTATCGTGATGATGATGACCTCCTCCAGGGGGTATAGTTTGTTCCGTTCCACCCGGGGATCCCGTATTACTGATAAATACGCCGTCAACGGCGCTATTCGTTCCGCTTCCCTTCCCATTCCTCCTTTATATCAATTTTTACAAATTTTTTATATGCGCTGGCCCTGTCCGAAAAGTCCTCCCCCCTCCTCCAGATTTCCGTTCCATCCGCATAAGCGTCCTTGACTTCCATCGTGTTAAGCGCGTCATGGAAGGCTCCCCTGCCAAGGGTTCCCCCCCGCAGCGCGTCAAAGAAATCCGCGTTCTCCTGATAGAAACCCCCCGTAATCCAGGGTTCGGCGTTCCCGCAGAGTTCAAGGCCCTCATAATGGGCGGCGGCCTTGCCGTCTGTATAGACCGTTACCGATCCCGCGCCGTCTATACCGGGCTCATTGAGGGGCAGGGCGATAAAAACGGAACAGCCCTCGCAATGAACTTCGGCGCGTTCAATCCCCGCGCCGGAGACGGGCAGCACGGTGATACGCGCCAATGCGCCGCTCTCCATAACCGCTTCCAGGATCACGTTTTGCGGACGGAAGCCGGAAATATCCCGGCGGGTAAAACGCGCTTCCCGGTAATCCGACCGGGCAAGAAAACGTACCGCGTCGATGGCGTGTATGGCGGTATCGGAAAAATCTTCATCGTTCCGGCCAACCCGGTACAGGCTGTAATTGATCTGCCGGACAGGCCGCCCGGATAATTCAACCTGCCTTTTGCCTTCCCGCATCACCGGCATAAAGCGCCGGTTAAAGGCCGTCATGTTCGGCGCGCCCGTTTTCTCCGCCGCCGCGCGGAGGCGGCGGGTTTCCCCGGCGTTTTTTCCCGGCGGCTTTTCCATGAGGAGGGGAAGGCCCCGGAGCAGCGCCCGTTCCCCCACCCCGGCGGCGGCGGACTCGGAGACAATCACGCAGACCGCGTCCGGCTTTTCCTGGTCAAACATTTCGTCCGCGCCGGTGTAGAACCGGGCAAAACCGAAGCGCTCCGCGTAGCGGCGGGCGGCCCCGGGGTTGAGGTCGCAGCAGGCCGCCGGAACAAAGTCCTCATGGGCCGCCCGGTATTGCAGGTATGACGGCCCGTGAACGCTGGAAGACATCGCTCCGCAGCCTACCACACAGAGCCTCACCGGTTTCCCCCTTCCTTCCCGCCGCCGATGACATACGCCATGCCCGCCGCGGAGCTTACCACGATCTCCCCCGCGCCGTCCCCGGTGACATCGCCGTAGACGGGCCAGGACAGCCGCTCTCCCAGGTCGAGGGTCCAGACCCGGGTCCAGCCTGTCCCGTCAAAGCGGATCGCGGAAACGCTCGTCCGGGCGGTATACACGATCTCCTGCCGCCCGTCGCCGTCCACATCACAGGCGATAGGTACGGGGTCGGCGTTTTCGGGGATCAGGCAGGGCTCCCCCAGGTCTTCGCCGTCCAGGGGATCCAGGGCCCGGATGACCGGCGCGCCCTCAAGCGTTCTGGCGGGTTCGGCGATCAGGAGCTTCCCCTCAAATTCAAACACGCACTGGTTGGTGCGGTTCGTGTAGTTCCGCCGCCGGTTTGCCCAGGCGACGGTCAGGGAACGCTCTATCACGGATACCCGGAGGCCGTACTTTTCCATGTCGATGATTCCCAGGCCGTGGGAATCCCCGCCGTGGGCAAAGAAAATCTCCGTCACCGGCCAGCCGTGCCGGACCGGTATAGGCAGAATCTGGGAGAGCCAGCCCGAACCCTCCCGGGCGATCCACCAGGGCTGCATAAGGCCGGTCATAAACTTTTCAAAGAACGTTTCCCCCGTGGCGGCGCCGGCGGCCCAAAGGTTGTTGCCGTAACCGGTCATCACTTCGTCAACCCCGTCTCCGTCAAGATCAAAAACCGAAAGATAAAACGATCCCGCGCCGCTCCGGTGGCTGGCGAATTTGTTTACCACGTCAAGGCTCCAGAGGATTTCTCCGGTGGCGCCGTCAAGGCCGTAGCTGATCCCCGTGTGCTGCACGTGCCGCTGCCCGGAAACCACCAGGTTTGTTTTGCCCTTTACGTTGACGGCGGTGTAATACCCCAAAATTCCGCTGAACCCCGTGGGCTTCCCCGATGGGAAGAGGGGGAAATCGGTCTGCCAGAGGGTCTCCCCCCTTGCGTCCACCACCCGGATGCCGCCGCCCGCCTTGCCGTCCACCCGGAGGGCGATCTCCTTTTTCCCGTCCCCGTTAAAATCGGCGGCGGCCACGCCGAAGTCCGTATTCACGGCGTATTGTTCGGCGGCCCCATAGCCTTCCACCGCCCAGCCTTCGACGAGCCGCCCCTCCCGGTAATCCAGCCGTACCACCTGGCCCACGTTGTTCCCCAGCACGATGCTGTTGGAAGGGCCGCCCAGATCGGCGATGATGGGCAGTTTGTATTGCTGATTGCCCGCCGGCCCCCAGCAGAGCGGGGTGAGGGCCGCCCCCTGTACCGCCGCGCCCGGGGGGGCGCTGAAACGGGAATTCCATTCCAGGAGGACCCGTCCGTCCCGGGAGTTGATCAGTTCAACCTCGCTGCCCCCGGGATAATACAGCGAAAATCCCCCGTCCCGGCCATTCAGGGAACCCCGATAAATCCGCGTCCCGGCGTTTTCCCGCTTGTACAGGAAAAACCGCGCCCCCTGGGTCACCACGTATTTCATCCCGGCCTTCGGCGTGGTTCCGCCGTGGATCGCGTCGTGTTCGATCCCGTAAGACTCGTAGTTGAAAACCCACTTCGCGTCCGGTTCCCGGAACAGCGTATTGCCGGCCATATCGAGTATTTTTATCTCCGAATACCCCGGCACGTCGATGCCGGAGGGGGTCGAGACAAAGAGTTCGCTCCTTCCGTCGCCGTTCAGATCAAGCGTGTCGTGCAGGTAGGATCGGGGAAGGTCGAACAGTTCGCCCCCCGTCTCCGCGTCAAGGGCCTTGACGTGCCACGCGCCGTCCCCGGTTTCGTTCCAGATGTTGAAGATCATCTCCATGCGGCCCTTGCCCCGGTGATCGTTTACGGGATCCCGGGGGTAGGCGGTGATAATCTCCGCCGATTCGATATGGTTGTCGTAGATCTTGAACCAGTTCACCGAAAGTTTTTTACCGTCGTTATCGATAACGTTTACATCCCAGGGGTAAATGTCCAGGATAACCACATCCGGGAAGCCGTCGCCCTTGATGTCCCGGAGCAGTATATAGCCCCGCTTGCGGGAATTGTGGAGCTGGGACTGGGGCAGATCCATAATCACCTGCCGGGTCTTACTGTCGTATACGGTAACCCCCTCCCAGCCTTCCACGACGATGTCGGTTACGCCGTCCCCGTTCATGTCGGCAATGGCGATATGGGGCCGCTCGTGGTAATAGGGCAGCGGCGTCTGCCAGAGGAGCTCCCGCCCCCCGGAACCGTCGATCACCCGGTACACCTCCAGGCGGTTGGTGTTCGTCCCCAGGTGTTCGTCAAAACTTTCGGTGACGAAAAGATAGTTGAGCTGCCCCGGATACAGGTGCAGGTAGCGCCCGTTATTGGCATCGTTCCACCGGAGCAGGCCCCCGTTTACCGTTTCCCGAAGGCCGTAAAAGCCGTAGCGGTCTTCAATGTCCGCGGCGGAAACGTCCATCGCCGGGGGAGGCGGCAGGGCCTGTTCCGCCGCGCCGTTTTTCTCTTCCAGGAGGAAATAGCCCCGGTAGTTGCCGTAACGGTAAGCGGCCAGCACCTCCGGCTTCGTAATCGCCCCGGGCAGCAGGCTTTGGGAATTCCGCAGGCCGTTGGCCTTAATCGCGGGCCATTCGTCCGTAAAGGGGGTTTTGATATATTCCACCGCTTCCGCCTCCCGTCCGTCCGGCGCGGGCGTCCCGGTACAGGCGGCCAGCGCGGCGCAGAGCGTTAATCCCGTGAAAAACCGCATGTGTTCTCTCCTCACGCGCTGGGTTAGTTTCTGAAACTGTGGATAGGGGCCGGAATCCTGCCGCCTCTGGCAATGAAGGCGTCGCTTTTCGCGGAAGAGAGCGGCAGCACGGGAGCGCCGCCTAAAAGACCGCCGAATTCAGCCCAGTCGCCGGCCTTTTTCCCCGGTACGGGGATCACTCGAACGGCGGTCGTCTTATTATTCACCATGCCGATTGCCATTTCATCGGCGATGATGGCGGAGATCGTGGCGGCGCTCGTATCTCCCGGAAGGGCGATCATGTCCAGACCCACGGAACAAACGCTCGTCATGGCTTCCAGCTTATCGAGGCCGATAGAACCTGAACGAACTGCGGCGATCATGCCCTCATCCTCGGAGACGGGGATAAAGGCCCCAGAAAAGCCGCCCACATGGGCGCCAGCCATGACGCCTCCCTTCTTTATCATGTCGGTAAGCATAGCCAAGGCCGCAGTGGAGCCATGAGCGCCGGCGGCTTCCAGACCCATCTCCTCAAGGATACGGGCCACCGAATCCCCCGCCGCAGGGGTCGGGGCGAGGGAAAGATCGAGAATGCCGAAGGGGACATCGAGGCGTTTAGCCGCTTCCATGCCCACGAGCTGGCCCATACGGGTTATCTTGAAGGCGGTTTTTTTGATGACCTCCGCCAATTCGTCAAAACTCGCCCCCCGGCAGCCTTCCAGCGCGGCCTTTACCACCCCGGGCCCCGAGACTCCCACGTTGAGGCAGGATTCTCCCTCTCCGGTGCCGTGAAAAGCCCCAGCCATGAAGGGGTTATCTTCCGGGGCGTTGCAGAAGACGACCAGCTTGGCGCAGCCGATACCGTCCCGCCCGGCGGTTTTTTCCGCGGCGGCCTTGATGGTCTCTCCCATGAGCCGTACCGCGTCCATGTTGACGCCGCTCTTGGTACTGGCCACGTTTACCGAGGCGCAGACCCGCTCGGTACAGGCCAGCGCCTGGGGGATGGAAGCGATGAGCCGCCGATCTCCTGTGGAAAATCCCTTCTGCACCAGCGCGGAAAAGCCCCCCACAAAATCAACGCCCAGTTGCCGGGCCGTATCGTCCAGCGTCTGGGCGTAGGGGGTATAGTCAAGGTCTTCGGAAGATCCCGCCACCAGCGCGATAGGGGTGACCGATACCCGCTTGTTAATAATGGGAATACCGTACTCTACCTCGATTTCCCGTCCTATCTTCACAAGGGATCCCGCCAGGCGGAATATCTTCTCCCGGATGCGCCGCCTGGTTTCCTCCCCTGACGCGCAGGCGCAGTCCAGCAGGGACACCCCCAGCGTAATGGCCCGGATATCAAGTTTGTACCGGAGAAACATATCTACCGTTTCTTTTATTTCAAAGGGCGTAAAAAGCATTTCATTTTACTGTAACGCGCCGAAACGGCGGTGTCACCCCCCTTTAATACGTATACCGGCGAGATTGTTGATTCATGCCGTTTTTCGCATAGTGGAAAGGATCCGTTCCAGCAATACCGCGTAAACAGGCCGGGATAAGAGCAATTCGGCGGTAACGAAAGAAGAAAAAGACACCAGCACTAAACTGCTTAAATGATTGAAGTTTCCGCACATCTCCAAGATCAGCACAATACCCGTGACCGGCGCTTGCGCCGTTGACGCGAAAAAGCCGGCCATACCGAGGATAATAAAGTTCAGAACCCGCTCCGAGGCGATATACCCCATGCCGGAAAGGATCGTTCCGAGGGCATCCCCGGTGAGCGCGCCGCAGGCTAAAAGGGGCAAAAATATCCCCCCAGCGGCGCCGGAACCATAACAAAGAGCTGTGTAGAGCAGCTTGCCCCCCAGCAGCGAAACGATGAACCGGAGCGTCCGCCCATCGTGGGGCAGGGATTCTATTAAAGTATGGCCGCCGCCTGAAAGATCAAAGAGCAGAAAGCCCACAGGAACCGATACCGCCAGGGGAATCAAAGGACGGAACAGCGGCGGAATCCGCAGGCGGTCGTAGAGGTTCAGGGAACCGTAAAGAGCGCCCTTAAAGAGATGCCCCAACGCCGCGCAGACGATCCCTAAGAGAACTACCCAGGGAAGATCCCCCAAGGGCAGGGCTTCGACTTGGCGGAAGTCAAAGACCGTTCCGCTGCCGAGAAGAACGCCCGCCACGGTAGTGGCCATCATGGCGGCGCCCATAGTACACGCTATCAAGGCGGGGGAAAAACTGGGCCAGAGTTCTTCCAAGGCAAAGACGAGGCCGGCCAACGGGGCGTTAAAGGCGGCGGCAAGCCCGGAAGCGGCGGCGGCGGAGATAAGGTAGTTATGTTTCTGGCCGGAGCGGCGAAAAATAGAAAGCACCGCCAGACCCACGTAAGCTCCTATCTGGATAGAAGGCCCCTCCCTTCCCAAGGAAAGCCCCAGCCCCAGGGCAAGAAGGCCGGCGGCAAGCTTCAGAGGCAGTTCCGGCATCCAACTCATGTGTAACTGTCCGACGAGGACTCCCTTTACCTGGGGAATACCGCTTCCTTTTATGAGCGGCCTTGTCCGAGAGGCCCAGCCCATGAAAAGCCCGGCCCCCGCCAGGGCGAGTATCCATATCGCCGTCCAATAGGGGGGGAGAACAGGGAGGGTGCGGTAGATCCACGCTCTAAGCGTGTCGGCGTGGGAAAGCAGGCGCCGGAAAAGTACCACCACCAAACCGGTAATGAATCCGGTGAAGATGCTTTGCAGGATCAGCGCCAAACGGGAAATATACCAGCGCCGTATTATAAAAGAGAGGTTCTTTTTATTTTGCTTCATATCGCGCCGCATTTTAACGCGATTGTCCGCGCAAAACAAGAGCGCGTGTTTCCGCGCCAATCTGGACAAGTCCTTTCTATTTGTGCCATAGTCCGGTATGGAAACTCACGTCCGCGCAATCTTTCAGAATATTTCCCCTCTGGATCACCGGTATTCTCTCTCGGAAAAGAGCGTATTCGATTCCTTGGTTCCCTGGCTTTCCGAAGAGGCGGCTATTGCCGCCTGCGTCAAGGCGGAGATCGCCCTTGTCATCGCTCATCTGTCGGTGCGGGGAACGCTGACCGGCGCGCTCCGGGAAGCGCTGGAACGCGCCGGGGAGCAGGTAACCCCCGAAGAGGTTTACGCCGAAGAGGAGAAGACCCGCCATAACGTCCGGGCATTGGTGAACGTCCTCAAGACCAAGGTTCCCCCGGAGGCCGCGCCGCTGGTACACCTCGGCGCTACCAGTGTTGACATTCTGGATACCGGCCTTTCTTGGCGCATGGCCGGCGTTACCCGGCGGGCGATCCTCCCTTTGCTGCGGAAGCTAGAACTCCTCCTCTGTGATTTTACCGAGCGGGAAGCGGAGACCCCTCAGGTGGGCCGTACCCACGGCCAGAGCGCAGTACCGATTACCGTGGGGTTTGCCATGGCCGAATACGTATCCCGGCTGGGAAAATCTATTCTGGAAATTGAGCGCCGCGCCGGGGAACTCAAGGGCAAACTGGCCGGAGCGGTGGGCGCTTATAACGCGTCGAGTCTTATCGTCCGCGATCCGGAAGCATTGGAACGGCGCTACCTTTCGGAGTTGGGTCTGGAGCCTTCGGAGCATTCCACCCAGCTTGTTGAGCCTGAATACCTGCTGCGGCTGCTCTTGGAATTTAATACCGCGTTTGGAATTATCGCCAACTTGGCGGACGATCTCCGCAGCCTCCAGCGCAGCGAAATTGGGGAACTCAGGGAAGGCTTCGCGGCGGATCAGGTGGGTTCCTCGACCATGCCCCAGAAGCGCAACCCTTGGAACAGCGAACACGTTAAGAGCCTCTGGAAGGCTTTCATGCCCCGGGTGATGACCTTCTTCATGGATCAGGTAAGCGAGCATCAGCGGGATCTCACCAACTCGGCCAGCCAGCGCTTTATCGCCGACTACGTTACCGGGTTCTCTCTGGCGGTGAGCCGCATGACTTCCGTTATCGAGGGGCTGGGAGTGGACCGGGAGCGGCTCTTGGCGAATCTGCGCGGTTCTTCGGGCGGTGGGATACCCGGCGGGGTAATGGCCGAACCGGCCTACATCCTGCTGGCGGAAAGCGGCGTTTCAGGCGCCCACGAGGTGATCCGGAAGATCACCTTAGCGGCGGAGAAAGAAGGGGTGAGTTTTGCGGCGGCCCTGGCGAAAGAGCCTGTAACGCTGGAACGGATCGGGGTCAAATTGGCTGAGTTGGGCATTATAGCCGATTCCGGCGAGGCTCTGTATTTTTTTGAAAAACCGGAGCATTACCGGGGGTTGGCGGCGGAAAAGGCGAAAGCCCTGGCGAATAAATACCGATTAATCTAAACTCCGCGCCCTGCTATTGAACACTTTCCTCCTCTTGACATTTTTGTTCGTTATTGCTAACATAAAGTTAGACCGGACTAATCTTGAGCCCGGCAGGAGGTATATATGCCCTTATCGTTGTCAAGGCACGGGGCCGCCGTTACGGTCGATT
>JAIRPD010000060.1 GCA_031257195.1 Treponema sp. | reverse complement strand
CCGCCGCCTATGGTTCGCGCTGTTTTCATCCTTGGCTCCTGTACTAGGGTTCTTGAACATAACTAATATACTGGATTTTCCCCCCGGAGGAAAACCGCGGGGCGGCGGCGCTTACCCTTTTCTGACCCGGAAGGCCGGGGAAAAGAACGCGAACCGCGAACCCTGCGAACGGGGACTTTGTTATCGAAGCGCCCGGTGGCGGTTATTTTCAGGGAAAGAGGGTCCGCAAAAGCGTCTTCCCCGATTCGGTGCGGAAGTGCCTTTCGAGGATTTCATCCTTCATGGACAACGGAAGGTTTCCTTCCTCCAGGTTTACCAGGTAATCGGCTTCCAGGAGGACGCGGAAATCGAGGTCCTCCGACGCGTCCGGGCTGTGGTGACGGGCTATAAGAAACCGCGCCCGGCCTATAATGTCCTCCCCCATTCCCAGGCGGGAGAGGATCTGTGCCGCCGCGGGAGGCCCCTCTTCTTCCTGCTGGCGGTCGTCGCAGGAACCGTACTTCTCGCGGGCGATTTTAATCCCCGTATCGTGGAGCAGCGCGGCGTACAGCAGGACCTCCGTTTCCCGCCCGCCCAGCTTCTCCAGGTCCGCCAGGGCCTGGGCATAGGCAAACACCTTGAGCGCGTGGGCAGCGTACTTCTTCCCGTCCCCAAAAAAGTAAATCATCTCCCTGATAACCTCGCCAATCCGCATGGCGGCCTCCTTAAACAGTTTCTTGGGGGAATCGTAACCGATTCTTCGCCGGAATCCTAGGGGGTTCCTTGTTGGAACCCGCCAGGGTTCCAGCGGGGGTCCCGGCTTTACCGGGCCCTCAAGCCCGGCTCCGCCTTGCCCCGGGGGGCGCGGTACGCCGGGCTCGTTACTTCATCCGGGTGATCCGGGCGGCGTTCAGAATGGCGATCAGGCACACCCCCACGTCGGCGAAAACCGCCTCCCACATGGTGGCCAGGCCAAAGGCCCCCATCACCAGGAAGAGGCCCTTAAAACCCAGGGCAAAAATGATGTTCTGCCAAACCACCCGCCGGGTAACCCGGGCTACGCCGATGGCCTCCGCGAGCTTGGAGGGCTCGTCGGTCATCAGCACAATGTCGGCGGCCTCAATGGCCGCGTCCGAGCCCAAGCCGCCCATGGCGACCCCTATGTCCGCCCGGGCCAGTACCGGCGCGTCGTTAATGCCATCCCCCATAAAGACCAGCTTCCTCCCCGGCCGCTTTTGGACGCTCAGTTCCTCCACCTTTTCCACCTTTTCCCCGGGCAAAAGGCCGCCGTAAACCTCGTCAATGCCCAGTTCCCCGGCGACGGTTTCGGCGATCCGGGGGTCGTCCCCGGTAAGCATCACGGTCTTGCGGACCCCCGCTTTTTTCAGGGCCCCCAGGGCGGAGCGGCTGTCGGCCTTCACTTCGTCGGAGATCACCGCGAGGCCGGCGAATTTTCCCTCCAGGGCCACGTACACCGTGGCGCCCAGTTCCGGCGCGGCGGGAACGGGAATGTCCGCCGCCTCCATCAGTTTCCGGCTCCCCGCGAGGATCGTTTTACCCCCGGCCTTTACGCTGACGCCCCGGCCCGGAATTTCCCGGTACTCCGAAAGCTTTTCCCTGTCCGGGTCTCCCCCAAAGGCCTCCCGGATCGAAACCGCGATGGGATGGCTGGAAAAGGCCTCCGCCCGGACGGCCAGTTCCAGCAGCTCCCTTTCCGTAAAGCCCTCGGCGGGCCGCAGGGCGGTAACCTTGAACACCCCCCGGGTAAGGGTGCCGGTCTTGTCAAAGACCACCAGGTCCACCTTATTCAGGGCCTCCAGGTAATTGCCGCCCTTCACCAGGATGCCCTTTCCCGAGGCCCGGCCTATGCCCCCAAAGAAGCCCAGGGGAATGGACACCACCAGGGCGCAGGGGCAGGAAATGACCAGGAAGATTAACCCCCGGTTGATCCACTCCGCCCAGGAAACGGCGGAAAGGCCCTCCCCGGTAAATCCGGCAAAAAGGGGCGGGACCAGGGCGATAAGCGCCGCCAGGGCAACCACCGCGGGGGTGTAGTACCGGGAAAAGGCGGTTACAAAGTTTTCCGCGGGGGCCTTTTTGCCGGCGGCGTTTTCCACTAGATCAAGGATCTTCGCCGCCGTGGACTCGCCAAAGGTTTTGGTCACCCGGACGGTCAAAAGGCCGTCCTGGTTGACGCAGCCGGACAGGACGGTGTCCCCCGGGGCGGCCTCGCGGGGCAGGGATTCCCCCGTCAGCGCCCTGGTGTCCAGCATGGATCGCCCCTCCACCACTACCCCGTCCAGAGGGACCTTTTCACCGGGCCGCACGGCGATGAGTTCGCCAATCTCCACCGTCCCGGGATCCACCTGTGTCATGGCCCCGTCCCGCAGGCGGTTCGCGAAATCCGGGCGTATGTCCATAAGGTCCGTAATGGATTTCCTGGATCCCCGGACCGCCATATCCTGAAAATACTCCCCAATCTGGTAGAACAGCATCACCCCCACCGCCTCGGGGTACTCGCCGATGGCGAAAGCCCCCAGACTGGCCAGGGTCATCAGAAAATTTTCGTCAAACACCCGGCCCCGGACAATGTTCTTCCCCGCCCTAAGGAGGATTTCCCCGCCGAGTACCACATAGGCGGCGATAAAGGCCCCCAGCGAAACCAGGGGGAAGGGGGCAAGCAGCCTTTCCAGGAGCAGCCCCGCCCCAAAAACAAGAGCCCCGGCCAGGATCTTAAAAAGTTCCCCCCCCGCCGCCGCGGTTTTCCCCGGACTTTTCGCCGCCCCCGCGGCGCAGTGGGGGCAGCAGGCCAATTCCTTTACCGTATCCGTTTGTGTCATTTCGCTATCTCTCCTCACTCGTGAATATGCTCAAAGCCCTTTTCAAAGATGTCCTTTACATGGCTGTCCGCCAGGGCGTAATAGACTACCTTGCCCCGCCGGTCGTACGCAACCAGGTTGGCGAGCCGCAGGGCCTTCAGTTGATGGGAAATCGCCGATTTGGTCATCCCCAGCAGCGCCGCCAGATCACAGACGCACAGTCCCTCCCGGGACAGGGCCCAGAGGATTTTAACCCTGGTCTGGTCGGCGAACATCTTGTAAAGATCCGCCAGGTCATAAAAATCGCCCGCCGCCGGCATGGCGCTCCGGACCCTTTCAACCGCGTCCTCGTGGATAACCTCACAGTTACAGAGATCCTCGCCTTGTTTCACCATCACCCTTCCCCCCGGAACCCCCTGGATTCCCGGTCCTCTTGAAGCTATATCAAACAGTTGAATAACTGTTCAACTGTTTGACTGGTACTAAGATATATCGCGCTCCGGGAAAAAGTCAAGGGAAAAATACGCCGGGGGGTCTTTTTTACGGACGGCGCCTGACCCGGGGCCGGTATAACCGGCAATGGCGAATATGCGCCTCCGCGGGGTACGCACGGACCGGCGGTCCGTTGACCCGCGGTCTAGCGCGGCGTTTTCAGCGTTACCTTGTACCGCCGCGGACACCCCTGGGCGCGCTCACATTCGAGGGAACTTTTGGTTTTGAAAGAGGCCCAACCGCGCGTTTTTTTTAAGAGGCCGCCCCGCCGGCCAGGCGGTGAGTGAACAGACCGGGGGGTTCAGTTCCGAAAGCTGTGGATCGGCGGAGGAATCCGGCCCCCCCGGGCGATGAACGCGTCGCTTTTGGCGGGGTTCACCGGCATAATCGGGGCGGCCCCCAAAAGGCCGCCAAATTCCGCCCAATCCCCCGCTTTTTTCCCCGGCACGGGGATCACCCGGACGGCGGTGGTTTTTCCATTCACCATCCCAATGGCCATCTCGTCGGCGATGATCGCCGACAGGGTGGCGGCGCTGGTATCCCCCGGCAGGGCGATCATGTCCAGCCCCACGGAACAAACGCTGGTCATGGCCTCCAGCTTGTCCAGGCTGATAAAACCGGCCTTCACCGCCGCGGCCATACCCTCATCCTCCGACACGGGAATAAAGGCCCCGGAAAAACCCCCCACCCTGGCGCTGGCCATGACGCCTCCCTTCTTTATCAGGTCCGTCAGCAGCGCCAGGGCCGCGGTGGTGCCGTGGGTTCCCGCGGCTTCCAGGCCCATCTCCTCCAGGATCCGGGCCACCGAATCCCCCACTTCCGGCGTGGGCGCGAGGGAAAGGTCCAGAATGCCAAAGGGAACCCCCAAACGGCGGGCGGCTTCCATCCCCACCAGCTGGCCCATGCGGGTGATCTTAAAGGCCGTTTTCTTGATGATCTCGGCAATTTCGTCAAAACTGGCGTCCTTCCGGGCCTCCAGGGCGGCCTTAACCACCCCCGGTCCGGAAACCCCCACGTTCAGGCAGCTTTCCCCTTCCCCGGGACCGTGGAAAGCCCCGGCCATAAAGGGGTTATCCTCCGGGGCGTTGCAGAACACCACCAGTTTGGCGCAGCCCAGGCCGTCCCGGTCCGCGGTCCGTTCAGCGGTTTCCTTAATCACCTCCCCCATACGGCGCACCGCGTCCATGTTGATCCCGTTCTTTGTGGCCGCCAGGTTTACCGAGGCGCAGACCCGCTCCGTGGAAGAAAGGGCCTCCGGAATGGAATCCACCAGTTTTGTGTCCCCGGAGGAAAAACCCTTTTGCACCAGGGCGGAAAACCCCCCCACAAAGTCGATCCCCAGGTCCCCGGCGATTTCGTCCAAAAGCCGGGCGTAGGGAGCGTAATTCACGTCATCGGAGGCCGCCGCCGCCAGGGCTATGGGGGTAACGGAAAGGCGCTTATTGATGATGGGAATACCGTACTCAATTTCAATTTCCCGGCCCGTTTTTACTAGGGGCCCCGCCACACGGAGAAGCTTTTCCCGGATCCGGCGGCGGGTTTCCGTTCCCGTGGCGGCGGCGCAGTCCAGCAGGGACACCCCCAGGGTGATGGCCCGAATATCAAGCTTGTAGCGGAGGAACATATCCACCGTTTCTTTTATCTCAGGGGCGGTAAAGAGCATGCTAAATCCTATGCATGGCGCTGAACACCTTTTCGTGCATCAGGCTGATGGAAACCCCCATGGAATCCCCCAGGGCGGAAAGCTCCGCCTTAACCGCCTCCAAAGCCTGGGTACTGGCGGAAAGATCCACCATCATCATCATCACAAAGCTGCCGGAAAGCACCGTCTGGCTTATATCCTCGATGTTGATGTTCCGGCCCGCCAAAAAGGCGCTCACCTGGGCGATGATGCCAACCTTGTCGTTCCCCACCACGGTAATAATCGCGTTCATATACCCGCCGCCTCCCCGCCGCGCCTGTAAAGCTTACGTCCCCTCAAGTTTATGCTCCCTTAAAAACAGATCAAGCACCGTAAGAAAGAGGATCACCACCATGGGCCCCAGGATCACGCCGTTAAAACCAAACACGCTTACCCCCCCCAGGATCGCGAAAAAGATGATCAGCGGGTGAAGCTGGATTTGGTTCCTCAAAAACATGGGGCGGATCACGTTATCCAGGGTGGATATAAAGAATCCCGAAACGGCGAGGAAAAGAATTCCCCCCGCGGTGTCCCCGCTGAGCAATCGTACTATCCCCAGGGGCAGCCAGACAAGCCCCCCCCCCAGGATGGGGACAAACACGCAGATAAAAGTCAGGGCCGCGAAAACCAGGGCCCCCTTCACCTTAAAAATCGTAAAGATGATAAAGGCCAGCAGCGTCTGAAACAGGGCCACCATGATGTACCCCAGCGCCAGGTTACGGATGATCTCTTTAAACTTTCCCACCAGGGCCTTTAGATATTCCCGGCGGATGGGGATAACCCCCAAACCCAGCCGGGCCAGGTAGGGTCCATCCATAAAGAAGAAAAAAAGGATAAAGAGCATAAAAACCAGGCCCGCTAAAAAAGAGCCCACGTTGCGGACCAGATGGCTGGAGACCCGCAAAAGGTTCTGAAGCCCCAGGGTCAGGTAACTTAAGATACGGTTCCGCAACTCCCCGGCGCTCAGGACGATCTGATCCGAGGTAAGGTCCGCGATGATCTGGGAAATATCCTCCAGAATTTCACTGTCCTGGAAGGAATGGACCGCCAGGTAATCCCTCAGTTGACGGATCAGTTCCATGACCTGGCGGTACAGCTGGAACCCCACAAAAAACAGGGGCAGGAGGATCAGGATCACCACCCCCAGGGAAAAGAAGATCGCCCAAAGGTTGTACAGCACCGCCCCCTTAAAGGCGGTCCGGTTCAGGGGGGCGACCAGCTTGGCGTGAATGGGGCCCAGGAGTATGTAAAACAGGACAGACCAGAGCAGGACCGTAAAAAAGGGGGCGAAAAGCCGGCACACCACCAGGAAGAGCAGTATCAGTATAGCCCCAAAGACCGTGTTTTGTATCCACCGGGAATGCCCGGTCCCGTTTCCGCTCATACCCTTTCCCCTTTCCCGCTTCCGGGCGCCCGTGAACACGCCGTGAGCGTCCGGTTACCCCGAAAAAGCGCCCCCCCGGACGTTCTGAACATGCCCGGACCAGCAAAAAACGCCCCCGGGGACGCCCGCCGTCCGGGGGCGGACGGTTTGGGAAGGTTCCGGGAGGTTCCGCCACTCCATCGCCGGCTAATCAATGAGATGACGTTCCCCCGGGGTTGGCGCGGTGACGCGCGGCTCCCGAACGGTCTTTACGGCGGTTTGACGGTTGTTGTCGTTCACGGGCGCTCTCCTTTGGGGAGCCGCTGATTAGCATGACGCTCATCAGCGCTGCTTGGGCTTTCTAAAGTCTACCACACCGAAGGGTTTTCTACAACGGTTCCCCAGGGGCCTCTCTTACATGTTTCCCTGTCTAAAAATGGTCCGCGAATTCCGCGATATTGAGGGCGGCCCCCAATCCCTCATGGGCGGTGTCCTTTTTTGGGCTGTTTTTTCACGCCCATGAATACCGCTTTCACCGCCGCCGCCCGATCCCCGCGCAGGACAAACCGCGCCGAACCACGGGCCACGCGGCTCACCGCGACTGAACCCCGGGTTGGGGAAAGACGGCGGCGATGGCCTCGGGGAACCCGGTCAGTCCTTCAACGGCGGCGAGGCGCGGCGGGGCCAGCCCGCGGGGGCGGGGCTCTGGACAAAACCTTTTCCCCATGTCAAACTCTGGTATGGAAACCCGCGATATCTTCCGTAACCTTTCCCCCCTGGATCACCGGTATTCCCTGTCCGAAAAGGCCGTTTTTGAGGAGGCCGGCGCGTGGCTGTCCGAGGAGGCGTCCATCGCCGCCTGCGTAAAGGTGGAAACCGCCCTGATCGCCGCCCATCTGGCGGTCCGGGGCAGGCCGGTTCCCCGGGCCGCGCTGGAGGCCGCGGCCGCGGCGGTTACGCCGGAGGCGGTCTACGGGGAGGAGGAAAAGACCCGGCACAATATCCGGGCCCTGGTGAATGTCCTTAAACGGGAGCTTCCCCCGGAGCTGGGCCCCCTGGTCCATCTGGGAGCCACCAGCGTGGACATCCTGGACACGTCCCTGGCCTACAGGATGAAGGGCTGCTGCCGGGAGGTGGTTCTGCCGGCTCTGCGAAAGCTGGAGACCCTGCTCTGCGATTTCGCCGGCCGGGAGGCGGAGACCCCCCAGGTGGGCCGCACCCACGGCCAGCACGCGGTGCCCGTCACCCTGGGCTTTGCCATGGCGGAGTACGTTGCCCGCCTGGGGAAGTCTATCCTGGAGATTGATCGCCTGGGAGGGGAACTGCGGGGCAAACTGGCGGGGGCGGTGGGGGCCTATAACGCCCTGAGCGTGATCGCGGCGGACCCGGAGGAGCTGGAGCGGCGCTGTCTGGCGGAGTTGGGTCTGCTCCCCTCGGAGTATTCCACCCAGCTGGTAGAGCCCGAGTACCTCCTCCGCCTGCTTTTGGAGTACAACACCGCCTTTGGGATCATCGCCAACCTGGCGGACGACCTCCGGGGCCTCCAGCGGACGGAAATCGGCGAGTTAAAAGAGGGGTTCGCGGCGGACCAGGTGGGGTCTTCCACCATGCCTCAAAAGCGGAACCCCTGGAATTCGGAGCATGTCAAGAGCCTTTGGAAGGCCTTTATGCCCCGGGTAATCACTTTCTATATGGATCAAATAAGCGAACACCAGCGGGACCTGTCCAATTCGGCGAGCCAGCGCTTTATCGCCGAGTATGTTACGGGGTTTTGCCTGGCGGTGAGCCGTATGGCGGCGGTGATCGAGGGCCTGGGGGTGGACCGGGAGCGGTGTCTGGCCAACCTGCGGAGCGGGGGCGGCATCCCCGGGGGGATCCTGGCCGAACCGGCCTACATACTCCTGGCCGAGTCGGGGGTGTCCAACGCCCACGAGGTGATCCGCCGGGTTACGCTGCGGGCGGAGGAAAGGGGTCTTTCCTTCGCCGCCGCCCTGGCCGAAGAGCCGGACCCCGCCCCGGAGCCGGGTAATCCGCCGGGGGGGGTCCTGGGCCGTATTGGCCGGCGGCTTATCGCGCTGGGCCTGGTTCCCCCGGGGGCCGGGGGGGAGGGAATGGACCTGGCCGCGGCGGCCTGGTTCTTTGAAAAACCGGAACATTACCGGGGGCTGGCGGCCAAGAAGGCCCGGGAGCTGGCGGCCAAATACCGGAAACTACTGGAGGAAAAATGATGTTTGAGGAAGCCCTGTCTTACGATGATGTTTTACTGCTGCCGGGGTACAGCGATGTACTCCCCAAGGAATGCGACGTTACCACCCTGCTTTGCGGGGATATTCACCTGAACGCGCCCGTTATTTCCGCCGCCATGGATACGGTAACGGAGGAAAAGCTCGCCATCGCGATGGCCCTGGAGGGGGGGGCGGGGGTGATCCACCGGAACTTAAGCCCCGAAGAGCAGGCCCGCCAGGCGGCTAACGTTAAACGCTTCCTTAATTGGGTTATCGCCTCCCCGGTTACCGTGGGGGAGGGGGCCACCATCCGGGAGGTAAAGCTGGTGATGGAGCGGTTTAATGTCTCCGGGATGCCGGTGCTGAACGGGGAGGACCGGCTGATGGGAATCATCACCAGCCGGGACCTGCGTTTTTGCAGGGACGATACCTTGAAGGTGACGGAGGTGATGACCAGGGAGCCCGTCGTGGTCCAGGGGGAGCCCACGGTGGCGGAGGCCCGGGAGAAGTTCGACAAACACCGGATCGAGAAGCTCCCCGTGGTGGACCAAGGGGGGCGTTTGAAGGGGCTGATCACCGTGAAGGACATGGAAAAACACGCCCTGTTCCCCAGGGCCGCCATGGATAAGGGGGGGCGGCTTATCGTGGGGGCCGCGGTGTCCCCCCAGGATTACCCGGTCCGGATGCCCCTTTTGATCAAGGCCATGGTGGATTTTGTGGTCCTGGACACCGCCCACGGGGACAGCAAAAACGTGATGGACGCCGTGGCGGGGATCAAAAAGCGCTTCGCCGTCCCCGTAATTGGGGGTAACGTGGCCCGGAAAGACGGGACCCGGCGGCTCATCGACGCCGGGGCGGACGCGGTGAAGGTGGGCATTGGCCCCGGCTCTATCTGTACCACCCGGATTGTGGCCGGCGTGGGGGTCCCCCAGTTCAGCGCCGTCTGGGAGTGCGCCGAAGAAGCCGCCGGAAACGGCATCCCCGTGATCGCCGACGGGGGGATCAAGTTTTCCGGGGATATTTCCAAGGCCATCGGGGCCGGGGCCAGTTCGGTAATGATAGGCAGCCTCTTCGCGGGCCTTAAAGAAGCGCCGGGAAAGGAAATCCTCTACGACGGGCGGATCTACAAGGAATACCGGGGGATGGGCAGCATTGGGGCGATAAACGACGGTTCCGGGGACCGCTACCAGATTGGCAAGGACGAAAAGCCCGTTCCCGAGGGCATAGAGGGCCGGGTGCCCTACAAGGGGGAGCTGAAAAACTACCTCTACCAGCTGGTCTCGGGCCTGCGGAAAGGGATGGGTTACTGCGGCTGTAAAACCATCGCCGACATGAAAAAGTACCGGAAGTTTGTCAAAATCACCGCCGCGGGCTGGAAGGAAAGCCACGCCCACGATGTGACGATCACCGAGGAGGCGCCCAACTACAGCCGGTCTTAGGGAGAAAGCAGGGGCCGGCGGGAAATCTCCTTGATATTCCCGCGGGATTCTGAAAAAAAGGTTAAAGGGCATTGATAAATTCGCGCCCCTGAAGTATACTGTAATAAAAGCCGTCGTAAATGCCAATAAGGCGGATTGCTTTTATACCCTGGCTTTTGTTAAGGAGAGGAAAATGACACGGAAAATCTTTGTAAGGCCGGTTTTGCTTTTGGTCCTGGCCGGAACGCTGGTTCTCGCGTCCTGCGATAACTTTTTCAGCGACTCCTGGGGGACCGCCCGGAGCTACGATCCAGACAAGATTACCCTGACCGACGGTAACCTGGATCTGTGGATCAAAAACGCGAGGGGAAACCCCGAGCTGGCCGCCGCGATTACCCGGAAGATTATCGACGAAATCAGGAACAAAAGCGGCGCCGAAAAGGTAAAATTTCAGGAGGCGGGGATGAAGCTCGCCGTGGAAGCCTCCGGGGTGGGCGCTTCCATCATTAGCAGCGCCGCCGACGTGATAAACAAACTGGAAAATAACGAGGATAGCGCCATAAAAGATATCCTTTCCAAGATCCAAAGCGATTTCGCCTCCGGCGGACCCGGGGCGGCCTCTAATATCGCCGATCTTGTCACTGTCTCTTCCAGCAATACACCCGCAGTTGATCCCGGTTACGCCGCGGCGGCCAGCGCCTCCGACATCGGCATGGCCACCATGGTACTGGCCCTGGCGGTGATGGAGAAAAAAGGCATTAACGCGGCCACTGTGGACGACCTGGAGATTAACCATCTCACCACTATCCCGATTACCTATAGCGGCGGCGATTTCACGGTCGACAGCAGCGCTACCAAGGAAGAAAGAGCCCTGGCGGCTTATTTAAACCTTATTAGCCACGATAGTCGGTTCGATGACAACCCGCTTACCAGCGGCATTAAGGGCGCTTTTAAAGGCTAACCCAAGATTTTTTTAAGGAAGGAACCTGACGATGAAAAAGACGCTTACTATTTGCCTGATCCTCCTTTGCGCCGCCGCGGCTTTCGCGGATGAAAAGGTGGCCATGCCCAGGCTGGAAATTCCCACCGCCCGGAGCGCGGGCATGGGGGGAGCCCATGTGGCTTATACGGACAACGTGTTCGGGCTTTTAATCAACCCCTCGGCGATCATGCGGGTAAACCAGCGGAGCGCCTTCGCCATTTCCCCTACCCTGCTGAATCCCCAAAGTACCTTTCAGCTGATCAAGCCGGTCCGGGGGGCCGTGAGCGGCGATGTGGGCAGAATCGGGGACGCGATGGACATTTTGAGCAAAAAGCACGGTAAAGTTCCCCTGGGATTGGATCTGCGGGAATTTCCCCTTTCCATCGCGTGGGTGGCGAACGGCTTGGGCTTTGGCCTTTGGGACCGGGTCTTTGTGAATCCCAACATCATCGGCACCACGGTGGAGATGAACGTGTACGGGGATGTGATGCTCCCCGTGGGCTTTGCCGTTAAGGTCCTTGACGCGGAACATCACAAGGTGGACGCCGGTATTGTGATTAAGCCCTTTGTCCGGATCAAGACCACCGGGGCGGAGGTTCAAATTACCGAGCTGATGGACAATAGCTTTGATTTTATGGACCACTTTTCCGTGCCCGTGATCCTTGGCGCGGGGGTGGACATGGGACTGACCTACCGCTGGACCGAGGGTTTTACCGCGGGGATCACCTTCGCGGATATCTTTACCCGGGGCAAGGTGGTGGGCAACATCGCCGGGGAGGATACCAATTCCTACTACATACCCTTCTCCCTTAACCTGGGGGCGGCCTATGACTTCAAGATCGGCAAATTCTGGGCCGACGCTCCCCGGTTTGTGGCCGATATGGGCATTGCCGTTATGGCCGACTGGCATGACTTTGTCAACATCTTCCAGCAGGACGATTACCTCAAGCGAAACGCCAAGCTTAACTTTAGCGCGGGGCTTCAGGTTTCCATGTTTAACGACATATTCATGGTCCGCGCGGGGATGAACGAAATGCTCCCCGCCGTCGGCCTGGGGATGGACCTGGGAACCTTCGAGGTCAACCTGGCCTACTACGGCAAAGAACTGGGCCTTGAGCCGGGGCAGCTTTCCGCCGCGGCCCTGGACCTGACCATCGCGTTCCGTCCGGACGCCAAAAAAAGGGACTGGCCCTGGAACAAACGTTCCCTGGTGGGGATGATCGCTAAATCGGAGAATCTGTAGTATTTGCCCGGTTCATTGACGGCCGGCCCGCGTATGTTTATTCAGGGGAGTCCCGGGGGACTCCCCTTTTTTTGGCCCTCCCTGGAGTAAGGGCGGCGAATGTGCTATTCTGGATACGCGGCCTGTGGCGGTTCCCGGCGGCGGACTTGGGGAAACGGCCGTATTCGCCGCGAAGGGAGGCGGCTTAGGCATGAAAATCGTGGTCATGGGCGCCCAGTGGGGCGATGAGGGAAAGGGAAAAATCGTTGACTGCCTGGCCGGAGACGCCCAGATAATCGTGCGGTTTTCCGGGGGCGCCAATGCGGGGCATACTATCGTCATTGGGAATGAGGAGTACGCCCTTCACCTGATCCCTTCGGGGGTTTTGTACCCCGATAAGACGGTGATCCTGGGGGCGGGGATGGTGATAGACCCCAGGGCCCTGTTCAGCGAATTGGAAACGCTCAACCGCCGGGGAGTCGAAACCGCGGGCCGGGTGCTTATTTCGGACCGGGCCCACATTGTCCTGCCCCGGTATATCGACATAGACAAAAAACGGGACGCGGCGCGGAAAAAGCCTATAGGTACCACGGGCCGGGGTATAGGGATCACCTACTCCATGAAGAGTGACCGGGACGGCCTGCGGCTGGCGGATCTGGGCTGGAAGGAAAAGATGGACGAGCTTGAAAGCGGCGACCGGGAATTCCTTGACCCCTACGTTGACCGCCTTAAGGCCATGTCGGTGGATTTGGCGTCGTTCCTGGCCCACCGGAAAAACGCCCAGGTCCTCTTTGAGGGCGCTCAGGGGGCCCTGTTAGACCTGGACCTGGGAACCTACCCCTTTGTGTCCAGCGGTATGTCCTGCGCCGCGGGGGCCGCCATTGGGGGCTGCGTGGGGCCCCGGGCACTGGACAAGGTGCTGGGGGTTTTTAAGGCCTATTCCACCCGGGTGGGAAACGGTCCCTTTCCCAGCGAATTTGACCCCGGTTCCGAGGATGAACTGTGCCGCTTTGTCCGGGATACGGGCCGGGAGTACGGGGTAACCACCGGCAGGCCCCGGCGCTGCGGCTATCTGGACCTGGCGGCCCTGCGTTACGCCTGTATCACCAACTCCATCGACTCCCTGGTAATAACCCACCTGGACGTATACGACACCCTGGAAGAAGTCAAGGCCTGTGTGGCCTACCGCGTTGGGGATCGGGTGGTGGAGCATTTTCCCGCCTCTATCGAGGACCTTAACGCCGCGAAGCCGGTCCTTCGGACCTTCCCCGGCTGGAAGCGCCCCCTCCGGGACCGGCTTACCTACGAGGAATTTCCTGTGGAAGCCATGGAATACATTGAATTTATCGAGCGTTTCTGCGAAACCCCGGTGGACGTTATCTCCGTGGGATATGACCGCCGGGCTACGATAATCCGCGAAAGCCCCTGGCGGTAGCGCGGCGGTCCCGGCTTCCCGGCGGCGGAACTTTTTCGCGAAACTCCAGAGGAGGTAACTATACATGGACAAAATCCTCATCCTTGACTTTGGGAGCCAAACCACCCAGCTTATTGGGCGGCGGATCCGGGAACTGGGGGTATACGCGGAGATAATAAACGGTGACGCGGACCTGGGGGCGATCCTGGGAGGGGCGGACGCTCCCGGGACGCCGGGGGGCGCGCCGCCGGACCGTCTGCGGGGGATCATCCTTTCCGGTTCGCCGGAATCGGTGTACCGCCAGGGGGCGGTCCCGGATAAGCGGATATACAGCGCCTTCATCGATGGCGGCGGCGGTTCCGGCCCCGGAGGGTCCCGCCGCCCCCTTCCCCTGCTGGGGATCTGTTACGGCCTCCAGCGGATGAACTGGGACAACGGCGGCAAGGTAGAGCCCCTGCCGGAGCGGGAATACGGGCGCGTCGGCGTAACGGTAGAGGGCGACACGGCCATTACAAAAAGCGGAACCTTTACCGCCTGGATGAGCCACGGCGACACGGTTACAAGCCTGGCCCCGGGTTTTACCGCCCCGGGCCGGAGCGCCTCGGGATTTCCGGCGGTGGTGGTTCACCGGGAAAAGCCCTGGTTTGGCCTCCAGTTCCACCCGGAGGTAACCCATTGCGAACGGGGCGGGGAGATCCTCGCCGCCTTCGTCTTTACCATCTGCGGCTGCGAAAAAAACTGGACCATGGAAGCCTACATGGAAACGGTCCGGGCCGGCCTGATCCAAAAGGCGGGGAACGATCCGGTATTGCTCCTCATTTCCGGGGGGGTGGATTCCACCGTGGCGGCGGCCCTGCTCCTTAAGGCCCTGCCCCCGGAACAGGTACACCTGATGTATATGGATACGGGGCTGATGCGGAAGGACGAGACCATCCAAGTCAAGGGAACCCTGGAAAAACTCGGCGCGAAGCGCCCGCGTATCATCATGTGCGAGGACGAGTTCCTCTCCGCCCTCAAGGGCCTGACGGACCCGGAGGAAAAGCGTAAAACCATCGGGGATTTGTTTATCACCATCCAGGAACGGGAAGTGGCCCGGCTGGCCCTGCCCGGCTCGTACTTCCTGGCCCAGGGAACCCTCTACACGGACCTGATAGAAAGCGGCAAAGGGGTAGGGAAAAAGGCCCATTTGATAAAAAGCCATCATAATGTGGGAAGCCCCCTGGTGGACGCCAAACGCCGGGAAGGGCGGATCATCGAGCCCCTGGACCGGCTTTATAAAGACGAGGTCCGTACTTTAGGCCGGCTCCTGGGGGTGGACGAGGAAGTGGTACGCCGCCATCCCTTTCCCGGTCCGGGGCTGGCCGTGCGGATTTTGGGGGAAGTTACCCGGGAAAAGTGCGCTATCCTCCGGGAGGCGGACGCGATTTTTATTCAGGAGCTTAAGCGCCGGGCGGGAAGCGGCGGTGGCAGCCTTTACGACGAAATCTGGCAGGCCTTTGCCGTCCTCCTCCCCCTCCGTTCCGTGGGGGTGGCCGGGGATGTACGCAAGTATGGCTGGGTCCTGGCCCTCCGGGCGATCACCAGCGCCGACGGAATGACCGCCGACGTCTACCCTTTTAACCCCAGGGACCTGATCGAAATTTCCACCCGGATCACCAACACCGTCAAGGAAATAGGCCGGGTAACCTACGATATTTCCAGCAAGCCCCCGGCCACGATTGAGTGGGAATGATCCGTCCGCCGTTGACATCCGCTGTTGGCGCTGATGACAAATAAGAGATCCTCATTTATACTGTGATCATAATGATGGTATACTGCGGGTAAACGGGGGATTCTATGAAACGCGCGTTGTTTGCTTTTTTTCTGCTGGGCATGGCCGCCGCCCTTTTGGCCCAGAACAGCCTTACCAAGATTGCCGTGGTGGACCTGGACAGGGTCCTTTCGGTACTCAGCGACCCACAGGCGGACGGCGGGGAATTTACCGCCAAGAGGGACGCGATTCAGGCGGAGCTTAACCGGCGCGGAGCGGAACTGCTGGAGCTAAAGGCCAGGCTGGCGGAAACCACCGAAACCGGCTTGAAGAGCGAGACCCGTACCCTGGAACGGGAAATAAAGGAAAGGGAAACGGCCCTTAGGGCCTACCTGGTCGAAAGCAGGGAGGAGCTTGAGCGGGAGGGGGCTAAACTAAGTGTAAGCGACGCCATACTAACCCGGCTCCACGCCGTATTGCGGGAGGTGGCGGAAAGCGAAGGCTATACCATGGTGATGGACAAAAAAATAGGCCGGGGGGTGCTGTACAGCAGGAACAGCGTGGACATCACCGGTAAGGTGCTTGAAAAGCTTCAGGGCCGGGGCAAAAGGTAGCTACTGGCTTACAAATTCCGCGCCCCGCTTGCTTTTTGTTTTCAGCGAGGCGAGGGCCAGGTACAGATAGGGGTAGCCTTCTTCCTCGTAGTACGCCAGGGTCCCCACCGCCTCCACCCATTGACCAGGCGGGGGGTAGCGGTGGCCCCCGGCGAGGGGTGCGGCGCTGTTTACCCCCGCCGCCTCGGGCCAGCTTACCTCAAAACCCACGCTGCCGTCGTTGCCGCAGCAGCCGGGACCGTTTCGCAGGACAAAGCAAAAGAACCTGCTCATGTCGGCGTAGCTGTCCGTTTTAAAGATCCCCTCCACCTTGATTGTTTTGCCCACATAGTCGTCCGGGTTAAGGTAAATGTCGTTGGTTTGGGCGATAAACATTTTTTCCTTGATTTCAATAATTTCACCGCCCGCCGCGTCAATCCCGCCCGGCGGATCGCCGGACATGGGGGCGCCGGTCTTCGCCTCGCCGCCCAACTCCACCGACCGGGTACCGGCGGCGTTTTTGGGGGTGTTTAACACCGGTCCCCTGGCGCAGCTTCCCAAAGTGGCCATGATCGCCATGGCGGTAAACGCCGCCGCCGCGATCCGGCGGAACCTGCCCCGGGCCGCGCCAACTATGGAAAAGGCCGCGAAGAGGACCATATTAAAGAGGACCACGCTGGCCCCGGTGGGGGTGGCGAAAACATAGGAGATAAACACCCCGGCGAGGAAACACGCGATCGATATAAGGGCGGAAGAAACCGTAACCGCCCGGAAACTTTTAAAGACCCGCATGGAAGTCAGGGCGGGAAAGATAATCAGGCTTGAAATCAGCAGGGCTCCCATCATCCTCATCCCCAGCACTATGGTTATCGCCGTCAGGAGGGCGATGATCATGTTGTAGATCCCCGCCCTGACGCCGGTGGCCCGGGCAAAGGGCTCGTCAAAAACCACGGCGAAGATCTTGTGATAAAAAACCACAAAGAGGATCAGTACCGCCGCGGAAAGGAAAATGGAGAGGCGGACATCGGCCTTACTCATCGCCAGGATGCTGCCAAAGAGATAGTTACACACATCGGTATTCATCCCCGTGGTCAGGGAGATGATCGTTACCCCCACGGCCAGGGCCCCGGTAGAAAAAAGGGCGATGGCGGCGTCTCCCCTGATTTTGGAGTGTTCGCTTAAGCGCAGGAGGAAAAAGGCCGAGATCACCACCACGGGGATGGATACCGCCAGGGGAGCCATGTTAAGGGCCGCGGCGATGGCCAGGGCGGCAAAGCCCACATGGGAAAGGCCGTCGCCAATCATGGAATAGCGCTTGAGTACCAGGCTTACCCCCAGGAGGCTCGCGCAAAGGGAAACCAAAAACCCCACAATCACCGCCCTTCTGATAAAAGACAGGGAAAACATGCCAATCACCGCCTCAACCAATTCACTCATCCTAATCCCCCAAGAAACATTTTACCCGGTCCCGATTCCCGGTAACGTTCCGGGCCACCAAAAAAAAGCTGCCGTCCCGCCGGGGACGCCCCCCCCAAAGATGAAACCCCCAGGTGGAGCATCTTGCCGGTCCCGCCGCCTCCCGAAGCGGCCCCCCCTTCCCGGGGAGCGGTAAAACGCAGCGCCCCCTCAATGTCATGGGATACCATGATCACCGTGATCCCCCGCTCCCCGTTGATCCGTTCCAATATCCGGTATAGATCATTTTGGATCACCGGGTCCAGTCCCGAGGCGGGCTCGTCCAGAAAAAGAAGCCTGTCCGCCGCGCAGAGGGACCGGGCCAGGAGTACCCGCCGCCGCTGGCCGCCGGAAAGTTCCCGAAAACAGGCGCGCCTCAGGGGGGTCAAACCGAAGATTTCCAGGCTTTCCTCCGCGGCGGCCCGGTCCGCCCCGGTGTAAAAGGGGGCGAACCCCCGGCGGCTTTGCCGTCCCGAAAGGACCACCTCCTCTACCGCGGCGGGAAAATCCTTCCGCAAGGGGCTTTCCTGGGACAGGTAGCCTATATCCCCCCGTTTAAGGCGGGGGTTTTTAACAAGCCGCCCTCCCGCGGGGGGAATAAGCCCCAACAGGCCCTTAAGGAGGGTACTCTTTCCCGAGCCATTTTCCCCCACTACGCAGAACCTGTCCCCCGCTTCCACGGAAAAGGCAAGCCCCTCAAGCGCGAGCCGCCCCTCGTAACCAAAGGAAAGGTCCTCACAACGCAGGAGTACATTGTCCATACCCTCAATGTACCGGGGGACTCGAAAAATGTCAATATGAAAATGAAATCCATTTTCATATTGACAAAACCGGCGGCCCGGTCTACGCTTGGCCCATGGAACGATCATCCAGCTACCAAACCCGCCAGGGGGAGCTTATCCTGGATTATCTGGCTTCCCTGGGGGGGGATCATATCACCGCCGCGGGTATAGCCGGCCATTTTGAGGGGGGAAATCCCCCCATAGGAAAAACCACGGTGTACCGTCACCTGGAAAAGCTTGTGGCCGCGGGGAAACTGCGTCGTTACTTTCTTGGGGAGGGGGACAGCGCCTGCTACCAGTATATCGAGAACCCCGCCGGATGCGGGGGGCATTTTCACTTAAAATGCGAAACCTGCGGGGAACTTTTTCACCTGGACTGCGGGGTTTTGGGGGGTATCGCCGTCCATGTGCGGAAAAAACATCATTTTACGCTAAATCCCCTGAAAACCGTGTTTTACGGTACCTGCGGCCGGTGCCGTAAGGACGGCGGAAAAAGCAGCCTAAGGAGCGGCTAATGACGGCCATGAAAACGAAACAAATAAAACGCCCAGGCCCTTTTGTAACAAACCGCGCGGGCCGCCCGGTTCCGCCGAGGGCGGTTATATTCTGCGCCGCGCTGCTGTTTCTTATGGCCTGCGAAGGGGGAAAAGACCGCGGCCCGCCCCCGCCGGCAAAAAACGGGGAAAGGGCGGAAGAAACGCTCAGCGTGATAACCACCATATTCCCCCCCTACGACTTTGTCCGGACCATAACGGCCCTGCCCCGGAAAAACGCTTCCCCCGGGGGAACGGCGGTAAAGCTCACCATGCTTCTTAAGCCGGGGGCGGAAAGCCATTCCTATGAACCTTCCCCCCAGGACATTATCGCCATACAAAACGCGGGGCTCTTTATCTATGTGGGGGGCGAAAGCGAGGAGTGGGCAAACCGGATCCTCGATTCCATGGACGGGTCAAAGACGCGGATTATCGCCCTCATGGACTGTGTGGACCCGGTGGAAGAGGAAATCGTGGAAGGAATGGAACAGGACGAGGACGGAGAAGCGGGACCGGCCTACGATGAACATGTATGGACATCCCCCCGGAACGCGAAACGTATAGTGGAAAAAATCGCCCGGGCCCTTTGTGAGGCGGACCCTCCCAACGCCGGCCTGTACGAAAGAAACGCGGCGGCCTGTCTGGCGGAACTAGACGCCCTGGACGGGGAATTTCGGGCCATCGTCTCCGGCGCCGCCCGGAAAACCCTGATCTTCGCCGACCGTTTCCCCCTCCGGTACTTTATCGACGCGTACAACCTGAACTACTACGCCGCTTTTCCCGGCTGTTCCACGGAAACCGAGCCGAGCGCCGCTGTCGTGGCCTTCCTGATCAACAAAATACGGGCGGAAAAGATTCCGGTAGTGTTTCACCTGGAATTTTCCAATGGCCGCATGGCGGACGCCATAAGCGAGTCAACGGGGGCGGATAAAAGGCTCTTCCATTCGGCCCATAATGTCAGCCGGGACGAGCTGGCGGCGGGAATTACCTATGTGGAGATCATGCGGCGCAACGAGGCGGCGCTGAGGGAGGCCCTGTGGTAACCGCCGCGGCGGGGCATTGCGATAAAACCCGGAAAGGTGTATACTCCCTCCAAATATATGGAATTCAGCGAGTTTAATCTGCATCCAGACCTTCAGCGGGGCATCACCGGAGCGGGGTATATTACCTGTATGCCCGTGCAGGAACAGGTTTTGGCCAATGCCTTTGGGGGCCAGGACCTTTACGTCCAGTCCCAGACGGGAACGGGGAAAACCGCCGCCTTCTTGGTGGTAATTTTCCAGCGCCTTCTTACCGAGCCCCTTTTGGGGGGGAAAAAGGCGATCATCATGGTCCCTACCAGAGAACTGGCGGTTCAGGTAGAGGAAGAAGCCAAAGTCCTGGGGAAGTACCTTCCCTTTAAGGTGGGAAGTTTCTACGGCGGGGTGGGTTACGGCCTGCAGCAGCGGCTTTTACAGGACAATGTCCAGATCCTGGTAGGAACCCCCGGCCGGGTGCTAGACCTGAACAAATCGGGGTACATGAACTTGATGGACATCGCCTTCCTGATCCTGGATGAGGCGGACCGGATGTTCGATATGGGGTTTTACCCCGATTTGCGGAAGCTGATCAAAGTGGTACCCCCGGCGGACCGCCGCCAGACCATGCTGTTCAGCGCCACCCTGAATACCTGGGTAAAAAACCTGGCCTGGGAATACACAAAAAGCCCCTACGAAATCGAGATCGAGCCCGAAACGGTTACCGTGGAAGAGGTGGAGCAGGTCCTGTACCATGTGTCCAGCGGGGACAAGATGCGGCTCCTCCTGGGGATTTTGAACAGGGACAAGCCGGAAAGCGCCATCATTTTCTGCAATACCAAACGTTACGCGGAAATCGTGGCGAAACGGCTCAGGATCAACGGCATCGACTGTGAATTTATCATTGGGGACCTGCCCCAGGCCAAACGGCTTAAGATCATTGAGGACGTAAAAGCGGGACTTACCCGTTTCCTGGTGGCCACCGACGTGGCCGCCCGGGGCCTGGATATTGAGGGCCTGGCCATGGTGGTCAACTACGATCTGCCGGTGGAGTCGGAAAACTATGTGCACCGCATAGGCCGTACCGCCCGGGCGGGTAAAACCGGCAAGGCCATCACCCTGGCCAGCGAACAGGACGTATACGAATTGCCGGACATTGAAAAGTACATCGGCAAGAAGATTTCCTCCCAGATCGCCGGCGAGGACCTCTACGGTGAGGACAAGAGCGCCGGCCTGCGGATCAAAACCGGCTTTTACGACGACGCCGGTCCGGAAAGCCGGGACGGGCGGGGCGGCGGTTCCGGGGACCGGAGGGGCCGTTCCGGCGGAAGAGACCGAGGCGAAAGCCGCTGGGACCGGGGGAGGCGGAACGAACGGGGCGGCGGCCATGGACCGGCGCGGGATAAGGACCGCCGGGAAGAAAAGCGGCGCCGTCCTCTGGAAAGCGGGTTTCGGGAAAACGCCGCCGGGCTGAACAGGGAAGACGCGCCGGAAAAACCCGAGGGCTTTTCCCGGCTTTCCCTGGAAGAGCGGCTGGCCTATTACAAGGAAAAATACGATCAGGAAACCGGAGGCCGCCGCCGGGACAATTCTCCCGCCAGAGAGATTCCCGGTAAGGAGGGACCCGGCAGGGGGGCGTCCACTAAAGGGACGGAACGGCGAACCCCGGAAACGGAGCGGGGTCCGGCCAAAAGGCGCGGGGGAGGGAAGCGGCGGCCCCGGGAACGAGACGAAGCCCGGTCTGGAACCCCCGCCGCCGGAACGGCGGAGAAACGAGAATCCCGGTCTTCCCCCGCGGAGGCTTCCCCGGGCCCGCGAACAGGGACCGGCGGGAAAAAGCCGGAAACCGGCGCGAAACCCGGCGTGGAAAAACCGGCCCTCCTGGGAAAACTGTTGGGGCTCTTTAAAAAGAAGGACTAGGCGGCGCCGGGTTCCGGTCCGGCGGCCCCTTAAAGGGTTTCGTTTTTCTTTTTATCAAGGATCATCTCGGTAAAGCCCTCGTCTCCCAGGCCCAGGCTCATGGGCTCGTCAAACGTAAGCTTCAGCTTTGTCTTGTTCCGGTTAATCATTACGCTGCCGTCGCTCATCAGGGAATCCACCGGACCGGACATGGTGTACAACATGTTGTAGCCATCGTCAAATTCAACGACTTCCCCCATCATGTTGCTCAACATCTCCACCAGCACCAGCCAAATTTGATCCTTCGTAAATTTTACCTGTTTCATCTGGGGCATAAGAACCCAATCTTCCAGCAGCTGGTTAAAATTCATCTTCAGCTTCATATCGACGTTTTCGCCGCCCCGGACATAATTCAGGGTAAAACTTATCAGCAGAACCGACTGGGGCACGCCGGCCTCGTCATTTCGGGGAACCTCCATGGTTTGGGAACCCTCCCAACTGCCCGCCAAGTCAGCGCTGGAACGTATTTTGGCCCAGGATTCCGTCTTCTGGGCAAAGGCGGCGGCGCAAACCATCATAAACAGCGCCGCGAAAATCACTCCCCGGGGCGCGCGAAAATCCCTTAAAAATCGCTTTCCCATGCCGACCTCCCGAACCTTCTTAGTATCGGAGAAGGAACGGTTCTTGTCAATGGAGCGCTGACATTCCCCCGGCTTTCTGGTATACTAGCCCTGTGATAACAGTAACCGGCGTAAGCCTTTCCTATGGGGAGCGGATCCTCTTTAAAGACGTAAACCTCAAGTTCACCCCCGGCAACTGCTACGGGATCATCGGCGCCAACGGGGCGGGAAAGTCCACCTTCCTCAAAATTCTTTCCGGCGAGACGGAACATGACAAGGGCGAAATCGCCGTCTCCAGGGGAGAACGGATGGCGGTGCTTAAACAGGACCACTTTGCTTTTGAGGAACACCCCGCCCTGGAAACGGTGATCATGGGCTACCCCCGGCTCTACGCCGTAACAAAGGAGCGGGAAGCCATCTACGCCAAGGAGGACTTTTCCGAGGAAGACGGTATGAGGGCCAGCGAACTGGAGGCGGATTTCGCCGACCTGGGAGGCTGGGAGGCGGAGGCCCAGGCGGGGCAGCTCCTCTCCGGCCTGGGCCTGGACGAGGAAGACCACGGAAAGCTTATGGCGGAGCTGGAAGAATCAAAAAAGGTACGGGTTCTTTTGGCCCAGGCCCTCTTTGGCAGCCCGGACATTCTGCTGCTGGACGAGCCCACCAACGGCCTGGACCTGGAATCCATCGCCTGGCTGGAGGACTTTCTCATAGACTTTCCCAATACGGTGATCGTGGTTTCCCACGACAGACACTTTCTTAACGCCGTATGCACCCACATCTGCGACATCGACTTTGGCCGGATAACCCAGTACACGGGAAACTACGACTTCTGGTACCAGATGAGCCAGATGCTGCAAAAACAGGCCAAAGACCAGCAGAAGCGGAACGAGGAAAAGGCCCGGGAGCTGCGGGAATTTATCCAGCGCTTTGCCAGCAATGCCGCTAAAAGCCGGCAAGCCACAAGCCGCAAGAAGGTACTGGAAAAGCTGGACCTGGACAACATCGCCGTTACCAGCAGGAAATTTCCCTTCGTGGGCTTTAAGCCCAGCCGGGAAATCGGCAACAACGTCCTGCGCTTCGAAAAGATAAGCGACGCCGCCGCGGGGCTCCAGGACTTTTCCCTGACCGTGAACAAGGGGGACAAGATCGCCTTTGTGGGGGCCGAGCATCAGGCAAAAACCGCCCTCTTTGAGATGGCCGCCGCCGCCGCGGACTCAGGCGCGGCCGCGGGGATATACTGGGGGCAGACCACAAGCCTCTCCTACTTTCCCAAGGAAAACGCCGCCTTTTTCGATTCGGACCTCTCCCTCACCGGCTGGCTCAAACAGTACTCCCCGGACGAGGACGAAACCTACGTGCGGGGCTTTCTGGGGCGGATGCTCTTTTCCGGCGACGAGGCCCTCAAGCCGGTAAACGTCCTGTCCGGGGGCGAGCGGGTCCGCTGCCTCCTGGCGAAGATGATGCTTTCCGGCGCCAACGTCCTCATCCTGGACGAGCCCACCAACCACCTGGACCTGGAGGCGATTACCGCCCTGAACGAGGGGCTTATCGCCTTTCCCGGGGCGATCCTCTTTAACTCCCACGACCACGAGTTTATCACCTCCATCGCCAACCGGATTGTGGAAATCCTCCCCCCCGGCCCCGGCGGGGCCCCCTCCGCCCTCATAGATCGGATGATGAGCTTTGACGAATACCTGATGGACGAACAGGTAAAGACCCTGCGGGCCGGGGCCTACCACCACGCGGAAAGACTGCGGATATAGAACCGCCCCCCACCCCTCCACAAAGCCACAGACCCCTTTCACCGGCTGTTTCGGGATCGCCGGAGTCCGGAGTGAACCCCGGGCCGGGGGGTCCCCGCGCGCCCCTTGCGCGGCCGGCGGCGGACGGTGGTATACTGGCTTATGCTGAACCGTAACCCCAATCTGGCCCGGCTTAAAGCGGGCTACCTTTTCCCGGAAATCGCCCGGCGGCGGCGGGAGTTTGCCGCCGCCCACCCGGAAGACCCGGCCCGGCCCGAAACCCGGATCATCAGCCTGGGGGTGGGGAACACCACGGAGCCCATCCTTCCCCATACCTGCCGGGGCCTCACCGAAGGCGCCCGCGGGCTTGGTACGGCGGAAGGTTACTCGGGCTACCAGGATGAGGGGCTGCCGGAATTGCGGCGGCGGATCTCCGCGGTGTTTTACCGGCCCCTGGGCCGGGACGCCGCCGCGGATCGGGACGCCGAAAACGGCCTCCCCGGGGGAACCGTAAGGGGGGAACCCTTCTCCGCGGAGGAGATCTTTATCTCCGACGGGGCCAAGTGCGACATTGGCCGGCTGCAGCTTCTCTTTGGGGCGGGAACCAGGGTGGCCGTCCAGGACCCCTCCTATCCGGTGTACGTGGACGGCTCGGTACTGATCGGGGCGGCGGGGGACTGGACGGAAGACGCCGCCGCGGGCCGGGCCGGTTACGGGGGAATCACCTACCTCCCCTGTACGGCGGAAAACGGCTGCTTCCCCGATCTGTCCCAGCTGCCGGAACATTCCCTCTTTTACTTTTGCTCCCCCAACAATCCCACCGGCGCGGCCGCCACGGAGGAACAGCTTACGGAGCTGGTGGCCGCCGCCCGGAAAAAGGGCTGCCTCATCGTTTTTGACGCCGCCTACGCGGAGTACATCCGGGACCCGGCGCTGCCCAAAACGATCTACGCCATCCAGGGCAGCCGGGAATGCGCCATTGAGGTGAAGTCCTTCTCCAAACCCGCGGGATTTACCGGAGTCCGGCTGGGCTGGACCGTGGTTCCCCGGGAACTAACGTACGCCGGGGGAGAAAGCGTCAACGCCGACTGGGGCAGGGTGATGGGGACGATCTTCAACGGGGCCTCCAACATCGCCCAGGCGGGGGGATTGGCGGCCCTTTCCCCGGAGGGGCTTACCGAGGTCCGCCGGCTGTGCGATTTTTACCTGGGAAACGCCGCCCTGATCCGCGCGGCCCTGCGGAAACTGGGGATTTCCCGCGTGGGGGGGGATAACTCGCCCTACGTCTGGGCCCGCTTTCCGGGCCGGGACAGCTGGGAGGTATTCGCGGAAATCCTGGAACGATGCCGGGTAGTTACCACCCCCGGCGCGGGCTTTGGCCCCGCGGGACAGTCCTTTATCCGCTTTTCCGCCTTTGGCCACCGCTCCGACGTGGAAGAAGCCTGCCGCCGCCTGGCCTTGATGGACCCCGCCTCCGGCTAAAGCGCCGGAAACCCGCCGCGGTTCCCGCCCGCGGGGGAGGGGCGCGATAACCTCTTTTCAGTAATATTTTTGATGAGATGGCGCGATTGGTTGACAGCGATATATGAAAATTGTAGAGTTCCTTATCAGGAGCGTGAAATGAATCAAAATTTTGTATTGTTTCCGCAGGTAATAAACGCCGCGAAAGAAAACGCCGGAAACAGGGACATCATATGCGCCGGCTGTGGTAATCAAGGCGAGTTTTTTCTTAAAGCCAATGATTTTATGAAAGAGATTGGCGCTCAATTTCTCGAGCCAAAGTTTTTTTGCGATACCAGGGTGGCGCACATTGGACGATTCCATGATCTGCCCGTACTCGCTCCTTCCGCCCTTGACAAGTCAAAACATTACGTTATTGTAACAAGCGGGCGGTTCGCCGAGGACATTTCGGGGGGGCTTCAAAGCGCCGGGTTTGAGGCGGTGAAAGACTACGCGATAACCGTGCCTCTGGAAAGTGATTTTCACGATATAGAATATCATGGTGTCAAGGTTGGTAAATTTACGTATGGATACAAACATATTATTGACGGCGGCGGGGAATTAAAATCCATTGGGCGTTTTACGTCAATAGCCGCTACCGCCCAGGTTGAAGTGGATCATCCCATGAGCTGGTTGACCACAAGTATTCTGGGCAGAGTAATAATGCCATCCCGTGAAATGATTTCGTCTATTCGGCATGATAACAGTCTTGTAATTGGCAATGATGTATGGATTGGGGCGAACGCGTTTATCAACGCGTCAAAATGTCATCATATTGGAGATGGGGCGATAATTGGAGCGGGCGCGATAGTTACCCATGATGTAGAGCCTTACGCGATAGTTGTAGGAACCCCCGCCAGGCTTGTCCGTTACCGGTTTCCGTTGGAAAAGATAGAACTGCTCAGGCAAATCAAATGGTGGGAATATGATAACAAGACCCTCTTCAACAATTTGGATGTATTCTACAATCCAGAAGAGTTTTTTAGGCGCTGCAAAGAAAAAGCGGAAGCGGTCGATGGGGCTTATAGGGATATACTGACGTGAAAACCGCGGAACGCCGCGCGCGACCCGCCGGCCCCGTTGGCGCGGACCGTATCCGCCCGGCCCCGCGGGAGGGGGAGTTCCCCGGGGCCGGAAGCCGCGTCCCCGCGGGAAATCGTTTAAAAGGGTTCTGGTGTTCGAGCCGGCCGCTTTTTCGATGGCTCATCGCGCGCCCTTGCCCCGGACGGCGAAGGTATGGTAGGCTCTGTTCATGCGGACTAAATGTGTTGTGTCTACCCAAAACGCCCCGGGGGCGATAGGCCCCTATTCCCAGGGGATCAAGACCGGCGGTTTACTGTTTATCTCCGGCCAGCTTCCCATCGATATGGCCGGGGGGGAACTTTCCACCGGTTCCATCGCCGAGCAAACCCGGTGTTCCCTGCGGAACGCCGCGGCCGTCGCCGCCGCCGCGGGAACCGGCCTGGAAAACGCCGTCAAGACCACGGTTTTTTTAACGGATATGGCGGATTTTGCCGAGGTAAACGGCGCGTACGCCGAATTTTTCCCCCAGGATCCCCCGGCCCGCTCCTGCGTCGCCGTGGCCGCCCTGCCCAAAAACGCCCGGGTGGAGATTGAGGTGGTCTGCGCCCTTCCCTAGGGGGGACCGGAGGTTTACGTTTTTCGCGGGCGTTTGAAGGCGCTGAAAACGCGGCGCTTTTAGCGGAGGCCCCGCAAAAAATGCCCCGCCGGTTCCCAGGCCCGGTCCCCGTACCCCCCGGCCATGATCCAGGCGGAGGGAATTCCCCGGTCCACCGCGTAGCGGTACACCAGGTTATCCCGCTCCAGGCACTGTTCCAGGCTCAGCTTGAGGGGAATCGTGGAGGGCAGGCTGTCATGCTCGTAGGGGTCCGCCCCGTCTACCACGATAATCAGGTCCGGCGGTTCCCCGGAGATCCGTTCCAGTTCCCCCATCCCCGCGGCCAGCCGGGGGCTGTACTCCGCCTCGTCCCCCTCGTCAATGCCAATATCAACGTCCGAGGGAACCAGGGGGGCCCTGCCCGGTTCCGCTTTGGCGAGGCTTTCCGGGTCCAGGGGCCAGCCCCGGGCCATGTGTATCGAAAGGGTAAGGACCCGGGGCGCCCCGCCGGCGCCCTCTTCGCCGGGGGCGACGGGGTTTGCCGCCGGGGAGGCCAGAAAACCCCGGTCCCTCGCGAAATGGACCAGCTCCGCCGTGCCGTCCCCTTTATGGGCGTCCAGATCGATGATCCAGATAAGCCGGATTCCCCGCTCCCCCCGCCGGGGAAACGCGCGGGGCCCGTCCGACAGGACCTTGAAGGCGGCGACAGCCGCGTCGTTGATCAGACAGAAACCGGAACCCCGGTCATAGCGGGCGTGGTGGGTTCCTCCCCCCAGGTAGTAGCAGAACCCCGGCCCATCCGCCAGGGCAAGCCGGCAGGCTATGTACGTTCCCGTAACCTGGGCCAGGATCAGGCCAAAGAGATCCGTCAGGGGCTTTACCGCCCGTTCCGGCTCGTACCGGCGGGGCCTGCCCTGATCGTCAATCAACTCGTAGGTTTCCAGCAGCGCCCGTTCCAGAACGGCGGACCGGGATGAACGGGGACCCGCTCCATCGCCGTAGAGGCCGGCGATGTATTCCCCCCGGTGGGCCCGCTCCAGGTCCCGCCGGGTAACCACCGTCCAGTCCTTCAGGAGGGTTAGCGCGTCGGTAATGGAAAAGACCGGTCCCGGATAAGGCAGGGTTTTTCCCCTGGTACCGGGGAAATAGCCCTGATCCAGGAAACGCAGGGTCCGATCGCCCCGGTCGGGGGCGATGGGGAGCATGATTCCGTAATCCTGAAAACGCATGGTAAGGGCGGGATCGTAGAGTATCATGGAAGAAGTATACAAAACTTTGCCGGTAGAATACACTCCCCCTAGGATGGCGGCTTGATTATCGCGCTTCTGGGACCAAAACACTCGGGTAAAACCAGCGCCGGCCTTGAACTGGCCCGGCGGCGGGGTCTTCCCTTCTTCGACCTGGATCGGCTTATTGAGGAACGAACCGGCCAAAGTCCCCGCGCGCTTTACCGCGCCGGCCCTGGCTTGTTCCGCCGGGCGGAGGAAGAGGCCCTGGCCGGTTTGCTTAAAAGCCCGGCGGGGGAACGGGGGGTTCTGGCCGCCGGCGGGGGCATCATCGATAACCCCCGCGCCCTGGACCTGCTGTTTTCTTCCGGGGAAAGCGGCCGCGTCCTGGTGTACCTCGCGGTAACCGCCGAAACCGCCTGGCGCCGTATCGCCGGTCCGGGGGAAGACCGGGAACTCCCCCCCTTCCTTCAAGCGGAAAGCGCCGCCGCCTCCCGGGAAAAACACCGGTTCCTCCACGAGCGGCGCCGCGCCGCTTACGAGGCCCTCCTGGCCGGGCCGGCTTCCATTCCCCGGATCCGGGTTGACGGGGAAGGCAAAACCCCGGCGGAGCTGGCGGAAGAAATTGAGGGGTTGATTTTTTCTTTGTGTCTGAAATATGGTATACTAACTTTATAATGGCGGATAATCAAACCAATGAGCGCCTGTCCCCCGTTTCCCTGCGGGAAGTCCTGGCTAATCATAAAGGGTATGTCAAGGTTCTGCGTGAAGAAGCGATGCCCGTGCTGTGCGTCAACAGGAAGGGCCAAAAAAAACGTACCCTGTCCTTCAAGGCCCTGTACGAAAATAACCAAACCTTTTGGCTTCAAAGCGGACCCTGGGAATATTTTCTGGCCAGCGGCGACCTTGCCGTCCTGAAGGAAAAAGCGGAGGCTTCCAGGATTTCCTGGGGGGAGTCCCCGGGAAACCCTGCGGAGAAAGCCGCCGCCCCAGCGGAGGAGGCTCCGGCGGAAGAGGCCGCCGCCCCGGCGGGGAAAGCCCCGGCGGTATGTCCCAAAAAGGCGGACCCCGGCTTTGGCGAGGAACACGGCGTTATCACCGCCATGACCGAACCCGAACGGGTTCAGCTGGTGTGGGACCACAAGAAACGGCTGGACAGCCTTATTACCCAAAGGCCCAAGGACGTGGAAGCCATTACCCAGGCCCTGGTAGACACCACCCGGGACGCGGCGCTGATCAACCAGGTAACGCTGATGGGGACCATACACATGATGGACGAGGACGCGAAAAAGCGCACCCAAAACCTGGTGGATTCCACCCGCGCCATGGTTCAGTCTTCCAGTCAGCTTATCGCGGAGGACATCTTTAACGATGAATTGATGAGTACGCTGGTGGCCAAATCCAACGGCACGATCATCCAGCACATGACCCGGGCTTACCTGAACAGCGTCGCCTTTCTTTCGTACTACAACAAGCTTGTGTCCACCTCCAGCATCATCAACAAACTCCGGATCTCCTTTGAAAAAAAATACTACCCCTTCTACCAGCCCCTTCTGCCCCACTTGAGCCCGGAGGCCCTGACTCTGGAGCGGGTTTTTCAGAGAGGCATGCGGGCCATCCCCGAAACGGACTACTTTAACTGGGCCACGGGTTTTTTAATCCACGACATCGGCAAGGCCGCGGCGGTGGATTACCACGAGGGCGGCGCGGCCTACAACCGGAACATCGTGATGGAGCATGTTAAGCTGGGCTGCCATTCGGTGATGAACAAGACCAACTATCCCCGGGAAGCGGCGCTGATCACCGGGTACCACCACGAATACTACGGGGACCCCGAAGGTTACGGCTACTTCCGAAGCTGCCTGGAACAGCACAAAAAAACCAAGCCCTGGGTTAAACAGGATTATTGCGTCAGCTACGAAGTGGGCCCCATGCTGGACTACCAGGCCCTGGCCTACTTTCCCGCGAAACTGCTGGAGATCATTGACGTGTACGACAGCGTAACGGACCCAAACCGCAAATACCGGGACCCCCTAAGCCCCGAAAAAGCCCTGATCATGATGCGGGAGGAATTTATCGACAAGCGCCGCAAGATTGACCCCGTACTGTTTGATATCTTCACGGATTTTATGGTAAGGCGCTGACCCCGAATCCGCCGCCGGCGGAGGACCTTACTCCACGGCCGCCTCGTTGGCCGGTTTTCCGTCCCGGGTATAGAGCCGCCGGGGATTGTTGGGATCCAGCCGGCGTTCTCCCCGGTGGAAGAAGACGTACTGATAAGCGCCGGCGGGCAGGGGCAGGGAAAGACTGTAGCGGCCGGGGCTTACCTCCCTCAGCTCGTACATAAAGGGGTCCCAGTTGTTAAAGCTTCCGGCCACGGTAACCAGTTCCCCCGGAGGGGCCTGGTAGGTGAAGGTTAAAGCCCCCGCCGGTCCCCGGTTGGGGGAATCGGGCCGCTTGATGGGGGGCAGGCTTACCACGGAACGGACAATGCCGGAGGTGTTGTCCAGCCGGCTTTGGGGGTTTAGGGGGTCCCTGGTCCAAAGGCCGTCCACAATCAGGCGGTACTCCAATTCCCCGGACAAATCCTCGGGAACGGTAAAGACATAGAAGAGCATCCCCGAATCCCGGAATTGATTCGCCGGAGGTTTGTTTTTAATCCAGGGCCCGGCGTCTTCGTTGGGTACCATCAGGCGGCGGAACCAGTAAACCTTGCCGAACCCCTCGTGGCCAAAGGCGATACCCACCCGGCGGTAGGTTGAGGGAACGGTAAAGATCACCGTATCATCAATGACATGGGGTTTTTCCGCTTCCCTAAGGCCAAGCAAATAGTCCATGATGGGCAAAGATTCCGCCTCCGCGAAACCACTATTACCGGCGGCCTCGAGGGTGCCGATAATCGCGGTAAGAAGCGTGATAACGATGGCCTTTTTCATTGTTCTTTACTAATATCGGTTAATGCTTCAATATCTTAACTATGACAGCCCGAAGGGCCGGTAAACACCACCAGGAGGCGGCTCGCGTATGCCCTCACTCGCGCGGCTAGAAGAATTCAAAACCTCGTTCGCGAACCTGGGCGGAGAGGCGCGAATTCTGGCCGAAAGCAATCTTCCCCTGACGGCCCTTGATCTTCCCCAGGATGAACCCCCTTCCCCTTTTCCCGCCGGCCTGGGGGAGCCCGGTTCGGAACCCGCCCCGGCGGAATTTTCCCCGGCGGCGGAGCCGGATACCCCGGCCGGTCCGGCGGACGCCGCCCCGGACCCGGCGGATACGGACCTGGGGGACGATTTTGCCGGCGGCGACTTTGACTTTGGGGACCTGCTGGGTTCCGGCGCCCCCGACGACATTCCCCCGGCGGCCCTCCCCGGCGAGGATGGGGAGGCCCAAACCGCTGACATGGAGCCCCCCCCGGAGGAAGCCTCCGGCGAGCCGGGGGACCTGGACCTGGGCGACCTGGACTTGAGCGATTTTGACCCCGACGCGGCGGCGGAGCCGGATGGCGGCCCGGAGGATCTGCCCCAGGACCTCTTGAGCGGTTTTACGGAGGACCTGGAATCCGGCGGCCTTCCGGTGGAGGAGGCCGGGGCGGGGGACGCCGAACCCGCCGGGGAACCTTCCGGCCCGGCGGCGGAGAGCGCCGCCCCGGAGGAAGACTTTTCCACCCCGGACTTGTCCGGCTTTGAGGAACTGGGGAAGGAAGCCGGGACCGGGGAAGAAGAGGACCTGGACTTTCCGGATTTTGAGGAATCCGCCTTTGAGGCCCCCGGGGACGCCGGCCTCGATCTGGGGGGGGAAGACGCCGGGGAGGATTCCGGCGGCCTGGACCTGGGGGGCGAAGAGGCCCTGGAGGATGAGGACGCGAGCCTGGACTTTCCCAGCGTGGAGACGGCGGATATCGCCGGCCCCGGGGACGATTCCGGCGGCCCCGCCGATTCCTTTGACAACTTTGACCTGAGCGGGGACGCCGCCGGTCCGGGGGACGATTCCGGTCCTTCCGCCGACGCCGATGACCTGGGGGATTTTTCTCTGCCGGGCTTTGACGACGCCCTTACCGGCAAAGGGGCCGGGCCCAGAAGAGCCCCGGGGGCCGGGGCGGCGAAAAAAGAGGTGGAGGAGGTCGCCCTTAGCGAAGACGAATACAAGTCGCTGCAAGACACCCTGTCGGCCTACCCCCTGAACCTTCGCGTGGCCTGCGAGGAGTTGATCGCCGAACAGGCGGTAACCCCGGACCTGATGTCGGCGCTGATCAAGCTCCTTGTCCGGGGAGCCCCGGCCAGGGAAACCGCCGGCCTGGCGGGAAAAATCCTGGGCCGGAGCATCCCTATACCCAGGGGCTACGCCAAACAAACCGGGGCGGAGCTGGAGGCGGAACAGGCCAGCTTTGGGTACATCTTTGTTCACCGCTTTCTCCCCGTGCTGCGCCTGGTGGGGGCCGCGGCCCTGGTCCTCATTTCTCTGGGATACCTCACCTGGCGCTTTGTGATTGTCCCCTTCCAGGCGGAGAGCCTCTATAAAGAGGGGTACGCTTCGCTTCAGTCCGGGGAATACGGCCGGGCCAACGAGATTTTTCTCCGGGCTTTCGGGAAGCGCCGGGTCAAAAACTGGTTTTACCGCTACGCCGAAGGTTTTCGGGACGAGCGGCAGTACCTCTACGCCGAGCGGAAGTACGATGAACTCCTCCGGGTATATCCCCGGGATAAAAAGGGCGCCCTGGACTACGCCGGCCTGGAAACCAACTACCTCAAAAACCACGCGAAGGCGGACCGGATCATCCGGGACAACATTCTGGACTACGCGCCCAACGACCGGGAAGGGCTTTTCGCCCTGGGGGAAAACAACCTGGCCTGGGGCGAAATCGAGCCGTCCCGCTACGAGGAGGCCCGGGCGTCCTTCGCCCGGCTCATGGAACTCTACGGCAGGCAGGACCTTTTCCTGGAGGGGATGCTCAAGTACTTTATCCGTACCGATAACCTCAACGAGGTACTCCCCCTCCATTCCCATTTTATGAGCGATCCCAGGAAGCGGAAAATCGCCGTTCCCACCCTGGCGGAACTGGGGGGCTACCTTCTGGACAAGCGTTTTGAGGAATCCACCGGGGTGCCGGAGGAATACGCCGATCAAATCGAGGGGATCGGGGAGGTACTCCTGCGGGCCATTGAAAACGACAGCACCTACCCCGAATCGTACTACCACCTGGCCCGGTACTATCACAACTACGAATCGCCGGGAGAGGAACGGCAGGCCCTGCGGGCCGCCATCAAAGCCTTTGCCGCCGCCAGGGAAGAAACCTCCCGGCGGGCCGGTTACCGGGTAGACACCCACCGCCGCTACGCGGAGGCGCTGATCAACGCCAGGGAATTTTTCCCCGCCGAGGAGGAGCTTATCCGGGGGGTCCGGCTCTATGAGGACGCCCGGGCCCGGCAGGTCCTGAAAACCCAAAGCGAATTCGGGCGGCTCTACGCGGACCTGGGGGACCTGGAGTTTTTTGTCAAAGACGGCGACATGGCGGCGGCCCTGCGCTTTTACCAGGAGGGGGAGCGGAATGGCTGGGCGCCGCCGGAAATCCAGTACCGCATGGGGACAGCCCACTATCAGCTTGAACAGTGGGAAGACGCCCTGCAACGGTTCTTCGCCGTTCTCCCCGCCATGCCCAACAACAAGCGGCTCCTCTACGCCCTGGGGAACGTCTCTTACCTGCGGGGGAACTACTTCGCCGCCCAGAGTTATTACAACCGGCTGATGGACATTCTGAGCGCGGACCGGGTCCGGTTTCCCGACCTGGCCCCCGGGGCCAAACCGGAGGGACAGGACCTGACGGAGCGGATCATGGTGGCGGACAACAACCTGGGCGTTACCCTGGAAGCCCTTACCCAGATCAGCGGCGACACCAGCTACCGTTCCCGGGCCCTGGGCCTCTTCTCCGAATCCATCCGGGCCTGGGACGTGCTCACCCGCAACCCGGAAAGCATGACCCGGATGCGGCCCTTCAAGGACCTCTACGGCCCGGGGATCAACCTGGCCTACCTCAACGCCCAAAACATCATCCGCCCCGAACCAAACTACGAACCCCAGATCTTTATGCGGATAGACCGGGACGCCCTGGAACCCTCGGCCTGGGAGTCCCTGATCCCCCGGGACTACCAGCTTTCGGATCAGCTTGTGTCCATGCCGGTGGAATGAACTCCCGCGCGAATACGTCGAAAGTTCGCGGCCTCACGGTGGACGTCTGCGTCGATACCGGTTCATGGTTTTTGGTCCTCAACGGGGAAACCCGGGCCGCCCTGGGGCTGGAGATAACCGGAGTAACCACCGTGGCGTGCCAAAAGGCAAGCCTTTTGGCTTGGAGTTTGGCGGCATAAGCGGCGTTGTATGAATAAGGCGATTAATATCGAAGCCGCCAAACTCCACACATTTATTTCGTGGAGTTTTGCGAAGCAAAACTCCGAGCTTTCCGGCGCGGCCGGACAGCCGTTCGCCATCGAGGGGCACAAAATCAAAGTGGCCGGAGACCACGCGGACTGCGGGGTGTACTT
>JAIRPD010000040.1 GCA_031257195.1 Treponema sp. | reverse complement strand
CCCCGGGCTTGACCCCCGCTTGCGGGGCGCGGTGGACCCCGAAATGTACGGCAAAGGCGAAATATCAGGCGACATAACCGGTCCCTTCTATGACGTATGGGGGCAAGGGGATTGATCGTGCCGGAACTGCTGACCATCGTATAAAAGGGATTAAAGAGGCCGCGTTTCATCTTCTCTCCTCCTTGGCCTTTACGCCGTTTCGCGCTATGCTTACACATACCGGAGGTACATTATGACCATAGAGCAAACCGTTACCATACCCCCCAGCCGCCGCCTGACCATTGACGTTCCCCCCGAAATCCCGGGGAGAACGGCGCGGGTGATAATCCAGTTCCCCGACGCCCCTGACGCGGGGCGGGGGGGCAGGCTTTCGGAACGTTTTGTCGGGGCGCTGCGGCTTTCCGGTGAACGCTATGAGGAAACGCAGGCGGCCCTGCGGGACGGACGGAAAGAGTGGAACCGGAATATCTTTTAGACTCAAACATCGTTATCGCCGCGCTGAACGGCAGTATTCCCGCGCCCGGCCTTAAAGCTGTCGCCGCCATGATAGACCGCACGCCCCTTATTTCCGTTATTTCACAGATTGAATTACTGCGGTTTAACGATACCCCGGAGAACGAACAGGTTCTTTCCGATTTTGTGGAAAATTCCATCATTTATCCCCTTGACCCGGAAGTAGTTGAGCGCACGATAGCGATCTGTAAACAGCGCAGGATAAAACTGCCTGACGCGATTATTGCCGCGACAGCTCTTGTCGAGGGCCTTACACTGGTTACCCGTAACGTGGACGATTTCAAAAACATTCCCGGCCTCCTGCTCTTTGATCCCTGGAATAGTGAATAAAAACAAAACGCCGCCATCTTCTCTCCTCCTTAGGCCTTACGCCACTCCAACCTATGATTCCCGCCCTCATGGAATAAGCGCGGAAACCATGGGCCCCCAGGGACCTTTCAGCCCGCCGTTTTCCACCTGTACCGCCATGTGGACCATCCTCCCGCTGTCCCCGTAGGCGAAGGGAATCACGTCCTTCTTCCGCTGGGTGTAGAACGACCGGGTCAGTTCCTCCGGGCCCTCAGGCGGCGCCTCCCCCGGCGGGACCACCTTGTACCAGATCCGGTAACCCTTGTTCGCCGCCTCCTCGGGGCTCCCGGTAATATAGACAATCCTAAAACCCAACTCATGGCGGCCCCGGAGAAAGGTCTCCAGGGTGGTCTGGGCGGCGGGCGCCCCGTGTTTGGTGGGGTGGCGGTCCTTCACCTTCAAACTAAGGGAGATAACGTCCGACTCAAGCAGGGGCGGCCGCAAAAAGTAACGCCGCTTAATGTCCCTCGCGGCGTCCTCCAGCCGCCTAAAAGCCTCCCGGCACTGGGCGTTGGCTACCGGGGTCCGGGCGGCCTCGTTTTCGGAAGCCTCCAGAGCCGCCCCGGCGTCGTTGACGATGGCGGTAAAATCCGCCGCCACCTGGTCCGGGATGCCCCAGGCCGCCTTTTTCGCGTTCATCTGGACAACCCAGTCCCTGGCCATGGCCAATTGCTCGCCCCGGGCCGACGGATACCAGTCCGATTTTTTACTCATTTTTTCGCCTCCCCTGGAAAGAATAAATTCCTTCGACAGCCCCGCCGGTTATCGAAGGGCCCCGGTGTTCATCGCCGGAAAAAAACGCGGCGCCGGCGGGAAATCCCCGTTCCCCGCGCGCCGGAAGTCCGCGGCGGTCGAGTAAACCCGGTATGGTCAGGAAAAAAGCCGGCCCGGACGCTAAAGAGGCCGCCGAGGATTTTAAAGAATCTACCCTGGATTTTAAAGAATCCGCCGCGAATCCTACAGAACCCGGCCCGGATTCTATAGAATCCGCCGCGTATTCCACAGAACCCGGCGCGTATTCTATAGAACCCGGCGTGGATTCTATAGAATACGCCGTGGATTCCAGAGAACGCGGCGGGGATTCTAAAGGATTTGTCCTGGATTTTACGGCGGCCGGCGCGGAGGCCGCGGAAAACGCGGCGCGCGGAAAAGAATCTAAAACATTGCCTATAAGGTACTTGACAAAGTGAAAACGGGCCGCATAATGGCCTGTGGCCTGTGGCCTGTGGCCTGTGGCCTGTGGCCTGTGGCCGGGCTATCGGTCCCGGGGTTCCGCCCGGGGCAGATAGCCCCGCGGCGCGGGACCGCCGGGGCGCGCGCTGTTTTTTGATTCGCGCCGATTAAACGCATAGTCGCAGTTTACCACTATTGGAGGATTATGTCAACCGCCCAAAAATCGCCATCCATGGCGATTTTTGGGCTGGGAGTTTTTGCCAAAGGCAAAAACTCCACCCGTCCGGCTTCGCCGGACGCTCACTCACAGCGGCGTCCTTGCCGCCCTTCGGCGCGACGCCATCCTTGGCGGCGTCCCTGGCGGGCGGGCGTTACCGTAATGGGCGTTGCCCGGGGGGGGGGTTAAAACAGTTCCCCCTGGACTTTACCGCGGTTTTCCAGCAAAGCGAGGAAGGCCTCCTCGCCGATGACGGGTATTCCCAGTTCCCGGGCCTTTTGGTTCTTCCCCGACCCCGATTCAGGATCGTTGGTTACCAGGTACGACAGGTCTTTCACCACCGATGGTTTAACGGATCCCCCCAGGGCTTTGACCGCTTCCTCCGCGGCGCTCCGTTTCAGGCTCCGCAGTACCCCGGTAAAGCAGAAGGAAAGGCCCCGCAAAGGCCGCTCCGCCTCCCCCGGGGGCGGGGCCAGGCTGATAATCCCCGCTTCCAGGATCTTCTCTATCTCCCCGCTCAGTTCCCGCAGGCCGGAAACGATGGTTTCCGCCGTGATCGTCCCTATCCCCCAAACGCCGGCCAGCTCCGCCGCCGCGGCGTTTTTCAGCCCGTCCAGGGTATCGTAGCCCGCGGAAACCGCCCGTTCCACGAGCAGTTCCCCCACCCCTTCCAGGTCCAGGCCGGCGACAAAAACCCGCAGGGGAAGCCGCCGTTTTGTCCTGATGTGGCGGATCACCCTGGCGGCGGACTTCTCCCCCATCCGCTCAAGGGCGGCCAGCTCCCCCGCGGTAAGGGTGTACAGATCGGAGATGTTCCTTACCCTGCCGGAATCAAAGAGCCGCCGCAAAAGCTTTTCCCCCAGCTCCCGGATATCCAGTACCCCCACCCACTTTTCCAGCCGGTGGTGAAGCCGCTTGGGACAGGCGGCGTTGGGGCAGAGAAGCCGGGTTCCCTCGTCCCGCAGGGGGGTTCCACAACTCCCGCAGACCGTGGGAAATTCGATGTCCCGCCGCTCCCCGCCGCCGGAAACCTCCGGCCCGAGCGCCCCCGGCGGGGCAAGTCCCTCTATTTTGGGGATGATCTCCCCCCGCTTTACCACCGACACGGCGGCGCCAATCTTCAGCCCCAGGGTACGGATCATGCCGGGATTGTTGAGGTTGGCCCGCTGGACCGTGGTTCCCGCCAGCCGTACCGGGTCTACCATCCCTATGGGAGTGTAGGTGGCCCCCGACTCGCTCCACTCCACGGCCCGGAGTATACTAAAAGCCCTTTCCAGCTCGAACTTAAAGGCGATCTGCCGCTCCGGCCGGGCCCGGCGCAGATCCGCCGGATCCGCGGTTTTATCCTTGATCACCAGGCCGTCTATGTCAAAGGGAAGATCGTCCCGTTTCCGGGCCACCTCTTCCCGCCAGGCGATAATATCCTCGATGAGCGAGGCCGGGGCGGCGGCGTCCGGGGGCTCCCCGTTATCACCGGCCCCCGGGAATTCCCTGGACTCGGCGACAAGGAACCCCGCCGCTTTAAGCCAGGCGATCTTTTCCGTTTCGGTCTTAAAGCGGCCGTCGTCGTCCGCGGCGGCGGCGTCGTAGGTGATCAAGGTAAGGTCCTCGCTCCCCACCCCGTCCTTGCGGCGCATCAGGCCGTTGGCGGCGTTCCGGCAGTTCGCCTTGTCCCGGTACTTTTCCCGCCAGACCTCCCGGAGCATCACCACTTCCCCCCGGACCCCGCCGGAAAACCCGCGGTCCGCGCCCTCCCGCCGGCGGCCGGAGCGGGAAGCCCCCAGCTCTTCCACCACCCCCCTCACGCGCCGGGCGTTGGGGGTAATCTCGTCCCCCATAACCCCGTCCCCCCGGGTTACCGCCCGGACCAGCCGGCCCTTTTCGTACTGTAGTTCCAGGCTGGCCCCGTCCAGCTTGTACTGGACCAGAAACCCCCCAAAATCCGGCAGGCCCGCCGTCTTTTCCGCCCAGGCCCGGAATTCCTCCGGGTTGGCGGCCTTGTCCTGGCTCCCCATGGGGATCAGATGGGCCTTTTTGGGAAAACCTTCGGCGTTATCCGCCCCCACCCTGGCCAGGACCGGGCTTTGGGGGGCCAGGACCTTCAACTCATCCCAGAGGGCGTCGAAGTCAGCGTCGGAAATTTCCGCCTCGCCGTTGTAGTAGGAGTTTTGATAGGTAACGATAAGCTGTTCCAGGACCCGGATTCTCTCGTCCGGGCCGGTTTTGGCGCCGCCGGTCATGTTTACAGTATAGCGCGAATCCGCCCCCGCGGCTCTAGTATCGCGCTTACGGTGTTACCGGTATCCCGCGAAAGAAACGCCCCGGGGGGCGCATTAATTGATGTACTGCCCGCGAAGCTCCTGGAGGGCGCTGTTTACCGCCTGGGCGACGGACCGGGAGGCCCTTTCGGTATAATTCAGGATAAACGCCAGGCGATATCCGCGCCTGAAAGGACGCGGAGCAATAGCCCTTCATGGCGCGCCTGGTTTATGGGGGTCCACGAAGTATACCACCTGGGATTTTATCGCAAATTTTTTTAGCGGAGTCGCCATGGTAACACGCCGTAATGCGGGGATAAAGGGATTTGCCGTTTAGCGGTCTCCTCAAACCACTCCGCCCTTAATGACAAAACTTACCACCGCCCGTTCCGGTTCCCGCGGGGAGAGGACAGGCAGCCCGAGGGAAGGATCGAAGGCGGGGCGGATGTCTTCTTTAAGAAGACCCCGCGGGCGCCGCTTCCCTAGGGCATCCGCAGGACGGTTTCTATCCTGTCCAGTTCCCCGGCGCTTAAAGGCGGCCGGGCAAGGGCGGAAAGGTTTTCCGCGAGCTGGGCGGGGGAGCTGGCCCCGATCAAAACCGAGGTGTTCCGGCTGTCCCGCAGTATCCACTGGATCGCCATCGCCGAAAGGGTCCCGCCCCCCGCCTTCGCGATGTCGTTGAGGGCGTTGAGCTTTTTGAGCAGTTCCGGCGTAATCGAGGCGGCCGCGAGGGAACCGCCCCTGGAAGCCCTGGAACCTTCGGGAATAGAACCGCCAAGGTATTTTCCGGTCAGCAGCCCCTGGGCAAGGGGAGAAAAACAAATACAGCCCGCGCCCTCTTTTTCAAGCAGGTCCAGCAGGCCATCTTCGGTCCAGCGGTTCAGCATCGAGTATTTCGCCTGATGTATCAGGCAGGGAACACCCATTGAGCGCAGTACGGCCATCGCCTTCGCGCTTTGCCCCGCGTCGTAATTGGAAATCCCCGCGTACAGAGCCTTACCCTGGCGCACTATGTCCGCGAGGGCCCCCATGGTTTCCTCAAGCGGGGTTTCCGGATCGGGCCGGTGGTGATAAAAAATATCCACATACTCAAGCCCCATCCGCTTAAGGCTGGCGTCCAAACTCGCCGTCAGGTATTTTCTGCTTCCCCAGTCGCCGTAGGGACCGGGCCACATGTCATAGCCCGCCTTGGTGGAAATGATCATCTCATCCCGGTAGGGCAGAAGATCGTTTTTCAAAATCCGGCCAAAGGCAAGCTCCGCGGAACCCGGCGGCGGCCCGTAATTGTTGGCGAGGTCAAAGTGGGTAATCCCCGCGTCAAAAGCGCTGAGCGCCGTGCCCCGGTATGTTTCGTAGACATCCCGGTCGCCAAAATTGTGCCAAAGGCCCAGGGAAATTTCCGGCAGCTTAAGGCCGCTTTCGCCGCATCGGCGGTACTTCATCACCCCGTAACGATTCTCTCCCGCGGTATAGATCATTTACACCCTCCTGTGACCAGCGGTCTTATTTATCAGCGCCACTGGTAATACCCTTTATAACATTTTCCTGCGTAAAAATATATAGCAGCAAGGGGGGTAGCAGGGCAATAAACACAGCCGCCATCAACCCTCCGTAATCGCTGTTATGGGCGCCCATAAAATTAAGCAGCCCTACCGAAACGGTACGCATCGTTTCCTTGCCGATAAATACCATCGGCGTCAGCAGATCGTTCCAGCAGTACATAAACACAAAGATAGAGACCGTCGCCATCGCGGGCCGGGAAAGGGGAAGAATAATGTACCTAAAAACGCCGTACATGCTGTAGCCGTCTATAACCGCCGCCTCTTCCAGGGAACGGGGAAGGTTACTCATAAAACCGGTGAGCACAAAAATCGACATGGGCATATAAAAAGCCGCGTACAGCAGCACCAAAATAAGATAATTATCCCGCAGCCGGAATTGGCTCGCCGCGAAAGCCAGCGGGACAATAATACTCTGAATGGGAACCATCATACCCATGACAAAATAAACCCGCGCGATTTTTTTGGCCCCAAATACCAGGCGGGAAATGGCGAAAGAAGCCATACTCGACAAGAACAGCGTAACCAAAAGCGAACTGGTGGACAAAATAAAACTGTTGATGAATTGTCTGCCCACATGCCCGACGGTAAACGCCCTGAGGTAATTACCCCACGCGAAATCAAGAGGCGGCATAAAGGGACTGCCAAAAATATCCACATTTTTTTTAAGCGATGAAATAATAATAAAATACAGGGGATATAAACTGACAAAGGCGGTGGTGACGCAGAAAATATAAACAAGCGTAAATTTGAACTTGTTTTTTAAACGGGGCAAGCTCATTTCACCTATCCTCCTACAATTCAATTTGATCGCGTTTGGCAAGTCTCAGGCTCGCGATAGTAACCAATACGCTGGAAATGAAGATACAAACCCCGATAGCCGAAGCCTTGCCGAAATTCGCCATCCTGAACGCTTCTTTATACAGAAGGGTACTCGGCACCTCGGTAAGACCATTAGGACCGCCTTCGGTCATGACAAACACCATATCAAATTGTTTGATTATCCCGGTAACGATTATAATAATACAGGAAGTTATCGAATTCCAAATCATGGGAATAATGATGTGAAACACCCGGCGTATGCCCGCGCAGCCGTCCAGCAGCGCCGCTTCCATAATTTCATCGGGAATGGCGGAAATGGCGGCGTATGTTACCGTCATGTGAAAACCAACACCGGCCCAGGAATTAACCAGAATAATACTGGTTATGGCGCTTGAGGGCTCCACCAGCCACATCCGAGCCAGCGATTGCAGGCCAGCCATGTTTAAAATATTGTTCAACACCCCCACCGGCATAAGAATAAAATACCACACCAGGGCGACTACGGTAGTTGAAAGCACCTGGGGTACAAAAAACATCGTTTTAAAAACCTTATAGCCTTTAAAACCGGCGTTTAAAATAACGGCCAGCAGCAGACCCAGGGGAAGCTGGGTTAACAGGCTCAATACCAGATACCAGGCGATATTCTTTACAGCAAGAGCGACCTTTGGGTCGGCAAACACCCGCAGGAAATTCTGAAACCCAACGAATGCCATTTTTGAATTGCGAATTCCATTCCACTTAAATAACGAGATAACCAGAGATCCGCCAATCGGCGCCATGAGCATAATCGTATATACGATTAAGGAGGGCAGCAAAAAAACCAAAATGGTTTTAGTATTTTTCCGTAGTTGATCCATAGCGCCACAGCTCCAGAACTTAAAAATATACACATAACGGCGGGGGACCTCGGGCCCCCCGCCGCGAACCGGCTAACGCTCGGCTTCCTCAATGGCGAGCTGAATCTGCTGGGCAGCCTGCTGGGCCGTCAGGTTTGTCAGGGCGCCCACCAGCGCGTCACCGACAGCGTCTTCCATAATGGGAAGCGTGTCATAGGCCCACGCGTCAGTACCCCAGACCGTAACATCCTTTTTGTACCGCAAAAGCTCGGCCAGCAGCGGATTGAGCCGGGATTCATCCACGGCCAAATCGGTACGAAGCGGCACATTGGAAACTTCGTAAAGGTACATTTCCTGATGCGCTTTATCCAGGAACATTGACAGGAATTCCCAGACATACTGGAGTTTGTCGGGATTGTTTTTGAGCTGACCCCCGATTTCAATCTGGGTGGGATAGAAAACGTCTTCTTTGTAAAAATCGGGTTTATCGGCAAAATAGGGCATACGGAAGGTTCCGGTACGCGCGACTGTCGCCTGATCAAGGGTGGCTATACGCCACGCGCCGTCAAAAGACATGGCGGTTTCACCCCGGATAAAGCGGGCTTTTTCCGTATCGTAATCAATACCCGCGTAATCCCTGCCAAAATACCCCCTGCCGGCCATTTCCTTGATTTTGTCGAATACCGCCACCACATCGCTGTCCGTCCACTTTGCCTTACGGGCTCCCAGGTCTTTCGCTTTCTGGGTACCGACCATCCTCATCATAAGCACATTGTTCAAGTGGATCGCCCGCCATTTGTTGGCAAGCCCCAAACTCCAGGGAATAACGTCCACGGCAAGGAGCTTGTCGCAGGCCGCGTAAAATTCATCCCAGGTTTTGGGCGGCGCGTCAATACCCGCTTTGGCAAAAAGATCCTTGTTGTAATAGAAAACTTCCATAGGCATGCCAATGGGCAGCGCGTAAATACCCTTGACGCCTATTCCCTCCAGATTGGCGAGATTCAGGATACTGGGATCGACGTTATTCTTGATGTCCGGAGAGCTGTTAATAAGATCCGTAAGGTCCAGGAAAGTACCGGTTTCGGCGTATTCTTTGAGGATAGAAACGCCCGCCCACTGAATAATGTCCGCTGTATTGCCGGACGCGTTATCTGTCATAAACTGCTGGGTAAAGGCGTTGCTGTCATTGACCGACGCGTTCTGAATAGTTATATCAGGATATTTCTGTTTAAAAATCCTGATAACATCTTCCAAAATGGGCGTACCGCTGTCCTCACCGCTCATCCGGGTCAGCACCCTGATGGTGATTCCTTTTCCAGTACGGGTATCGCTTGTGGGTTGTTTGTTCCCACAGGCGAAAAACACACCGGCAAGGATAACGAAAATCAATCCCGCGCGCATCTGTTTTTTCATCGTTTTCATGGTTGCTCCTTGTGGCATTTCGCCAGCTCTCATATTAACGCAAAAGACCTTTTGGCCTTCGCGCGCCGCAAGCCCTGATATACACCCGGGCGTTACAGTTAAATTCACAACCCCAGCAGGGCCTAGCCCTTCAGCGCCCCCGCGGTAACCCCGCCGACAAAACGCTCGGAACCAAAGATATACAGCGCGACCAGGGGAATGGTCATAATCACGATCCCGGCGGAAAGAATCCCGTAATCGGTGGCGTACTGGGACTGAAAATTCATCATCCCCAGCGGAAGGGTCTTGAGCGCGTTGCTCTGAATAATGATCAGGGCCCAGTAAAATTCGCTCCAGAAATTCTGGAATGAAAGAATGGCGACGGTAACAACCGGGGGAAGCATCATGGGCAGATCTATCGACACCATGGTCCTGAAAACCCCCGCGCCGTCGATAAGGGCCGCCTCCTCAATTTCCCTGGGCATAAGTTCCACGTAGCCCGCCAGAATATAAATCCCCAGCACCATGGCCGCCGCCACATAGGGGAGGATGAGGCCCCAGTGGGTGTTGTACATACCCCAGGATTTCAGCAGCGTAAAGTTGGGGATAGTCGTCATTTCGGAGGTGATAAACATGCCGGACAATAACACCGCCATGATTATTTTGCCGAAATGGGGCTTTAATTTGCCGAGCGCGTAGGCCGCGGGAATAATCACCAGCAGGGATATAAGCAGGCTCATCAGCGAAACGTACGCGCTGCTCAGAAAGTACCGCCCGATATGCGCGATGTTCCAGGCGCGGAAATAGTTGCCCGGATTGAAGGAAGCCATGCCAAAGGGATTCATAATAATATCGTTGTTGGTCTTGAGGGAACTCATCACGATAAAAACCAGGGGATATATGACAGCCGCCGCGAAGACCGCCGCGATAATGACACCCGCGATTTTAAAGAACACCGTTCCGGCCTTTTCGTTTTTTTTACCCATCGGCGCCGCACCACTCCTTAACGCGCTTTAATAAAAACCTTACGCCAAACACAAGAACCCCGATACTCGCGAAAAGCAGAATCGACATGGCCAGGGCTCCGCCGTAGTTAAAATTCTGGAACGCGGTCCGGTAAATAACCATGCTGGCGACCTCGGTGGCCGTCCCCGGCCCCCCGCCGGTCAGCATAAAAAACAGATCAAACGCTTTCATGCAGCCGGTAAGCGAAATAACCACATTGGTTTCGGTGGTAACAATCGTCAGGGGCAGAAAAAGACGGTACATCATAACCAGCTTGTTCGCCCCGTCAATCTCGGCGGCCTCGCGAATTTCCTGGGGGATGGTAAGCATGGCCACATAGTACAGCACCATGGTGAAGCCCAAAAAACGCCAGATGTTAACCGCGATGACGCTGAGCATGGCGGTCTCGTACTGGCCCAGCCAGGCCTGGGCCCAGGAACCAAGCCCAATAAAACGCAGGGCCTGGTTAACCAAACCAAACTCGGGGGAGAGTATAAATTTCCACATCACCGCCACCGCCGTAATGGGAACCAGCACCGGTATATACATCAGCTTCTTGAGAAAAGCCCGCGGTTTCTTCGGCAAAAAATACACAAAATAGGCCAGGAGAAACCCCAGGGAAGTCTGCGCGAAAACCACCACCACGGTAAAAACCAGGGTGTTCTTTATTGAATTCCTGAAACTCAGGTTGTCGCGCAGCGCGCTGACATAATTTTGAATACCCACAAATTGGGGATTCGCGGAAAAGCCGGTCCAGCTGGTAAAACTTTTTATCAGCGCGTCAACCAGGGGCCGGACGGTAAACAAAGCCAGAAAAGCGGCCGCCGGCAACAGCAGGAACAAGCCGATGATTTTTTTCTTTGACTCGTACGCTTTTAAAGCCATAAACGCCCCCAGCCCCCAGCCGCGCCCCTACCGGCTCAGGGTGTTCTTTACTTCCACGGCCCGGGCCTTGATGTAGTTGTCAACAACCTGGGCGGCGTTATCGGTATTCCGCACCAGGAGCTCGATCATCTGCTGCTGAAACACGGTGTGGGAATCACCCTCGATCCAGTCATTCGCCATGGGAATCACCGGGGCGATATTCTCAAAGGTCTTGGCGAACTTGGTCTGCAGGGGATCGGAAAAACTAACCCCCTTGGTCAGGACAATACTGTTCGCTTCCCGGGCCCACAGGCCCTGCACCTCCGGAGAGGTAAGGTGCTTGAGGAAGTCCACCGCTATGTCGTGGTTCTTCCCTTTTTCGGGGACAAAGAAACCGTCAACCCAGCACAGAAGCTGGGTAGGCTGGGTCGCCGCGCTAAAGGGAATGGGAAAAGCCCCAAGGTTAAAATTGGCCTGCTCCTTGATCATCTTAAGCTCGTTGTTATTCGCGAGCAGCATCGCGCCCCGGCCCTCGGCGAAAGTGGCCTGGGCGTCCTCACGGCCCAGGGCGGCGGCGTTTTTGCCAAAGTAGCCCTTGTTCCACCAGTCCTGAATTTTTCTGATGGCGGTAATCTCCGAATCGATATACGCCTGGCTGTCGTCCCGCTTGTTGATCCACTCGGTCCTGGAAACCAGGCCCGCCTTCACCGCCTCCTCAAGGGCGAGGGCGTCGCGCATATCGTTGAACTGGGCCGCGGGGAGCATGCCGTCGCCTTTTCCCATAATGGCGAAGGGGATAATTCCCTTGGACACCATGTCGGCCATGATGGCCTCCAGCTCCTCCCGGGTTACGGGCTCCCGGTAACCGTTTTGGTCAAACAGGTCTTTGTTGTAGTAGATAAAAACCGCCGAACCCCGGAAGGGGATGTCGTACACCCTGCCCTGCCGGGTGCCAATGTTCAGCACCGCCTCGCTCAGGAAGGAATTTTTCCAGGCGGGATCGGCGTCAAGGTAGGGCGTCAGATCATGGGCCTCGCCGACATTGGTAAGGTGCTGAATCCTGTTCCCCCAGTAGTAGGAAACGTCCGGCGCCTCCCCCGCGGCGATCCGGGTCTGGAGAATTTTCTGGCACTGATCCCAGGGGACAATATCGATCTTGAATTCCACGTCGGGATGTTTGGCGACGTACATATCAACGCTTTTTGCATCAGGTCCTCCCATTCCGGGAAGATGTGCAGGAAGTTGATAACGGTCTTTCCGCCGGCGGCGGGGGCGCCGCTCTTTCCACAGGCGAAAAACGCGCCCCCAAAGGCCAGCGCCGCCAGGGCGATACAAATCAATTTTTTCACGGTCGTCATGTTTACTCCTTCGAATAAGATAGTTTGCTAACGCGTTAGCTTAGTATTACGTTGTTATACCCCCGGATACCCGGTTTGTCAAGAAGAATTTTTCAAAAAAACGCCGGTTCTGCCGAATTTCAGCCAAAAATCACTAGACCGGTGAGTAGTGATCCGGGGGCCCGCGACTATCCGGCGCTTGATCTTACTTAACCCGTAAGCTATAATGTACGGCAAGGAAGGTAAATCCATGAGTCAAAACATTGTCAGAAATTGTAACCCGCTTCCCAATATCCCCTGGGAAGACCCGCCGTTGGAAGGGCGGAAAGAGCCGCTGTGGCGCTATTCCGGGAACCCCGTGATCCCCCGGGATTTGACCCCCCGTTCCAACAGCATCTTCAACAGCGCCGTGGTTCCCTACAAGGAAGGGTTCGCCGGTGTTTTCCGCTGCGACGACACCGCCCGGCGGATGAACATCCACGCGGGGTTTAGCGGGGACGGGATCCACTGGACCCTGGGGGACGACCCCATCGTCTTTAAAAAAACCGCCCCGGACCTGCCGGATTCGGACTACAAGTACGACCCCCGGGTGGTCTTTGTGGAGGACCGGTGGTACATCATCTGGTGCAACGGCTACCACGGTCCCTGTATCGGCATGGGGTACACCTTCGATTTCAAGGAATTTTTCCAGATGGAAAACGCCACCATGCCCTTTAACCGCAACGGGGTGTTGTTTCCCCGCAGGATTGGCGGCAAGTACGCCCTGCTGAGCAGGCCCAGCGACACCGGCCACACCCGCTTCGGGGACATCATCTATTCCGAAAGCCCGGACCTTACCTACTGGGGCAGGCACCGGCACGTGATGGCGCCCGCGGCCTTTGAGGACTCCGGCTGGCAGAGTACCAAAATCGGCGCGGGGCCGGCCCCCATCGAAACCAGCGAGGGGTGGCTGCTCTTTTACCACGGCGTTTTAACAAGCTGCAACGGCTTTGTCTATTCCTTTGGCGCGGCCCTGCTCGATCTTGAGCGGCCCTGGAAATGCGTTGGCCGGGTTAAGCCCTACCTGCTTTCCCCGCAAAAGCCCTACGAGCTCGCGGGCGACGTGCCCAACGTTACCTTCCCCTGCGCCGCCCTGGTGGACGGCGCCACGGGCAGGCTCTGCGTCTACTACGGCTGCGCGGACACCGTAACGGGAATCGCCTTTGGCTACGCCGGCGAAATCGTGGATTTCATTAAAACGAATAACGCGCTATGATGTAGCTCAATGAAGAGCCGGATAAAGATGAGCGACATCGCCCGGGACTTTAAGGTAAGCACGGTTACCGTAAGCAAGGCCCTGGCGGGCAAGGACGGGGTAAGCGAGGCCCTGCGGGGGGACATCAGAAAAAAGGCGCTGGAACTGGGGTATGTGTACAACAGCCTGCCCCGGGGCATGCTCCTGGGGCGGCACTACAACATCGGCATCCTTATCGCCGGAAAATACCTGGGGGCCAGCTCCTTTTACTGGATCTTTTACCAAAACCTCTTAAGCGAACTGAAAAAAACCCCCTACCTGGGGATTTTGGAGGTGATCAGCCTGGAGGACGAGGCCAACCGCGAACCCCCCGCCTCCCTGCGGGCGAACAAGGTGGACGGCTTTATCGTGCTGGGGCAGCTCGCCGCACCCTATCTCGCGACCCTCGCCGATTCGGGGGTTAACCGGGTTTTCCTGGACTTCTACTCGGAGATTGACGGCGGGGACTGCGTGGCCTCCAACAACTTCCTGGGCGCCTACAACCTGACCAAGCTGTTGATCGAGGCGGGGCACCAACGGATCGCCTTCATCGGCTCCATCGCCGCGACCACCAGCATACTGGATCGCTACATGGGTTTTTGCAAGGTGATGGTCGAGGCGAACCTGCCCTACGGCAAGGCCATTGAGGACCGGGACGCCTCGGGGCTCTACCCGGAGATAGACCTGTCCGGCGGCCATACCGCCTATGTCTGCAACAACGACCGCCTGGCCGGGCGGGTGATAAACCAGCTCCGCCGGGAGGGCAAGGAGGTTCCCCGGGATGTTTCCCTGGTGGGGTTTGACAACGAAGGCGCGGACGTAACCGGCGGGATAGGGGTAACCAGCCTGGAGATAAACATCCCCGCCATGTGTTCCCTGGCGGTAGACCTCCTGATCCAGCGCGTCGAAAACAAGGGGTATACCCCCCGGGGGCAGTCATTCATCGACGGCAAGGTGATCGTCAAGGAGTCGATCGCCGCCCCCGGTCCCGGCGCTCCCCGAAGCGGCCCCCGCTAATTCCCCCCGGGGACGGCCTCCTCCGGGGCGGCCCCGGCGGGGCCCCCGGTGGTGATCTCCGTGGTTTTCACCGTCTCCGGGCCCGGCGGGGGCGGGGTTTTCTTCCGGTCCAGGAAACCCACCTTGTAACCCACGGCAAAGGTGAACCGGATCGTCCCGTAGTCCTTCTCCTCCCCGTCAAGCCGCCAGGTTCCCAGAAGGCTGTAGGTTACCCCAAAGTCGAACACAAAGGCCCCCCGCCTTCCCGCCCGAAGCCCCAGCTGGACTCCCGCCAGGGCCGAAAGCCAGGGCGCCCGGTCCCGGCCGGGCTCGCCCCCCACAATCCGCTCGTACTCCGCCCCCGCGTAGGGCTCGATCATCAGGAACTCCTCCGGCTTAAACACCCACTTGAGCGCCGCGGAGGGGCTCCAGATCACAAAATACCGCTTCTCGTCGTTCAGGGCCCGGGCCCGGACGGGGTCCAGTTCCAGGGACAGGGTATCGCCAAAATGGAACTCCGCCCCCGCGAACACCGAGGGCCCCACCATCCCCTGGGCCATCCTGAGGGAGCCGGACCCCACCAGGTAGGTCATATCCGCCCCCGCGCCGATGTTCAGGTACAGCCACTTGTTCCGCCACCGGTCGTCCATCCCCGGGGCCACCTGCTTCTCCACGATGACACTGGACGAACCCCCCAGCTCCTTGGTCATGGGCACGTTGGCCATGGCCTCGTAGACAAGGAAGAGGTTCCACTGGTACATCTCGGTCATGTCCGTGAAGGGCCAGGAAAAGCGGACCACCTCCGTCCCCTCCTCCGCCCGGATAAGGATGGGGGTGAGGAGGTAGCGCTTTTCGTCCTCCTCCCCCCAGTACTCGTTTTCCTCGATGATAAGCTGGATCAGGTAGTCCGCCTCGTCCCGGTTATCGGTAACGGTGTACTTGGCGGCGGTGATCTCCGACTTGAACTGTTCCGCGAAGAAGTCCTCCTGTTCGGTGATCCCCGGCTTGGACTCGGGGTGGAGGATGTAGATTTTAATGTCGGTCCGGCTGCTCTGCGCGGGGAGGGAACGGGCGGGGAGCAGCAGAAGCGGGGCGAGACACAAGAAAAAAACCCGGTTTTTCTTCACACGCGGCCTCAATACCTTGAAATCCACGGATTGTACTCCAGCCCCTGGGCTTGAACTATCCCCCCCTCCGGTTGGAGGGGGGCGAACACCCCGCCGGGGTTCACCCATCTCCCCGGAATTTGAGCCATCCCCGGAGGGGCCCGTGGACCATTTTTCAGCGCCCTAGGGGCCGATCGTTACCGTCGCCGTGAACACCTTTGGCAAACCACTAATGGGGTCCACCGCGCTGGCAGCCGTAACAGTTATCGATCCGGTTTCCGTGGGGTCCACGTCCAACGTCAACGTCCACTGATGCTGACCCGGGCCGGAGGCCGAGGTCCATGTGGTCCCCGGCTCGACAGCGCCCGTAACGGTCCAGGTAACGGTGTCGTTGAACGTCCCGACCCCGTCCACCGTCGCGATAACCGTTACGGGGCCGCCGACGCCGAGCGGCAGAGACTGCGTTAACGGGCTCAGGGTAACTTTGTTTATGGTACCCGACCAGACCACGTCGAAGCCGCCGCCCCCCGGGGGGTCGACGGGGTTGAGGGGGTTAGTGGGGTCGTCGTTGATCCACACCGAGTAACGCCCCGACATACCGCCGGCGACCACCACCACGTCGTAGCGGTCCTTGTGGTCCCAGGAGGAGCCCGGGGGGGGCCAGGAGCCCATGGGATCAATCCACCGGCTCACCTCGTCGAGGCTTTCCGGGTCCAGGCTCGGCCAGTCGATGATCCCCACCCTGTCCACGGAGCCGATGGGGACCAGCACCATGGTACCGTCCTTCTTGCACTTGTAAACCAGGAGGTCCGCGCGGGGGACAAAGGGGTCGTTGGTTATATTGTACTCCACCCGCCGGGGGACGGGGAGCAGTTCCTGGTCCCCCCCGCCGTCGAGGACCCCGCCGGGGATAACACAACCCGCCAGGAAAGGGAGCGCGAAAAACATGAAGCTAAACCGGAAGCCGGGCCCGCCACCTCTCATACAAATCCTCCTTGGAAAAACGCCGCGGCGCGGGGGCCCCGGTCCACAGACCAAGCCCCGCGCGCGGCAAACCTCATCTCTCCCTTACTAGGGGAGGGTAATGTTAAACGTAAACGTCTTCGAAATGGTCTCCCGAACCCCGCCCCCGTTTAAGCCAACGCTGGTTGCCGTGATAGTAATAGTAAATGACTTAGTTTCACCCGAGGCGGCCCCGGCTTTTTCACCGGAGCCCACGGTCAACACGCCGGTACTATTATCAAAGGTAGTCGCGTCGGGTGTTCCATTCATCGTGTTTACGACATGCGACCACGTGTAGGCGCTGTTGTAGAAACCGGTCCCACTCACCGTCGCGATGAATGGGATGTTCAAGGTTGCTGCCGTAGCGGCCGTTAAGTTCATTGTTAAAGGTGTAGTATCAGGCACCGGGTTCATGGCTATGGCGGTTACAACAGGGGGCCCCACGGTAACAAGGATGCCGCCGCTGTTAAGCTGGCCGTTTACCAGGAGGATGCCGCCGCCGGTGGTGTTGGTGGACGTCCCGCCATTGGTAACGCGGTCC
>JAIRPD010000019.1 GCA_031257195.1 Treponema sp. | reverse complement strand
TCCTGATCACCTCGGTGATGCCGGGGATGTCCTCGTATATCACAGTCAACGGCGTAACCCACCGGCTGATGGATTACCCGGCCTGGGCCGGGTTGTCCGCCGCGGGGCGGGCGGCCCTGCTGTGTGACCCGGTTGAATCCGATACTGCCACGATGACTATCGGCGGCCTGAGCTTCCAGAAAGGCCAGGTACAGGAACTCATCCTGGGCGGGGACCTCGCGGGACTGACGACGGTTCCCCTTGGTTTTGCCCTCTACTTTCGTAATCTTACCGCGGTGGACCTTTCCGGCCTGTCCAACGTTACCAGTGTTGGGGCGGCCTTCTTTTGCGACAGCGGCCTTTCCGAGGTTGACCTGAGTCCCCTGTCCAAGGTTACCGGCATCGGGCAGAGCTTCCTTATGAACAGCCCTAACCTTGACGATTTTGCCAGCCTTAACCTGAGCGCCCTGACCAGCCTCAAAACCATCGGGAATAACTTCCTTTACGAATGCGACCTTCGCGACGCTGACCTGAGCGGCCTGACCAGCCTCGAAAGTATCGGGAATAACTTCCTTGCCAATAACAACCTTACCAGTGTTAACCTGAGCGGCCTGTCCAGCCTCAAAACCATCGGGATTAACTTCCTTGGCAATAACGCTAACCTTGACAGTATTGACCTGAGCGGCCTGTCCGGCCTCGAAAGTATCGGGGAGAACTTCCTTAAAGGTAAAGCTAACCTTACCAGCCTTGACCTGAGCGATCTGACCGGCCTCAGAACTATTGGGAATGCCTTCTTTGAAAATAGCGGAAATAACGCGATCGTTAATCTGAGCGGCCTGACCAGCCTCGAAAGCATCGGGGATAGCTTCCTTGCCGGGAGCAACCTTTTTGACGGCACTACCATTAGCCTGAGCGGCTCCACTCTTACCAGCATCGGGGGCAGCTTCCTTCACAACAACCAGGATAGCCTTAACATTAACTTGAGCGGCCTGACCGCCGGCTCAATCACCATCGGTGAGTCGTTCCTTGGCGAAGCCAACTTTATCTGGGTGAATATGGGGACTATTGAGGCGGACAGGATAGGGAACACTAACAGCTTTAGTGGTACCACCGGGGAAATTAGGGTTCCGGACGCCGCCGCAAAGTCAAGCTATGAAGGCAGGTTCAACTACATCGAACCCGCCCGGTTCGTCGTGTATCCATAAGGCGATGCCGAGGGGTGAGCGGGCCGGTGGTTATCGGCGGCAATACCACCGGTTCCGCGTCTTCCCCCAATAACGGGCTGCCCGGCCCCGTTCCCGTCGTTCCCGGCTTCACCATCCCGGCGAGCGGCGGCGGGGTTGGCGGCGGGGTGTACCAGGAATTTGGGCGTGGAGGAGACGCCGCGTGAGCCAATGGAACCCGGGAGCGAACTCCCGGGTTCCTCATCGCCGCCGCGCCAACCAACGCCGGCCTTCGACATCACCCCCGCCGGGGCGGCCCGGGGGCCTGCCGGGAGTTGTTGTAAAAACCCGTTTCCTATGGTATAAAAAACTATGGGACTTTTTGGGAGGGAAGCGAGCCCCGTTCCGTCCGCCCCGGGGCTCAAGGGCGTGGCCTTCGATCTGGACGGAACCCTGTATCCCAACTACCGGCTTTACCTGCGCCTTTTGCCCGCCATCCTCCGCCATCCCTGGTTTATCCGGGCCTTCGCCCTGGCCCGCCGCCGCCTCCACCGGGACCCCTCCGTCTATTCCGCCGGGTTTTCCTCGTTCTACGAGGATCAGGCCGCCCTGGTGGGGCGGTTCCTGGGGTCGGACAAGGGGGTCCGGGAACGGGTGGAGCGGCTTATTTACCGGAACTGGGCGGCCCCTTTTTCCCGGATTGGGCTTTTCCCCGGGGTGGGGGAGACCCTGGCCGCCTTCCGCGGGGGGGGGATCAAGCTGGGCCTTCTTTCGGATTTCCCCCCCCGGCGCAAGCTCGCCCTCCTGGGGCTGGAGGGGGCCTTCGACGCGGTTCTTTCCACGGAAGAAACGGGCCGTCTCAAGCCTTCGCCCCATCCCTTTCGGGAGCTTGCCCGGCTGATGGCCCTGGAACCGGGGGAGATTCTCTACGTGGGGAACCATCCCCGGTGGGACGCGGAGGGGGCCCTGGCCGCGGGGATGCGGGCGGCGCTGATCAAACGGGGAAGTTTAAGCACGGGCCGCCATTCCGGCCGCGGGGGGGCGGAGTTTGTTTTCCGGGAGTACCGGCAGCTGCGGGAATATGTGTTAGGTAGGGGGCTGGGATACACGTGATGGATTTGTTTACCCTGGGGAACTTGTTGATCCTGGGGGTTTGTTTTCTTGTCATTTTCGCCGTCCGCTATCTGGACCGGCAAAACCGGTCGGTGGAACTGGCCCGGGAATACGGTAAACGCCTCAAGGACGACCTTTCGGATTTCGCGGACGAAAAGGCCGCCGCGGTAAAAGATTACGGGGTGGAACTGGAGGTGCAAAAAAGCGCCGCCAAGGAACTGCTCAACCGCCTTACCCTGACCCAAACGGAACTGGCCGAGCGGGCGGCGGAGGTTACCCGCCGCCTGGAGGATGTAACCCGGATAGGGGAGCGGATCAGCGCCTACGATAAATCGGTGGAGGAGTTGATCCGGATGACCGCCAGGGTGGAGGAAAACATGGGCCGCCTCCGGTCCGAGTCGGCCTTCGCCGAGCAGACTTCCAAAAAGATTGGCGACCTTACCAGCCGCTTTGGGGACCTGGAACGGAATATCGGGGGTCTGGAACTCCGGTTCAGCCGGGAAAACGACGCCGCCCTGGAAGAGACCGCCCAGGCCCTGACGGCCCAGGTCCGCTCCGCGGTGGAGGACCTCCAGGCCGCCGCGGAAACCGTGGGCCGCCAGGTGGAGGATCACCGGGAGGCGGTGGACCGGATTGAGGCGGAGCGGGAGTCCCGGCTTGAGCGGGATCTGGCTCTGGTCGACCGGACTCTGCGGGAAGCCCTGGAACGGGCGGGGAGCCGGTCCGACAAGTTTGAGGAGGCGGCCCTGGTGAAGCTCCGGGAGGAGGCGATGGAACGGATTCACCGCTTCCAGGGCACGGTGGAGGAACGGTTCCGGGAGTATCATGAACACGCCCGGGAGCGGATCGAGGAGATCCAGAGCGCCGTCAAATCCTACAAGGACGAGTGGAAGCGGGATCACGAGGAGATGGAGGTAAAGGGGCGGGAGCTCCAGGAACGGCGCGCCGCGGAACAGCGGGAACACGCGGAAAAGCTGGAAGCGGAGTGGCGGGAATTCAGCGACCGGCTGGAGATGGAATGGCGGGAATTCAGCGAGGGGCTGGGGACGGAGGAACGGGAATTCCGCGTCCTCTGGCAGCGAAATCACGCGGAGCTGGAGGCCAAACAGCGGGACTTTCAGGGGAAGTTCGAGACCGCCCTCAGCGATTGCCAGGAAACCTGGCGGCAGAACCAGGACGACCTGGAGATCCGCCGCCGGGACCTCCAGGACCGGTTTGAGCTGGCCCTTAAAGAAGCCCAGGAGGCGTGGGGGCAAAACCAGGAGGGTCTGGAGGAACGGCGGCGGGAATTCAACGATCAATGCGGCCGGATCCTCCAGGAGGCCCAGGACGCGTGGGAACGGAGCCGGGAAGAGCTGGAGGCCAAACAGCGGGCCTTTGAGGAAGGGTTTGACGCGAAGCTCCGGGGCTGCGAGGAAACCTGGCGGCGAAGCGGCGAGGGGCTGGAGGCGAAACAGCGGGACTTCCTGGACCGGTTTGACCTGACCCTGAAGGAAACCCAGGAGGCCTGGGACCGGAGCCAGGAGGACCTGCGGGACCGGTTCGACCGGGCCCTTCGGGAGGCCCAGGAGGCCTGGGGGCAAAACCAGGAAGACCTGGAGGCGAAGCGGCGGGACCTCCAGGACCGGTTTGAGCTGGCCCTTCAAGAAACCCAGGGGGTATGGGACCGGGGCCGGGAAGACCTGGAGGCCAAGCAGCGGGAATTCCAGGAGGGGCTGGACGCGAAGTTCCGGGGCTACGAGGAAACCTGGCGGCGAAGCGGCGAGGGGCTGGAGGCGAAACAGCGGGACTTTCAGGACCGGTTTGAGGCGGCCCTTAAAGAGGCCCAGGAGGCCTGGGGCCGGAACCGGGAAGAGCTGGAGGTGAAACAGCGGGAGTTCCAGGGCCGGTTTGAGGCGGCCCTTAAAGAGGCCCAGGAGGCCTGGGGCCAAAACCAGGGGGACCTGGAGGTGAAGCGGCGGGACTTTCAGGACCGGTTTGACCTGGTCCTTAAGGAGACCCAGGAGCGGTGGGGCCGGAACCAGGAAGAGCTGGAGGCCAAACAGCGGGACCTCCAGGGCCGGGTTGAGCTGACCCTCAAAGAAGCCCAGGACGCGTGGGGGCAAAACCAGGAGGGTCTGGAGGAACGGCGGCGGGAATTGCGCGATCACTTTGACCGGATCCTCCGGGAGGCCCAGGAGGCCTGGGGCCGGAACCGGGAAGAACTGGAGGCTCAACAACGGGAGTTCCAGAACCGGTTTGAGCTGACCCTCCAGGAGACCCGGGAGCGGTGGGGGCAAAATCAGGAAGACCTGGAGGTCAAACAGCGGGAGTTCCAGGAAGGGCTGGACGCGAAGCTCCAGGGCTACGAGGAAACCTGGCGGCGAAACGACGAGGGGCTGGAGGCGAAACGGCGGGACTTCCAGGACCGGTTTGACCAGATCCTCCAGGAAGTCCAGGGGATGTGGGGGCGGAACCGGGAAGAGCTGGAGGCGAAGCAGCGGGAGTTCCAGGACCGGATTGAGCTGGCCCTCAAAGAAACCCAGGAGCGATGGGGGCAGAGCCAGGGGGACCTGGAGGCGAAGCGGCGGGACCTCCAGGATCACATTGAGCTGGCCCTTAAGGAAGCCCAGGACGCGTGGGGCCGGAACCGGGAAGAGCTGGAGGCGAAACAGCGGGAGTTCCAGGAGCGGTTTAACGAGCGGCTTAAGGGGTATCAGGAAACCTGGAAGCGGAGCGGCGAGGGGCTGGAGGCTAAACAGCGGGAGTACCAGCTTGCCTGGCAGCGGGACCTGGAGGCCCTGGACGCCCTGGCCCTTTCCCAGCGCAAACGGTGGGAGGACGCGTTGACGGAGGTGGAAAGCCGCGCCGCCGCCCTGGAAGAGGCCCTGGGCCGCAAGGCGCTGGAGGCGGAGGAACGGGCCGCCGCCCTGGAGGAAACGATGAACCGCAAAACTTCCGAGGCGGAAAGCCGCGCCGCCGCCCTGGAAGAGGCCCTGAGCCGCAAGGCGCTGGAGGCGGAAGAATCCGTTCTGCTGGAAGTGGACCGGCGTCTCGCCTCGTACCGGCGCGATCAGGAGGGGTACTGGGAACGCTTTGACTCCCTGACCGCCGATGTCCTTAAGCTTGACGGCCAGCTTCGGACCGCCATGGAGGAAACGGAAAACCGGGTGCGCCGGGATTTCTCCCACTTTGAGGAGGGCCAGCGCCAGGAGCGGGACAAGGCCGAGGCGTCCCTGGTCGAGGCGGTGGACGCCCTCAAGGTGGAAATATCCCGCCTGGAACGGGAACTGGGCGACCTTAAAAGCGAGGCCCGGGAAAATGTCTCGGAGAAACTCCAGCTTTTTGAGGATACCTTTTCCGCGGACCTTACCCGTCGGGGCGCCGCTTTTGATTCCCGGCTTTCCGAATGGCACACGGATTTGGAGCGGCGGCTTATAGCCCTGGGCGAGGAGGAGGAGGTGAAGCGCCGGGATTTGGAACAGTCCTACCAGGAGGATCTGTCCCTCCGGATAGAGGAACAGCGGGAAAGGTTCCAGGCCGAACTGGATCGGCTTAAACAGGAAACCGGGGTTTTTGAGGAAAAAATACAGAACGGCATGGACGAGGCGGAAAGCCGTTTTTCCCAGCTCTCCACCAACGCCGACGAGATCCGCCGGCAGTTGAGGGAGTTCAGTTCCCAAACCAAGCTTTTTGAAAAGACCGATGAACTTAAAACAGACCTGGAACGGAGTTTGGAGGCCCTTAAGGGAGATCTGGCCGGGATTGAGGAACGCCGGGCCCAGGCGGCTCAGCTTGAGACGGAATTCATCAAGATCCGCCGGCTTGAGGACGAGGTGAACGCCAAGATGACCCGGTTCCTCACGGAAAAGAGCCATCTGGACATTATGGAGAAGGACTTTGACCGGCTTATCCAGACTTCCCAGCGGGTGGAGGAAAAACTTAAGGAAGTAACCGTCGCCGACGACACTCTTCAGACCATGCAGGTGGCTCTAAGGAAACTGGAAGACGCCATCGCCTCCGCGGAAGACCGGTACCAGCGGATTGAAAATAAAAACCAGGTTTTGGAGGAAACCACCAATAGCATCGAAAGGAATTTCCGCCTCCTGGAGGAAACCGAGGCGGCCATTAAACGCTGCGGCGGCGCGATTGACAAGGCGGAGGAGGACCTGAACTCCTTTAGGCCCTCCATTGAGCGCCTGGCGGCGGCCAACGAAAAGGCCCAGTCCGCGACGGACAAGCTTGGCGCGCTGGACGAGGGCCTTAAAACCATAGAGGGGCGGATTGAAAAAATGGACACCGCCCGGCAGTGGCTTGCCCAGGCGGAAACCCGTTTTGAGGAACTTAACAAGCGGGCCCAGGATCAGCTTAAACTCCTGGAGGCGGTGCTAAAAGACGAAGGAAAAGCCGCCAGGACCGGCGGCGGCAAGGGCGGCGGCGGGGCGCTCGCCCCGGCGGTGCGGGAAAACGTTATCCGCCTCGCGCGCCAGGGCTGGGGGGCGGAGGAAATAGCCCGGTCGCTCAAAATATCCCGAGGCGAGGCGGAACTGATCCTTGAGCTGGGGCCCAAGGACTAACGATTACCGGGATTTTTCCACGCCTACCCTTTCGCAGTGTTCCCCGATAACGCACTGGGAACAGAAGGGGCTGATGGGTCTGCAAAGCCGCTGGCCATACAGAACCAGCAGGGGGTTGATCGCCTTCCAGAATTTCCGGGGCAGAATTTCCCGCAGGATCATCTCCGTTTCTTCCGGGTTTTTTGACGCAAGCCAGCCCGTCCTGTTGGAGATCCGGTGAACATGGACATCCACGCAGATTCCGTCTTTGTTGTACGCCTCGGTGATTACCAGGTTGGCCGTTTTTCTGCCCACCCCGGGAAGTTCCAGCAGGGTGTCCAGGTTGTCCGGTACCCGGCCGCCGTATTTTTCCAGCAGGATCGCGGCGATTTTCTTTAGGTTGGCCGCCTTGGTCCGGTAAAATCCCGCGGGGTAGGCCAGGGCCGCGGCCTTTTCGGCGGAAAGCGCGAGCAGCGCCGCCGGGTCCGGGGCTTCCGCCAAAAAGGCCTGGGAACATTTCAGGGTTACCTCGTCTTTGGTCCTCAGGGAAAGGATCGTGGAAACCAGTACCGCCCAGGGGGACTGGTGGTAGCGTTCCGCCACGGTGCTTACCGAAGGGCTGCCGGAGGAGGCTTCCTCTTTTCGCAGATCGTTCCGCCATTGTTTTAGGGCCCCCACGACGGCCTCCCAATCCGTCAGGGGATTTTTTCCAGCAGACATACCGCCTCCGTCTCCACCGCCAGGCCCCTCCCCAGGGGCCCCAGCCCCTCCCCGGTTTTACCCTTGATAAACACCGTTTCCCGGTCCGCGTTCAGGGCCAGGGCCAGGGCTTCCCGGATCGTTTCCCGGTAGGGGAGGATCTTCGGGCTTTCACAGATAACCACGCAGTCCAGGCCGGCAAGCTTCCAGCCCCCGGCTTTTACCCGTTCCCAGGCCCGCCGCAAGAGTTCCATGGAATCCGCGTCCCTCCAGGCCGGATCCTGGGGGGGGTAGAGTTCCCCGATGTCCCCCAGGGCGGCGGCGCCCAGGAAAGCGTCGATCACCGCGTGGGCCAGCGCGTCCCCGTCGGAATGGCCCAGTTCCCCCCGGGGGGCGGGGATTTTTACCCCCGCCAGGAGAAAGGGCCGGCCTTCCGCGAGCCGGTGGAGATCTCTGCCCAGGCCTATCCTCACCGCCGTTCCCGCTCCCATTCCGGGCTGGAACCGCGTCCGGCCCGGTCCGGGTTACCGTCGGCTTCCTCGTTTTTGACCAGCATCTCCAGGTCCTCGGGGAACGTGATCTTCTTGTTCAGGGGTGATCCGGGAATCACATGCACGTCCCCCACAAATTCCCCCCAGACTTCGGCGTCATCGGTGTAGACCCAGCTTTCGGCGTATTCCCGTTCGGCGGCTTTTTCATGGGCCCTGAGGATGTCGGGAAAGGCGAAACCCTGGGGGGTTTGGGCGTTTCCCACGTGGACCCGCCGAAGGTGGCGCTTGATAAGCCCCGTTTCGTCAATTTCCTTGGGGGTATCCGTTAGGGGAAGCAGGGGTATGGCCGCCCGGTATTTCAGCATGGCGTCGATCACCCGGTCGATCAGGGCCGGCTCAACCCAGGGCCGGGCGCCATCGTGGATCAGCGCGTAGCCGGGATGGTAGCCTTCCAGCAAAGACAGGGCGTGGTGGACGGAACTGCGCCGGGTGGGTCCCCCGGGGATAAAGAGGAAATGGGGCTTGGCCCGGCGCGTTAAAAGCCGGGTGGGCAGGCTGTCCCGGGCGGCGAATTCCCCCAGGTTGGGGTCCCGGGGAACGGTGATTACCACCATGTCGATCCGGGAACAGGCGGCGAAAGCCAGGGCCGCCTTGCCCAGCACCGTTAGGGGTTTACCGTCCATGTCGGTTTTATCCCCCACCAGGCGGTACTCTTTTTTTACGCCAATCCGGCTGGACGATCCCGCGGCGGTTATGATGGCGGCGATGGAGGGATGCATAAAGGGGTTATTCGGACTCCAGGCGGTTAAAGATCAACGTTTCTACCTCTTCCCGGGGCTTTTTAAGTGAAAAGGCGATCTCGTCCTCCAGCAGCTTAAGGGCGGAATCGTATAGTTTCCGCTCCAGAATGGGAAGCTCCTTGACCTTGCTCCGGTGGTACAGGGAACGGACTATGGAGGCGATGTCGGAAACGCTTCCCTTTTTAAGCAGGTCCAGGTTCATTTGGTAGCGGAGTTTCCAGTCCGAGGGTATGGGCTCGTACTCCTCGCCGATCAGTTCCAGCGCCCGGAGGGCCTCCTCTTTGGGGACAATGGGCCTGATCCCCAGCCCCTCGGCCTTGTCCACCGGGACGAGGATCGTCATATCCGATACCTCAAGGTAAATCCGGTAGTAGAGGATCTTTTCGTTCTTGAAAAGCTTTTTTTCAATGGCCTGGATGGTTCCCACCCCCTGGCTGGGGTAGACTACCTTTTGATCGACCTGGAAGCCCTTTACGACCCTATTCATTATCATTACATAATACTAAAAAAAGGAAATTTATGAAAGGGGCTTCGCGGCGGACGGCGGGGGATGGTCTTTTTGGCGTTCCCCCGTTTCATTTTTGGGCGTCCGCGGCGTGAAAAAAGGGGAGCCCCCGGCGGATCCGAGGGCTCCCCTTTTTGAACCATGCCCGCCTGATCACCGCGTCATGGTAACCCCCGGCAGGGGTTTAAACGCCTTGAACCGGAAGTACTTAAAGGGATGGATGTCCAGGACGTTGGGGAACCAGCCGTCGATTTCATCGGTGTCCACCACATTAAGGGCCGGCGTGTAGGAAACGGGAAGCACCATCCCCCGGTCCAAAAGAAGCTGTTCCGCCTTTGAAAGGGTAACAAGCCGCTCTTCCCCCTCCTCGCCCATGGATTTTTCCATCAGATCCTCGTAGTCCTGATCGTCATTCGCGGCGTCGTTTAAATTGGAGTCCCGCCGCCACATCTGCAAGAAAGTGTAGGGATCGGCGAAATCCCCGATCCAGGTGGAGGACCCCACGTTATAATCGTCCCCCTTGAGGGACCGGAAGTACTGGTTGTAGGGGACCACGTCCAGCTTTACGGGAATTCCCAGCCGCATCCAGGAGGAGGCCATGAGCTTGGCGATCCGGTCCGCGTCTTCCGACGGGGTAATCCGGATGACCAGTTCCGGCAGGCCCACGCCTTTGGGAAAGCCCGCCTCCTCCAAAAGACGCCGGGCTTCTTCCGCGTCTTCCGTCTCAATGCCGTCGATCTTCGGGTAACCGGGGATGGGGTAGATCAGGGACTTGGCGGGGAGGAAATGCCCCTCCCGAATCTCTTCCCAGGGCAGGGCCAAAGCCAACGCCCGGCGCAGCCGGTGATCTTTCCAGGGCCCGGTGGAACGGGTGTAGTAGTAGTGGGTGGCGAACATGGGATTAACCATGATGCCGCCGCGGTCCGTAAGCCCGTCCAGGTTGACGTTTCCCGCGATCCACCGGGCTTCACCGGAATTCCACATCGCCGTGGACTCTTCGGCGTCGTCGGTAAAGTACAGGTGGATCCGCTTTAACGACACCCTGTCCGCGTCCCAGTAGCGCTCGTTTTTGGCCAGGTATACATCGTTATCCCTTACCTCGCTGACGTAAAAGGGGCCGTTGGAAATGGGGGCCGGCCAGCGCTCCAGGTTGAGCATGGAGGGGTGGATGGGGCTGAAGGAATGGTGGCACAGCATGCTCGGAAAAAACGACGCCGGGGCGTTCAAGCGGACCACCAGGGTTTTCTCCCCCTCCGCGCTGATCCCCACCGAGGAGGGGTCCGTGGTTTTGCCCAGCCGGTAATCTCTGGCCCCCTCGATAACGTCAAAGAGAGAGGAGTAGGGGGATTCCCTGGCCGGGTCCAGGACCGAAAGCCACGCGGCCAGAAAATCCTCCGCCCTCAGGGGATCGCCGTTCCAGAACTGGGCGTTCTGCCGGATCGTGAAGGTCCAGACTTTTTTGTCCTCCGAGAGCCGCCAGGACGCGGCGGCGGCCGGTACCGGTTCCAGGGTAAAGGGGTTATAGGAAAACAGCCCTTCGTACAGGGCGGTAAACACCTGGGCCTCCGTAGCCAGGTACGATTTACGGAAGTCCAGTTCCAGATCTTCCCCGGAAAAAACCACGGTCAGCTCCGCGCGATCCGGGGCGGCCGGCTTGGGTTCGGCCCGGCGTCCCGGCAGGGGAAAGATCATCCGTCCCCCGTCTAAAACGGGTTTATCGGCCTTTTGGGGTTCCTTCTGGGCGCCCAGGGGCCCCAGGGCAAGGAACAGAAGTCCCAGCAAAAAGACGGGTTTGGCTTTGTGTTTCATAACTACCTATACTATACGTTTTACGCGACTATTGATAGGCCCGGCGGGGGCCGCCGGGGATTATCCGGCGGGGTTGATCCCCAGCTTTTTTAGCTGCTCCCCCTCCTCAACCTGGGCGTTGTACTCGTGCCGCTTTTGGTTGGCCCTGATGATGGCGTTTTTCATCGTCCCCAGTTCGGGCTTGATTCCCCGGATTTTGTCCCGGCTTTCCCTGGGGGCCTCCGCCTTAAAATAATCGTCCAGGCCGGTAAGGACCTTGTGCAGGGCCTGGGCTTCCCGGATGGTTTTTTCCAGCAGGGCGGCGAGCTGTTTTTCTTCCATGGCCTCGAGCTTGACGGCGCTTCCCCGTCCGCTCAGGGAGGCGAAGGCGCGGAGTTTTTTGTCCACCTCGGTCCTGAAGGTGTCAAAGTTGAGCTTTTCCTTCGCGGGCGTTCCCTTGCCGTTATCCGCGTACTCTATCTCGTATATAGCCGGCTCGGGCTCCTTGTTTATCATCTGCTTGAAAACCAGCGTGAGTTTCTCAAGGAGCCCCCGCTTCCGGTTTTGGAAGAGCTGGCTGTTTTCATCCAGCCGGGGAACGCTTTCCCCCAGCGCGGCGGCGATGGAACCGATGATCACCAGGCCCTCCAGGAGGGTCGTCTTGAAGGAAACTTCTTTTTTAATGGTTTTGGGCTTGGTTTCCGGGATGGCCAGCTGTTTAAGCGCCTCGTCCCGGAGCTTTTCCCCTGAGGAGGAAAAATCTTCCTTGATAAGTTCCTCCGCCAGATCGGGGTAAAAGGGCTTACCCGGCTTGGCGGGGCATTTCTTTTTGATCTCCTCCACGGTGGCGCTGTTCATGGAACCGGTGATGGTCCGCCGCAGTTCCAGTTTGTAGGACTCCCGGTTAAAGGCCGTAACGTTCTTGAGGAAACCCATAATAACGCCCGTTCCCTTGTTGAGCCTGTCCAGGGCCTCGTTTACCGTATTGGCGGTCAGGGAATCCAGCCCCCCCACGCGGGTCTGGTTTACCACGTCCACCACCGCTTTGGTGGTAGACGTGGGGGCGTCCATGTTAAAGCGGGTCCAGTCAATGTACTTGAGTATCCCCAGGACGCGCTTAATGTTCTCCAGGTTTAACGTGTCAACGCTGAAGGGAAAAAAGTTGACCAGAAAATCCAGCTGGTTATCGTAGGCGGAAAGGTTCATGGTAAGCTGATCCATCCTGTCCCCCTCAAGGGAGATAGGCCTGGGTATGGTTATTTCCCCTACCTTCGCTTCCTGCTTGTAAGGGTCCTCGTTGATCAGCTTTTTCTGAAGCAGGACCCGGTAAAGGCAGGTAAAGGAGTTATGGAATACCCGGAATTCGTCCTTAAATTTGGGAAGCTCGTTTTTTTCAAGCCACTCGGCCCGGGCGTTTAAGGCTTCTTCCAGGGCTTTTTGATATTCGGCGCGGTTCATTGCTGTTATTAAGTATGCGCTATTTTCGCGATAAGCGCAATCTGAGTTTGCTTCACGCGAGGCCCCCTATGGAGTCCCGCCCGGGGATTTTTTGTAAAAGGCCGCCCTAAAGCCTATCCCCAGGCGGAAACCCTCCACCAGGGGCAGGTTCTCGCCGGTCCAGGCGCGGTAAAGGGGAAACCAGACCCGGATATCAAAACCCAGGAGCAGGCCGTCCAGGGCGGGAAAATCCATGCCGGCCCCCGCCGCGGGGAGGAGCCAGCGGCCTCTCCCCCAAAAGTAGGAAGCCGCGTCCCCGGCGGCCTCCCCCACGGTATGGCCGGTGCCGGGGTTCCGGTCGTTGGTGTGCTTTTCATCTTTTTCCAGGCCGTAGGCCAAAAGGCAGATCCGTAAATCCGCGGCCAGCCCCCCGTAGACCCGGATGGTGAATTGTTCTCCCCGGGGCCTGAAACGGAAAACGGGCTGGAACCCCACAACGGAGCCGATCACAAAGGTGGAGCGGAATTCATCGTTGGCCGGCACCGCCCGTCCCAGGCGGTAGTCGTAGTCATAGGTGTTGCCGTAAAGGTCCAGGGACAATTCCAGGGCAAGGAGGTCGTTACAGGGATAGGAAACCCCGCCCCCCAGGGAAGGAAGGATGGGCGCGGGGGCGGAGGCCGCGCCGTTATCCTCGGGAAAGACTATGATGGACCCCCGGAGGAACCACTCCAGGGCGCCGAAAAACGAACGCCCCCCCCCCGCTTCCCCCTCGTCCTGGGCGGAAAGGGAAGCCGGGGCGGCCCCAAAAAACAACAGCGCCGCCGCGAGCGGCCACAGCGGCGGCGGAAACCGGCGAAACCCTCCGGGCCTCATCCCCCGGCGCCTACAAGGCCCTCTATCCGGGCCACAAGGTCCGCCGTGTAGGCCCCAATGTCCGTTATCTCGTCCTTTCGTACCCGGAAGCCGATGGCCCCCGGATGGCCGCCGCCGTTTCCAATCTTGAGTTCCTCCAGCAGGTCCCGAAGATCGGTGGTGATAAACCGGGCGCTCCGGCGCAGGCGGAACTGAACAAAATCCGAAAGGGAGGGATCGTCGTAGTAAACCACCAGCCCCAGTTTTTGGCATTCCTCCGCCAGGCTGTCCGCCGCGGCCTTGGAAACGTTGACCACCAGTTCCATCCCGTACTTGGCGAAGTATTCCGCGGAGTCCTTCGCGTCAAGGCAGATGTGGTGGATCGAGCGTTCCGTGTTTTTACGGCCCATGATCCCCTCGTAGCAGCGCCGTTCCTGGACGGAAAAGTTCTGGATCACGTCGAACACCGTCTCCATGGAAGAAAAGTTCCCGCCCCCCGGCTTCCCCCCCAAAAGGCCGTTAAAGATCCTCATGAAGACCCCGTAATAGAATTTTTCTTTCCGGGTCTTGAGGTAGCGGCCCATTTGGGAATCCGCCACCAGGCCGGTGAGGATGGCCAGGGTTAGGTTCCGGCTGAAGAAGTCTATCTTTTTAAAGCGGTCTTTTTGCCTGGACATTTTAAGGAGGAGGTAGCCGATCAGCTCGCAGGTGCTGGAGGCCTCGCTTACCAGGCGGTAGCCCGGATCCCCGGAGTACGCGGAGTCGGCGGCCAGGTGGTGGTCTATCTCTATCTTCCGTACCCCCGGATCCCCCATGAGCGGGGCCAGGCGGTCGTTGAGGGCGATCATCTCCGGCTTGGGGGTGTCCAGGATTACCACCGCCGAGTAGGTTTCGTCCTTGCCGGCGGCGCCGTAGGCTACCGAAACGCCGTTGTATTTGCAGATGGCCAGCAGGTAGCTGAAGTGGGCCATCACCGGCCCGGCCAGAAAAATCGTTACTTCCTTGTTGAACTTGACGAGCAGCAGGGCAAAGGCCGCCAGGGAAGCGATGCAGTCCGTGTCCGGGTCCTTGTGGCCCAGGAGGACAAAGCGGTCTTTTTCCATTATGACGTCCATGATCCGCTGGACGATCCGGTTTTTTTCGGCGATGGTACTGATTTCTGTTTTGTTCATTCTTCCCCCTGGTAGTATCTTACCGTTTTTACGGATCAATTTCCAGATGGTCCCAGGGTTTCCATACCCATCCCCGGCTGGAAAGGCTGAGGATTCCCCCGGGGGACAGGTAGAGTTCCGGCCGGGGGGTGAGGGCCAGGGAAACGGGGTCTCCCGCGTTCCAGGGGGCCGCTTCCTGAAAGGGGGACGCGCTGAGCCATGGTCCGTCGTGGGGGATCCGTAGTTCCAGGATGGTCCGGGTTTCGGTTTTGACCAGGCTTTTCCTGAACCCGGAGAGGGCGGTTTTTTCCGCGATTTCCCGCCAGCCGGCCCGCCAGGGGTCGGCCCGGAGTTCCTCCGCCGCCTCTTCCCGGAGGAGGGCGCGGAATCGTTTCCAGTCGAAGTACCGGGGGTGGCGGCGGGGGTCCGCGCCGGCCAGGGTTTGGGCTTCCGCGAGTTCCTGGTAAAAGTTCGCTTCTACCCCGCCCCGCCAGCTGAGGGTGAGGGTTTTGCCCCGGGCGTCGAAGGGAAAGATCGCTCCCGCGGGGGGGAAGAGGCCGGGGGGTAGTCCTTTTTCCGGCCAGTGCGGCCAGGCCAGGACCGGGCTGGGCCACTGGGAAAGGAGGTTGAGTCCGGGGGGTTCGCCCCCGGTCCATTCGGCGCTCCGCCGCCCGCCGCCCGGGTCGTACCACTCCAGCCGCCACCGGGGCGGCCCGAGCAGCTCCGCCCGGAGGACGGGCGCGGGGGGGAAAACAGGGTGGAACCGTTCCGGCAGGGGGTCTTCCCCGCAGGAAGCCAGGAGGCCGAGGATGAGGAGGCCGCGGATGATTCCGCGGCGGCGGGGGCCCGGGGGCCCTACAAAGAGTGGGGTTTTCATGCCTTCCTTAAGGGCGCGTATCTTCAGCGCGCTTGCCCGCGCCCCGCGCCCGCGCCCGTTCCGGGCCTTTTAGAACCCGTTGTAGAACGCCGTGCGCCCGTTCCGGGCTTTCTAGAACCCGTGGAAACCTCTCCAGAAGTCCTGGAACATGTTCTAGAAGTCGTAGAACATGTTCTAGAAGTCCTAGAGCGTGTTCTAGAAGTCCTAGAACATGTTCTAGAAGTCGTAGAACATGTTCTAGAAGTCCTAGAGCATGTTCTAGAAGTCCTAGAACATGTTCTAGAAGTCGTAGAACATGTTCTAGAAGTCCTGGAACATGTTCTAGAAACCCTGGAGCATGTTCTAGAAGTTCTGGAAACCTCTCTAGAAGTCCTGGAGCGTGTTCCAGGACACGGGGAACAGGCGGAGGAAGGGCGGGCGGCCGCCAAAAAAGCGCTTTTTTTACTCAAAAAACTTGCGTTATTACAAAAAGGGTATATACTGATACCTATCCTTCAGGGGATCAGTATGACGGAGGTAAAAGCGTGTGAACGGAACTAACCTGGAAAAGAAAAACCCCTCGCTAGACGCGCCGAAGGGCGGCATGGACGCCGCTGTAACCAAAGCAAGCCCGCGAAGTGGGCTTGGGTGGAGTTTTCGGCGGGGCCGAAAACTCCCAGCCCACAATCCGCAAGGACGCGGATTGTGGGCGGTATTGGCCTTGGCCGCCGTTGGGCTTGTAGCCTTAGGCGTCGCCTCCTGTCTGATCCCCCTGGATGGGGACAGCCCCGCGTCCGATGACACCGTTCAGTACGACGCCCAGGGACGCCGCCTCCTCGTCATCAAAACCACCACGGGGGGGGGGGCGGCCCCTCCCGGTCCTTAACCACCGCCCTGGCCCTGGGGGGCGTTGACTACTTTGAGGCCGTCTTCTTTGATGGGGCCGCCTACCACCGGGTCGCCTGGCGGAAGGGCGAGACCGCCCGGGTCTGGCTGCCCCCGGGGGACTACAGTACCCTGGACAAAGCCATTCTGCTGGCGGGGCGCTACGACGACCGCACCCTCCTGGCCACGGGGAAACTTACCGCCGCCAACCCCGGCACTCCCGGGGCTATCGACGCGAATACCATAAGCCTTACCTTTACCCTCACGGCCCTGGAATGTAAGATCACCGACGCCGATGACAGCGCCTTTCAGATCACCGCCCCCGCGAGCTATATCGGGAACCACGACACCACGGTGGTCAATAACCGGGGAGTACCCTACTTTAAGACGCCCAAGGGCGGCGACGTGGAGGCGGCGCTGTTTATCGGCGGCGTCCCCTCGGAAGAGTTGACGCCGGGGGATCCCGCTACCCTCGTTACCCCCCTCAAGCTGGCGGGGACGCCGGTCCTCACCTCCGTGGGGTACGCGACCGAGGGAAACCTTCCCTCCCGGGTGGACCCCCAGACCGGGGGTTCCGGGGTGGAGCTTCTGGGCGACGGCGGCCTCTCCCTCTACACCCCGGAGGCCCCTGACCCCGACGCGGGAAAAACGATAAAGCTCTTCCTTACCACCGGGAACATCGACGGCTGGTGCACCCTCGCCGTGGACATCCCCCTCACGGCGTACTATGACGAGGCAAACCCCGAGGCTACCGCCGGCCACGACGTATGGCGTCTGCGGACCGGGGTGAACTACCACCAGCTGGACTATGGCCCGGTAAGCGCCGCGAGTTATTCCCCCGGGGGCCTTACCCTGCTCCGGGTGGGGAACCCCGTAGGCGGCGGCATCCTGATCACGGGACTAAACCCGGTAGAGGCGGCGCTGTACAAGACCGCCGCCCGCGTTCCCCTGCGCGAGGCGGGGGAAACCTTTAACAGCGCCCTCGCCTGGCTCGCGGCCCCGGGGAACGCGGAAGACGGTGTGGACTACTACCTTACGCTCCACGCGAGTGTGGCCAGCGGCCCCAGGACGCTGTCCTTTGGGGGCGCGGCGGGGGCGAGCCTGACCCTGGAAAGCGGGGATGGCGCCCCGCGGACCATACAACTCAACGCCAACGGCAGCCTCTTTACGGTAAACGCCGGACGTACCCTGACCCTGGGGAACGGCGTTACCCTCAAGGGGAAAACCGCGAATAACGCCCCGGTGGTTTTGGTGACCAGCGGCGGCGCGTTCAACATACTGAACGGCGCGCGAATCACGGGCAACGTATACGATACTGACCGTGGGGGAGGAGGAGGGGTCCGGGTAACGACGGGGGGTACGGTAACCATGAGCGGCGGCGTCATCGATTTTAACGTCCAGGACCATGGCGGCGGCGTTTCTATCATCGGTAGCGGAACTTTTATCATGACGGGCGGAATAATCAGGGATAACGAGGTCGTGGCACTTGGGGGAGGGGTTGACGTACGCAAAAACGGAACGTTTAAGATGTACGGCGGGGAAATTTCGCGTAACCGTGTTAATTATACACGTAGTTCTTCGGCGGGTGGAGGTGGAGTCAATACGGCCCAATCCGGCTCCTTTGAGATGCACGGCGGGCGTATCGTCAATAATACCGTCCGCGGCGGCGCCACCGGCTTTGCGGCGGGCGGGGGAATTTTTATACAAGGGGGTGGGAACGCCCAGGTCAAAATCTATAAAGGCGAGATAACCGGGAACGACGCCCCGGATACCGGCGGCCCGGGAGGCGGCGGAATATATGTTTATTGGCCGGCGGGTGCGGGTAGTGGGACCGGGACCCTTACCTTCCCCACCACCATGCCCGGCGGGGGTCCCTCCGGCCCGGTGGTTATCGGCGGCAACACCACCGGTTCCGTTCGTTCCCCCAATTCGTTTAATGTG
>JAIRPD010000103.1 GCA_031257195.1 Treponema sp. | reverse complement strand
CCATTTCCCCTTTGGATTTTAGATTTGAGGAAATGGGGTGTTGTCATGCTGTGGAGGTTTATATCAACAGTTGAACTTTACTTTGAGCGCAATGGGATTAGACGGACAAAAAGCCCGTTGTGGTTTCATAATAGAAGAAAGGGCATATACGATGAAACCGATGAGGGCCATGCTTACGCCGAGCCGTCCAAAGGCTTCTATAAGCCGCAGGGCGATTTGTATTTCAAGACAAATTTGGCAGTTTTCACTGCTTGGGACGCTATGGCCTGCGGCATCGATATGCTCATGGTCATGTTCCACAATGACAAAAACGCCCGCAAAAACGACGGCCAAGGCCAGCCATGCGGTCATTAAAGCGGTAAAAAAGGCTGTTTTTCGCGGAACTTTTACCATAAAGTTATTCTATCATGGGGGAAAATAAATTTCAAGAGGCTTTCCCGCTTTTTGTTATCCGAAATTTGGGGGAAATCCCCTGTGGTTGGGGGAGGTGGGGCGGTAAGGTTGACCGCTCGCGCGGTCAATTAGGAGCCTCTCCGCCCCCTTTCGAGAGAGTTTTTAACATTTCCCGCTTTCTATTCCCTTTTGCGCCGTAGGCGCATGGTTTATATTTTCCGGTAATTTTATTTCCGTATTATTCCCATAATTTTGTATTCCGGTTCCATTTATTCAAGTAAATTTTTACGCTCTAGCCCGCGTATGAGGTTTTTTACGCCCGGCAAGGAAACCGCATAGCGGTTTCAGGACGCAAAAAAATGTAACTACGAAAAACCGCGCAAAGGGGCGTAACCCAGGTTGCGGTTTTTCATAGAACAACCAACCGTAAGACTTTCTGACGCCGCGCAAGCGGTTTCCGTGCGTACACAATCGCGTTATACGCCGTTTGCCCGTACCTTATTATTCTTAACAATCCATTTATAAAAATTATATTGTTCATAATACTTTTTTCCAAAACCATTGTCCATTTTTTCATACCATGGTTTTAACCCGTTATATAACGCGAATGCCTTTAAACATTCATCGCGTTTCTTATTTGTTATAAGTATTTTATTTTTAATCGGTAACGCCTCAAAAGATTTTAATATTTCAATTGACGTATCATCATACGCGACAAATACAAAAAATAATTTGTCATAATTTATTCTTTTTTTCCTTAATTCCCATTTCATCTTCGCGTCATCAAAATCATTATAATGCTGGAAAAATATTGTTAAATCATCAAGCGTTCCTACGGGAAAATTTATTTTACCACCCCCCAATGACGTGAAAATGTCTTGTTTTTTCTCAATACTTTCCTCAAGCTCACAGTTAATGTAATGCTCAAAATTGGAACAAAATTTTACGAAATCATCTTGTGGAAATTGCAAACCTATCGTCGGCGAGTAATATTTTATACCATATTTCTGATATAAAAAACCCGCGATACAATTATTCGCGACTATAGTAAACGCGCCAATTTTGTGCAATTTTGAATATCGAAAAATGGCATATAGTATACATAATTTTTTTATAACAAATTTTACTACATTCTTTGCTTGTTTAAATAGTAAAGAAGGGGTATATCGTTTGCTGTTTGCTGTTTGCTGTTTGCTGTTTGCTGTTTGCTGTTTGCTGTTTGCTGTTTGCTGTTTCATTTTATCAGAAATTCTCCTTTTTGTCAACGCGTTTTCCACAATCTTAAGACGCGTCGCGTCTAACTACCCGCGGATGACGCGCCGCCCTTTTCCACCCCGGCCCACGGCGTGATACGCCATTACAGACAAAGACGGTCAAGCGCCTCTAATACCGGTAGATACTGACGCTCCTGGGGGCGAACCCGGTTCCCGGGCGGCCCTTTAAAAACCGGTCCCCCGGGGGGAGCCGGTGATCCGAAAGCCAATTTCCCCCGGGGGGGAAATATTTCCCGGCGTTTTCCAAAAGAAAAGGCCGGTCGCCGAGGTTGATAATCCCCGCCGTTTTTCTTGACCGGCTAATCAAACCATACACTTCATGGGGATTCCCGCCCAGGCCGACAGCGCCGTACTCGTCCCCCTCCAGTTGATCATAGAGGGCGTTGACCCGGGCGGTAAAGGCCAAATCGTTTTCGTTGAGCGAAAGGGGATCGTCGGAAAACATTATCTGGCCCGCCAACAAAAAATTCACCAGGGCGATACATTCCTTTTCCGTTTCGGTTAAGGCGCAGTTCTGGGACCGGAGAAACACCACGTCCGGATCGTTGATAAAAACCGTCCCGTTCATAAAGGACCGGCCAATGGTATCCAGGAGGGAAAGCGCGGCGCTGGGCCGGCCCAGATGATCCAGGAACCGCGCCATGGGCCAGTCCCAGGTTTCCCGGGTGTCGGTGCCGATCCGGGAAAGGGGGAAATACCGGTACGAGGGCCCCAGGGGAAGGCCGCAGCCCAGGTAAGCCAGGGGACGGCCCGCGGCGTTTTTTGTCCGTCCCGTTAAGAGCGAGATAGCCCGCTCGTAGTGGTCCGCCGGAGCGCCTCCCCCGGCGAAGGCCCCGTAAAAGAACCCGGTATAAAGAAAGTCCAGCTTGATGTACCGGAACCCCCACTGGTCTATCACCTTATCCATCAGGGAACGAAGGTAGTCCAGCACGTCCTCCCGGGACAGATCGAGGCAGTAAAAGGTGCCATCCCAATGGGGGTTCCAGCCGGCGGTCGCGGGAAACGCGTCCTTTTCCCGGAGGACCCACTTTGGCTTTTCCCGGAAAATTCGGCAGCGGCGGGTTACCAGGAAGGGGGCCAGCCAAATACCGGGGATTAACCCCGCCCCCTCGATCCGTTCCGCGATGGGTTTAAGCCCCCGGGGGAAACGGCTTTCATCAACCTCCCAGTCCCCCACGGCCTTTTCCCAGCCGTCGTCAATTTGGAACACCGCGGGCTGTTTTTTGTCCAGATAGCGGAGCTTGATAAGGTTGCCGGTTTTGCCCAGCCCCTCAAGATCCTCCAGGATCAATTTTTCATTGATTTCCGTATAGTGATTGTACCAGGATTCATAACCCCCGGGCCGAAACGCCGCCGTCCTCCCGTTTCCCAGCCATGAAAGGGCCTTAAACCGCTCTTGCCGATCCCCCCGGTAGATATTTTTGATGGTATCCTTAAAGGTAAAATACCCCCGGGCCAAAAAAACGTGAAGCGCCGCCGGGGGAGCGCCGGACAAAGCGGCCCCGTCAGACAAACCGGGACAGTACAGCCCCACCCTGACGCGCTGGCGGCCGGCGTTGACGTGAAAGCACAGAGGCGGGCGCACCGCCGGGCCGCCGCCCACCCCGGACTTAGGGGGGGCCTCCGCGGGGCCCTCGGCCAGGACCAGATACCAGTCCCCCGCCCGGAGGTACATGATAAACGAACCGGTTACCTCCCCCCGCCGCAGGTCCCCCTCCCGCCCGGGATACACCGGGGCGTTTCCATTTCTGCCGCAGTCCCAGGGCGGGGAAGACATCTTCCGCAGCGCCGGGTAAAATTTAACGCCGGAGGGGAACGTTTCCCCCGGCGCCAGTTCCCAGCCCGGCGACCAGGACTGCCAGCCCCCGCTCTGAAGCGCCACCGGACCGGCCTTAAAGGCGGCCCGGGCCTCGTCCCCGGCGCCGGCGATTTCCAGCAGCTCCGGCAGTTCCCAGGCGTCCAGGGGAAGGATCCCGTCCCCGGAGGGCTTTTTTTCCGGGCCTAAAACATAGCGTAGTATCTTCATCCAAATAACCTTCTGCACTCCAGGTAGAAGCGCTTTTCCACCGCTTCACCCATGGAAAAACTCTTCCGGGGCAGGACGCCCCGCTTCGCCACGGCGGTGAAGAGCCCCTGTTTTCTAAAGGGGGGCAGCGCGATTCCGGCGGCGCTTTGCCCGCCGCCGGGGCCGGCCAAACGGAAAAGTTCCTCAACGCCGTGGATATAGTCCATCCGTACCCCGGGGTGATCCCGCGTGAAGCGATCCAGCGGGGGCTGGAGCGGATCCACCGCCAGGGGGGCGGGATCGGCCTCGATCAAAAAACAACTTTCCCCCGACACAAGGCCAAAGCGGACCGGCGGCGGATCTGTCCCGGCGGGGTCCCCGCTTTCGGCGGAACCGGCCAAAGCCGCTTTTAACCCCCCGGCGTCCAGGTCCCGGCAGCGAAAACCGGGAAGGACGGACAGGACTTCCCGCAGTTCCGCCGCCCCCGCGCCAAAGAGGATCCGGTGGATCGGCTCAAAAATCAAGGCCGGATCGTAGAGGTTTTCCAGTTCCACCAAAACCCAGCGGGCGGGATGGCTCAGCAGCTCCCCTTCCGCTACACCCTCCTTTCTTCGGGCCGCCTTATACTCCTCCCAGATCCCCTTGGAGGCGGCCAGGGAGTGGTTCCCATCCCCCACGGCGTAAAGAAAATCCCCATGGGTACCGGCGGCCAGCCTTTCCAGCCCCTGGGCCAGCAGCGCCCAGTCCGCTTCCCCCTCAAGCTTCCAGCCCCGGACCCTCCCCGATCCCAGCATCAGCCCCGCGTCGTAGAGGGGTTTTCCGCCGCCCGGCCGGAACGGGTCCTTCGCCCGTTCAGCCAGGGCGGGGAACAGGGTATTCGCCGGGTCGTTAATCAAAATCAGGATATGGGGAATTTCCAGGGGAGCCCCCCGGCGTATATCCATCCGGGGGGGAAGCCGTTCGGGGACGGTCCCCTCGGTGGGCCGGATCAGGGGAGCCGTCCCCGGCTTCCAGTCGTAACGTTCCAGATCAAGGCAGACCAGAAGCCCCCGCCTTCCCTGCCGGCAGGGGGTATCCCGCTCCAGGTACACCAAACTCTCCAGGGGGGGGGCGAAGATCCCCCCGCCGGGGGCGGAGCCCAAGTAGTCCGCCATGGCCCTGTGGATGGCGGTCAGACGGGTCCGGCGGGTTCCCCCGGACAGGGCGTCTCGCTCCAGGTAGACCTCGGGGTAGATAAGGTTCAGGGCGGAGGGGGCATCCCCCGCGATCCGCCGGACCAATTCCCAATAGCCGAGGTCCTGGGTAAATTGATCGCAGGCGATAACCGCCCATTTAGAAAGGTTCACCCCCCCCCTGGGGAGGAGAATCTCCGGCACGGCGGCGCCCAGGGCGGCAAGCTTTTCACGCGCGTCCATGGAGACATGATACAGGAAAGGGAGGCGGACGGAAAGGGAGCGGCGCGGCGGACAGGGCTGGCGCGAAAAATGTTTTTGCCTTATAATGAAAATCATTTTACCGAGGAGTTTCCCATTATGGCTGAAGAATTAACCGAGTACCAGGGTCCCGCGACCATGGAAAAAATCACCTCCCTCGCCAAACGCCGGGGCTTTGTTTTTCAGTCCTCCGAGATCTACGGGGGGCAGAATGGCGCCTGGGATTACGGTCCGCTGGGGATCGAGCTTAAAAACCGCGTCGCCCGGTTTTGGTGGAAGGAAATGACCCAGCTTCACGATAACATCGCGGGTTTGGACGCGGCCATCCTCATGCACCCCCGGACCTGGGAAGCTTCCGGCCATGTGGAAAACTTTACCGATCCGCTGGTGGACTGCAAAAAGTGCAAAACCCGGTTCCGGGCGGACATGATCCCCGAGGAGAACCTGGCGAAAAAGCTCTGTCCCGAGTGCGGCGGGGAGCTTACCGATACCCGGAAATTCAACCTGATGTTCAAAACCCACATCGGCCCCGCGGAGGACAGCGCCAGCGTCATCTACCTGCGTCCCGAAACCGCCCAGGGGATCTACGTAAACTACAAGAACATCATCCAGAGCAACAGGATGAAGATACCCTTTGGCATCGCCCAAATCGGCAAGGCCTTTCGCAACGAAATCGTCACCAAGAACTTTATCTTTCGGACCTGCGAGTTCGAGCAGATGGAGATGCAGTATTTTGTTAAACCCGGGAGCGACGTGGAATGGTTTAACGAGTGGAAGAAACGCCGCTGGGCTTATTACGAAAAACTGGGGGTCAAGATGGATCACCTCCGCTGGCATCAGCACGGCCCGGACGAGCTGGCCCACTACGCCAAGGACGCCTACGATATCCAGTACCTCTTTCCCATGGGCTGGCGGGAATTGGAGGGGGTTCACAACCGTACGAATTATGATCTTACCCGGCACACCGAATACTCGGGGAAAGATCTCCAGTATATCGACCAGGATAACAACAACGAGCGCTACATTCCCTTCATCATCGAAACCTCCGCGGGCCTTACCCGGACGGTGTTAATGATCCTCTGCGACGCCTATGACGAGGAAAAAGTGGTTTCCGGAAAAGACGGGGGCGGTTCCGAAGAAGCCGCGGGTTCCGGGGAAGACTGGCGTACCGTACTCCGCTTCCACCCCGATGTGGCCCCCGTAACCGTGGCGATCCTCCCCCTTATGAAAAAAGACGGCCTGGCCGAACTGGCCGGGGAAATCCGCTCCGAGCTAAAGGAAGACTTCGCCACCGATTACGATCAGGCCGGGGCCATTGGCCGCCGCTACCGCCGCCAGGATGAGGCGGGAACCCCCTTCTGCGTTACCGTGGACTACCAGTCTAAAGACGATGGAACCGTAACCCTCCGTTACCGGGATTCCATGGAACAGATCAGAATACCCAGGGCGGGACTGGCGGAACAGATCAGGCGGGAGATAAAAGCGTACAAAAGGACCGTATGAACCCCGCGACCCAGCACCTGTTTATCCTTAACCCAAAATCATTTTGGCAGAAGGGAAAAATGGACAGTTTTCTCTCGGGGGTTTACGATTTCTTTAAAAAAGCGGGAACCGGGGGCTACATGGTATATGTCTCCCAGTTTCCCCGGGACGCGATGGGGTTTATCCGGTCCTACGCCGAAAATCTAAGCGCCGGAACCACCCTCCGGGTTTACGCCGTGGGGGGCGACGGGATCCTCTTTGACTGCCTCAACGGGATCATGGGTTTTCCCGGGGCCGAACTCGCGGCCATACCCTACGGCCGGACCAACAACTTTGTCCGGGGTTTTGGCAAAAAAAACATGGCCCTGTTCCGGAGTCTTCCCCTCCAGCTCAGCGCCCCGGCGGCGCCCATGGACGTGATCCGGGCGGGAAACAACTACGCCATGAATTTTTGCCTTATTGGGACAGAGGCCATGGCGCTCCTTAACGCCGCCCGGATCCAGCGGAGCCTGGAGGAGGGCAGCGCCGGTCTCCGGTGGCTCAACCAGCGGCTGTACCGCTCCTTTTACCTGATCGGGGGAGTCGCCGCCTGCCGCGACCGCGGGCTGCTCCGGCAGCGTTACCAGGTCACGCTGGACGGGGAGGATTTAAGCGGCGTTTACCGGGGCATTTACGCCGCCAACGGCCCCTGGTACAGGGGCGGCAAAAGCCCCCAGCCTTCCGCCCGGGCCGATGACGGCCGTATGGACATTCTCTTTGCCCGCGGCGGCGGCGTCCTTAGAACGCTCAGCCTCATGCCCGCCTACCTGCGGGGCCGGCATGACAGGTATCCCGATTTTTTCCAAAAACAGGGACAAAAGCTCAGCATCCAATCCGGCGGCCCCCTGGTGATCGGCATGGACGACGTTATCTTTTTTGACACGGAACTCACGGTGGAACTGCTGCCCGGCGCGGCGCGGTTTGTTGACGTTTCCCGGCGCGCCGGAAGGAACCCCTCCGATGAGTAAAACCGGCCTCAAAACAAACCGCCTGGCCTTTATCATCACCGAGTGTTCCATCACCGCCTTTATGATCTTCCGGATCCTTGAGGCCGCCGCGGAGAAAAATACCCGGATCATGATCGTCGCCCTGGCCGCCACCGGATCGCTGACGCTGATCATAGCCCTGCTCCACAGGGCGCGGCGTTTCTTGAACGAGGCATTCCTCATGCCCATGATCCTGTACGCCGCCTATACCGCCGCGTCCTTCGCGATGCGCAGCTTTTTTTACTTTTTCCCCACCTGCCTGGGCATCTGCGCCGTGGGGGCCCTGTATTTTAACCACCGCGCGCTAAGAACGTACATCCTTGTTTCCAATATCGCCTCCATAACGCTGCTGTTTTTTAAAATCCCCACGATGCATCCCTCCAGAACCGTACACATAACGGAAAGCCTTATGCTGTGGTTTATCTCCCTCTTCGGTTCGGTGTTTATCTACATGACCACGGTTTTCGCGTCAAATAAAAACAACGCCGCCATGAAAGCCCAAAATTCCTTTACCGCCCTGCTTTCATCCACTCCCAATCAGATCGTTCTGGTGGATTCCCTCAACAGGGTAACCTATTTCAGCGAGCCCTTCGCCCGCCTGATCCGCCTGGTAAACCCCGCGATGGCCATTGGCCGGCCTGTGTTTGATCTTCTTAAGGACATGGATTTAAAGGCGATGATCTACCGCATTTTAAAAACCGGGGAGACCTGCGAAGTTACCCAGGAAATTATCCTGGAGGATCAGCGGTATTACTTCAGGGTCATAACCGCCAGCCTCGACAGCGAGACAAAGGGCCGGCTCATCAACCTTATCGACATTACCCCGATCATGCGGGCCCGGCTTGAGGCCGAGGCCGCTTCCCGTTCCAAGAGCGCGTTCCTCGCCACCATGAGCCACGAAATCCGCACCCCCCTTAACGCCATCATCGGCCTTTCGGAAATAGAGCTGCAAAAAAAACTCCCCTCGGAAACCCGCCAGGGCATAGAAAAAATCCACAACTCCGGCGCGAGCCTTTTGGCCATCGTCAACGACATCCTGGATATCTCTAAAATCGAGTCGGGGAGCTTTGAGCTTGTGCTGGGGGATTACGATCTGCCCAGCATGATCAACGACGCGATCCAGCTCAATATTGTGCGGATTGGATCAAAGCCCGTCGTCTTTTATCTGAAAATTGACGAAACCATCCCGGCCAAGCTTTTGGGGGACGAACTCCGGGTAAAGCAGATCCTTAACAACCTTCTTTCCAACGCCTTTAAGTACACCGAGGAGGGCTCCGTACGGTTTACCATTGTTTGGGAACGGTGGGGAGACAACGCCCTGCTTACCTTTACCATCGAGGACACGGGCCGGGGCATACGGGAAGAGGATATTTCCATCCTTTTTTCCGAGTACCGTCAGCTCGACGCCCGGGCGAACAGAAACATTGAGGGCACAGGGCTTGGGCTGTCCATCACCAAAAACCTGGTGGATTTAATGAAGGGAACCATATCCGTGAAAAGCGCGTACGGCAAGGGCAGTGTTTTTATCGCGCGAATTCCCCAGCGTATCGTGGACGAAACCCCCATCGGTGAGGCGACCGCCCGGAATCTGGAACAGTTCCGCTTCAGGGAAAACCGCCACAGCCGGGGCGGGCTCCGGCTGATCCGCAATTACATGCCCTACGGCAGGGTGCTGGTGGTGGACGATGTGGAAACCAACCTGGACGTGGCCAAGGGGCTGCTGCTCCCCTACGGCCTTTCCATGGACTTCGCCCTAAGCGGGCAGGAGGCGATAGCGAAAGTCAGGATCGCCGGAAACGACAGCACCTTCCGCTACGATTTGATCCTCATGGATCACATGATGCCCGGCATGGACGGCATAGAGGCGACGCGGATTATCCGCAACGAGATAAACAACGAATACGCCCGGACGGTGCCGATCATCGCCCTTACCGCCAACGCGCTGACGGGAAACGAGGAGATGTTCCTTTCCAGGGGCTTTAACGGCTATATTTCCAAACCCATTGACATTATGCGGCTTGACGTGGCCTTAAACACCTGGATCCGGAACAAACAAAGCCAGGAAACCATCCTGCGGGCGGAAAAAGAAAAAACCGGAGACCCCGGCCAGGACGGCCTTTCGGTCCTGCCGCCGGATCTTTACGTGGAGGGGCTGGACCTGGCCCAGGGAAAAGAACGGTACAACGGCGAAGCGGCCTATGTGGAAGTGCTTCGTTCCTACCACCTGCACACCCCGGGGCTGCTGAAGAAACTGCGGGAACTGCTCTCCGAAGGGGAAGAAAGCCTCGCCGAATACACGGTGGTGATCCACGGCCTGAAGGGTTCCAGCTATGGCATCTGCGCCAACGACGCGGGCGGCCTGGCGGAGGAACTGGAAACCGCCGCCAGGGCCAAAGACATTGACCGGGTCCGCGCGGGCAACAACGCCTTTGTTGAAACGGTGGAATACCTGCTGCGGGACCTGGGGGAACTGTTAAAAAAGGCGGAGGACCGGAAAGAAACAAAACGGAAACTTCCCGCCCCGGACCCCGCCGCGCTTTCCCGGCTGCGGGAAGCCGCCGCCCTCTACAGGGTAGAGGCCATGGAGCAAAACCTGAACGAGCTTGAGTCCTTTGAATATGAATCCGGCGGGGAATTGATCCCGTGGCTGCGGGAACAAATGGACAACCTTGAGTACGACGCGATCCGCAAAAAACTGGAGGAGGCATTAAACCATGCTTGAGGGAAGCGGAAAAACGATCCTGGCCGTGGATGATAACATTACTTCTTTAGCGGAAATCCGCGCCGCGCTAAAAGGAAGCTTTGAGATTTCCCTGGCCAAATCCATAGAAATAGCCTTAACCATACTGAACACCGTCAACATAGACATGATCCTCCTGGACATGAATATGCCCAACGTTTCCGGCCTGGAGTTTTTGAACTTTATCCAAAAGCACCCGTCGTATTATCATATCCCGGTGATCATCGTAAGTTCCCACAGTACGCCCGACGTGATTCTTGGCGCGAAACAGGCGGGGGCCAGGGACTATGTGGTCAAGCCCGTGGTAGCCAGGGTTCTGCTGGACAAAATACACACCGTCCTTAAGACCACTCCGGTAAAGGTACCCCGGGAAATAATGCTGCGCAAGATCACCCTGCTGGGCGCGGCGTGCAAACAGGGCAAGAGCGCCCGGGTGGAGGACATGGTAAAAGAAATGGAGATGGTGTATTACAGCCTGGCCGTCGACAAGGTGGTGGCGGAGATTGGCAAAGACGCCCTGCGGCTCGACTACCACCTGGCCCTCGAAAAAATAGAAAAGCTTCTGGCCGGCCGCCTGTTAGAGAACGGGTAACAAAGGCCCCGCCCGCGATACCGGCGCCGCCGCGGGACAGCCCGCCGCCCCGCTCAAGGACCCCCGGCCCCGCGAGCCCCCTACTCCTTCCTGATCCAGATCTCCCTAACCCCCAGCTGCCCAAGCCGCCGGGCGTATTCGGGCAGGTCAGCGGCGTTCACGCCCACAATCACCACCCGGACATAGTCTCCGTACCGTTCATAGGCGGGGGAAATTCCCCCCCGGTACAGCGCGTCATAAAGCTGCCGCGCGCCATACTCGTTGGCAAAGGAGCCTACCTGAACCCGGTATTGCCCGGAACCCGCCGGGGGAAGGGCCGGCATAACCCTGGCCGGTTCTGCGGAACCCGGCTGAGGCGCCGGGGCCGGGGCCGGCGGGTAGGACGGCGCCGGCGTTGAGGCGGCCGGCGGCGGATAAGACGGCGCCGGGGCGGAAGGATAAGCCGCGGACGGCGGCGGGTAGGACGGCGCGGGCGGATAAGAGGGCGCCGGCGCCGGGGACGAATAAGACGACGGCGGCGGATAGGCCGGCTGTGTCGAGGCGGCCGGCGGATTCTGATAGACCGGAACGGGGGACTGATTCAGCGGCGTCTGCTGGGTAGAGGGCTGCTGAGTCGCCGGCTGCACGGTAGGCGTCGTGGTCGGCATGGAGGGCGCCTGGATGGGGGCAAAGATCTGCTGCACCGGGGCGGGAGCCGACGAGGGGGCCGAGGAAGGAGCCGACGTGGCCGGAGACATGGGGGTTACTATCACCGGGGAAGAGCCGCCGCCGCTGCCGCCGGAACCGCCGCCGTTTCGCTCCGGGTTGGCGTAGGAAACACTCGAATCCTGGGCCATGGCGCCGGGGGACATGATGATGTTATATATATTAAAGTTCCTGTCGTTGGTGCTGTTGGAATTCGTGTCCGCCGGCTTGGGCTCTTCCTTGGGCGGCTCCGGGGGAGGCGGTTCCGGCTTGGGCTCTTCCTTGGGCGGTTCAGGGGGAGGCGGTTCCGGCTTAGGTTCTTCTTTAGGCTCCTCCTTGGGTTCTTCCTTAGGCGGTTCCGGGGGAGACTCTTCCTTGGGCGGCTCCGGGGGCGGCGGGGCCTTGGGCGTCCTGGGGGGGCTTACCGTCTCTATCAGAATAGGGGTGGTGCCCGTGGGGTTCATGCCCAGGGCCGTGGCCGCCCCGGTGGAAACATCGGCAATCCGCTCCGCGGAGGACGAGATCCGGGCGCTGACGGTGGCCATGACTTCTTTTCCGTTTTCGGTGTTTGTTACCCTCACCTGGGTACCTATCGGCAAAGAGGGATGGGCTATCTGGTTGTTGGGCGAATTTATCTCCGCCGTACCCGGCCCTCTTTGGGTAAAATTCCGCTGGGCAAACACGAAAAACGGTACAGTCAAAAGCAGCGCGAAAACCGTCAGCCTTTTCATCTACATCCACTTCCTTATGTTTTATCCGGTTTTACTTTTATCCTTTATCCGGTTGAAAAAGCCTAGCTTATAGCCAATAAGGACGCCAATCTGAAACCGCTGGAATTCCCCCGTACCGTAGGTGGTATCGGTCTTGGTCTTTCCCAGGTCATAGGTAAAATTGACGTCTATAAACAGCGCGCCCATCGATCCCCCCCGGACGCCGAACTGCATTCCCCCCACCATGGCGAACCGGGGCAGCTTAATCTCCCCATCGGTACTCATGGGAAACTCCATCCCGGCGTAGGGCTCAAGCATAAAATGATCGCTGGGCTTGATGACAGCCTTCGCCACCGCCGCGAAGGAAGGGACCAGCATGTTTTTTTTCCCCTCAATCGACATAAACCGGAACTTAAGGTCCGCCTCCGCGGACATGAAATTCAAGAAATGGTACTCCAGCCCCAGCAGAAACGAGGGCGCCAAGGTGGCCTGATCGTTTCCCACCCCCTGGGCATCTTGCTGTTTTTTGTGATACTTCTCTACCGTAAACCAGGGGATATCCCCCCCGCCGGCGGCCGCGATGTACAGGTACTTGTTGCGCCAATAGTCCGATTTAGGAATGGCGGTAAGCTTTGTCATGGGCACGTTGGCCAGGGCCTGATACACCAGGTACAGATTCCATTCGTACATGTCATCGGTCTTGGTAAAGGGAAAACTGAACTGCACCACCTCCGCCCCGTCGGAATTCCGCAAAAGTTGAATAAGAAGATCGAATTCTTCTTCCCCCTCGTATAAATCAAAGTCCGGGTTACCCCGGATCGTCAGCTGCATGGTATAATCGGAATTCTGCTGGTTTTCCGCCACCGCGTAGCCCGCGCCGGAAATTTCACTCTTAAATTGCTCCTGAAAGTACGCCTGTTGTTCCGGTGTTCCGGTATTAGCCGTAGGCCGGGGAACAAAAACACGGACATCCTCCCGGGTCTGGCCGTAGACGGCGAACGAGACGCACAACATCATCAACGCGAAACCGTACCTTTCCATGGCCCTGCAGGCGTACAATCCCTCCCTAAAACTTTTTTCACTCATACAGACACCTCTCCCCATCTTATTATCGGCGTTTTTTTATTAAAAGTAAAGATTTATTTTCGCGCCGCGCCTTACCCCCTCCGGTTCTTTACCTGAACGCCCAGATCGGCGTATACGGTAGAACCGGGAGCGACGGATCCCGTGATCCACACATTGCCGCCTATAATTGACCCCTGACCGATGATGGTATCACCCCCCAGGATGGTGGCCCCGGAATAAATCGTTACGTTATCCTCTATGGTGGGGTGCCTTTTTTCCCCCGCCAGTTCCTTGGTAACCGAAAGAGCGCCCAGGGTTACCCCCTGGTAGAGTTTAACGTTTTTCCCAATCACCGTGGTCTCCCCAATGACCACCCCGGTCCCATGGTCAATAAAAAAGGACTCCCCTATTTCCGCCCCGGGATGAATGTCAATCCCCGTCTTATTGTGGATAATCTCGCTCATCATCCGGGGGATCAGGGGCACCTCCCGTTTCCAGAAAAAGTGGGCCAGCCGGTGTACCATAATCGCCTCCAGCCCCGGATAGGCCAGGATCACCTCGTCCATGCTTTTCGCCGCCGGATCCCCCTGAAAAGCGGCCGCCGCGTCCAGAGCCAGGGCCTTCCGGATCTCCGGCAGTTCGCCGAAAAACTCGTCCACCAGGAGCATCGCGGAGGCCCGGCACCCCCGGCGGTTTTCATCGGCGGCGGCCTGGCTGGCGAGCCTGCACCCAAAGGCCACGCTCTTTTCCACCTCCCGTTCCAGCCGCCGCCCCGTCCTGTTCACCCTTTCCGCGGTGATCAGGGCCAGGGTATCGTGTTCCAGGGTTTCCATTTCCCCAAAACCGGGCAGCAGCAACTCCACCAGCCCCCTCAGAATCCCCTCCACACTCTTCTTTGAGGGCAAATTCGCCTCCCCCGCGGGGTTGACCAGCCCCAGCGTACCGTAGGATTCCAGGAGGGAACCGATCTGCTTGTCAAAACGCTTACCCAGACCCGGCATTAGGCGTCTCCATAGTAGGCGTCGGTTTGAATGCCGCAGCCGCTCAGGGAACGCCGGGCCAGGGCGGCCTTGACCCCCCCGCCAAAAAAGGCTCCCAGCGCCGCCTGGCTTTCGTAGACCGCGTCCCGGCCCAGCTCCAGGAGCTGCTTCTTGCGGGAAAAATCAAGGACCGAGGTCCTGTCCGCCGCGTGGAGCATCAAGACCGGCGGAAAAGCCCGGCCCGCGCGCCGGGGCTGGACCGCGGGCTCGGTCTCCGACACGTGAACCATGGCTTCAAAACAGCGCATCACCACGCTGATCCCGTTTTTAAAGGCCGCGGGGGGAAGATTCCGCCAGCGGCGGGTATCCACCGCCAGGACGCGCTTGATCCCCAGGTCCCGCCCCGCTTCCCGGGCGGACTTTACCGGCAGGTTATCCGCGATTCCGCCGTCCACCATGCACAGATCCCCCTCCACCAGGGGCTCAAAAACCACCGGAAAAGCCATGGAAGCCCGGATCGCCCGGGAAAGGGAGCCGGAACGGAAGATCAGCTCCCGGCCGGAACCAAGATCCACCGCGTTACAGAGAAAGGGAATTTCGCAGTCCTCGATTTTTTTGCCGCCGGTCAATCTTTCCAGAATCGCCCACACCTTTTTACCCGAGTCAAACCCCGTCTTGGTGGCGATATTCCCGATGATCCGCCCCGTTTGAAAGAGCTTTCCCAGGGGCCCGTCCAGCTTGAACACCGGGCTTTCCATAAAACCGGGAACGTCCAGTTCCTCCAGCACATAGCGGCTGAGGGCCGGGCCCTTCATCCCCGAGGCGTAGAGCCCCCCCACAATCGCCCCCATGGAGGTTCCCGCTATAAGCGAGGGGGGTGGAAAACCCGTTTCTTCCAGGGCGCGCAACACCCCCACATGGACAAGCCCCCGGGCGCCGCCGCCGGAAAGCGCCAGGGCGTACTTCAGCTTTTTATTGATCTTCATACATCTTATTATTAATAGTACCGCAAAAACACAAAAGTAACCGCCCCTCCCCGGGGTTTTTCGCGCGTTGATCCGCCGGGGCCGGGCGGCGGCCCGCGAGCCACACGAAACGGCCCGCCGTCTACGCGGAACAGCCCGCGGCCCCCACTAACGGCCCGCCGCTCACGCGGACCGCTAGGCCGCCCCGGCGCCCTCGTCCCCGGCGCCGGGCGCTTCCCCGCCGGATCCCCGGGGGGCGTCCACCAGGGCGGCGGCGTCCCCCCCGCCCCGGAAACGGAGGACATTCACCATAAAGATGTTGAGCTTGTTCACGATGTTCGGGGGCAGCAGGTTGCCGTCCACCTCCACCGAAAGAACCGGGTAGTTCCGCTCCCGGGCCCAGGGGGTAAAGATCCCCTCGATAACCCGGCCAATCAGGCAGGCGAAGGGGCTGATATTCACAATCCCCGAATACCCCTCGTCCATGGCCGCCGCCGCGGCCCCGCTGGACACGGCAATCTCCGAGTTCAACTCCAGGTTAACAAAGTACTTCTGGGTATAGGCCATGATCTTCCGCATGTCATGGGGGGTCCGGGGCACCAGCCCCGTGGGCTCCAGAATGGAGAGGACCTTCTTTTCCACCGAATGTTTCCACCATTCCTCGATCCGGAGTTTTTGTAAATCCCGCCAGGGCTTGGAAAGGAACCGCCCCCCGGGTTTGCGCAGGCGGATCAGCTTTTTCAGGGCGTATTCCCGCACAAAGTCCAGGTAGTGGATCCACTCGGCGATGCCCGCGGCCTTCACCACAATCCCCCGCTCGCTCATCAGGTCGATCAGCTCCCCCACGGCAAAATCATCCCGCCGCACGTAGATCTCCCCCACAATCAGCACCCGGGGGCAGTCCGCGATCCGCCGTTTCAGGGGAATCCGCCGTACCTCCGCCGCCAGCCGCCGCAGATGCTTCCACACCCCCCGGGGGTTGGTCTCCACCGTGTTCATCAGGCCCCGCCAGGAAACCTCAAAGGCCGCCTGGGCCTTTTCCGGCTCAACAGCCGCGGCCTTGAGGGAATTCTGTATGTCCTTCAGGTAATCGGCCAGCACAAAGCCCCGCCACATCTCCTTGACAAACCCCGGCCCCAGCTCCCCGTAGGAATTATCCGAAGAAAGGATAAAGACCACCACGTTTTCCAGCCGCATATCCCGGAAAAGGTTCTCGTAGTACACATAGTACTGCCCCGTCCGGCAGGGGCCGGTGGTGATCGGCACAAAGAGCAGATACAGCTCATCCTTGCGGTACGCGCCGGAGGCGAAGAACTGCAGGGCGCTCCCCAGCACCAAATGGCTGGGAACGCACTCCTTCCCCGAGGCGTGGGCCCGGGCAAGCTGGATCGTCCTGACGGTAGCCACCGGCAGGGCCTCCGCGCTAATCCCCAGGCTCCGCAGAACCGCGGCGATGTACTCCGTGGAGATCGCCCCCATGTTGGACAGCAGCACCTTGACCCGCTTATTGTTCCGGGCCGGCACCCGCTCACCGGTCTTTTCGTTGTCAAGCCGCAGGTCCTGCCCCGCCGCCGCCCCCGGCTCGTAGACAAACTTCCAGCCGTTGTGGTACCGCTCCCCCTCAAGCTCCCCCCGCTTGGCCCGGTAGCCGTCAATAATGTCCAGGAAGGCCTCCACCCGGGTATCCACCCCCGCGTCCGCCGAATGGGAGTCCAGCTCCAGCACCAGGAAAGGCTTATGCCCCATGATCCATTTGATGTAATGGAGGATAAACGAGTCCGGGGCGCAGGAAAAGTTGGTAATGTAGGTAACGTAAAGGTTATCCTCTTTCTTGAGGAGGCTCGCCGCCTTTACGTCCTGCTGGCCGTAGTACCAGTACATGTTGGGGAAGATGGCCTCATCCTCAAAGGGAAGGATGTCGAAGGGAACAATGGAGTACCCCCGGGTGGCGAATTTCCGGGGGATACCCATGTTGGCCTCCCCGGTAAAAGCGTTGTAGGGCCGCCCCAACAGGGCGATCACGGGCCGCCCCGCCTTCCGGGCCTCCCCCAGCGCCTCCTCCCCCAGCTTCCGGGCGGCCTGGAAAAAAGCCCGCTGTCGTTCCAGGGCTTTCGCGAAGGCCGCGTCGGTTTCCGCCGCCCCAATGCCCAGCCGGGCGGTCATATCCCGAAACAGCTCCAGGGCCTTTTCCTCCCCAAACTTAAAGCTCACCACCAGGGGAAGCCAGCGCTCTTTGGCCACGTCGGGGAAGGCCTTTTCCACATAGTAGGGCAGGCTTTGGGTGATGGGGCAGAAGTTGGCGTGGACCTCCTCCTCGTAGCTGGGCATATCCCGGAAATGGGGCAGCAGCACATAGTCCGCCCCCTTATCCAGGCAGTCCTGCACCGCCCCGTGGGCGATCTCCGCGGGAAAACAGTAGGCCGATTCCGCCCGGGCCACCCCGGCGTGGGCCACCTCCGTGGAAAGGAAGGTTTTGATCCCCAGCTCGTGAAAAAACCAGGAGTAGAGGGGGTAGAGGGTATGGACGGAAAAAGCCCGGGGGATGCCGACGGTATACCCCCGCCCCCCGGCGGAGGGAACGGGAACCTCGTTCCCCGGAACGGGAGTCCCGTTTCCAGACACGGGAGCTTCGTTCCCAGGAACGGGGGTCTCGTTTCCAGACACGGGAACTTCGTTCCCAGGAACGGGGACCTCGTTTCCAGACACGCCGATCCCGTTCCCAGGAACGCCGTCCCCATTTCCAGACACGCCGTCCTCGTTCCCAGAAACGCCCTCCCCATTTCCAGACACGCCGGTCCCGTTCCCGGATACGCGGATCCCCTTATCAGAAACGAAGTTTCCCTTATCAGGGGCGAAGTCCCCGGAGACGGGGGGGGCGGCGAAGGTCTCGAAGAGCAGTTTCTGCCGCCGCTCCACATAGTCAAAGACCTCCACATCCTTAACGGCCTTTCGCAGGTTGGCGTACTTGTTGCACCGCCCCCCGAACATATACTTGTTCCCCCCCACGTTCAGCACCTGGATAGGACAGCGGTTTTCACAGCTCCGGCAGGTAAAGACCCGCTCGTAGACAATCTCCCGGCCAATCAGGTCCCCCATGACCACGGCCTTTTCCGGGAGGAGACCCGCGGCGCGCTTGCGCTTCGCCAGCAGGGCCACCCCAAAGCAGCCCATCAGCTCCGGCGAGGGGGGCACCAGGATTTCCTTGTCCAGCATCATGGCGAAAGCCAGGGGGACCGCGGGGTTCTTCGCCACCCCCCCCTGCAAAAACACCTTACCCCCGATGGTGCGGTTCCCCACCACCCGGTTCAGGTAGTTGGCCGCGATGGAACAAACAATACCCGCGGTGATGTCTTCCCTGCCGGCCCCCTGCTGAACCGCCTTGCGGATGTCGCTGTTGATAAAGGCCGAGCAGTGTTCCCCGAACTTGAGGGGAGCCGCGGCGTTGAGGGCCAGGGGGCCGATTTCCGGGGCGCTGTGGATAGACAGGTCCCCGGAGGCGCTTTCCTCCAGGAAACTTCCGGTACCGGCGGAGCAGGCCTCGTTCATGGCGTAGTCGATGGGGACCCCGTTCTTGAGGAGTACGTACTTGGCGTCCTGGCCGCCGATCTCAAAGATCGTTTCCACCTCCGGGTCAAAGTAGGTGGTGCCCGCGGCGTGGGCGATGATTTCGTTGTACACCCCCGGGGTTTCCAGGAAGACCCCCAGGATCTCCCGGCTGCTGCCGGTAACCGAGGCCAGGCGGATGTCTACCTCCCTCCCCCCGGTATCGGCGATAACCTTTTCCTCCAGGACCCGAAGGCACTCCTTTAGGGCCTTCACCGGGTCCCCGTGGGTGCGCCCGTAGTGGCTGGCGGCGATCTCGTCGGTTTCCAGGTCCACCAGGCAGGCCTTGGTGGTGGTGGATCCCCCGTCCACCCCCAGAATGTAGGGCCGGCCGGCCCGAACCGCGGCCCCGGGCTTTTCAAAGAACCGGACCTTGTGTTCCCAGTCCTTCAAGCGCGGCAGGGTTCCAAAGCGGATACCGCCGGTCCGCAGGAGCCGCCCCTCCGGCGGCAGGGGGGCGCCGGATTCCGCGGCCAGCGCCGCCGCCCCCAGGGCCTCGAAGACCGGGGCCGCTTCGGGGACGATAAACTCAATCCCCGGGGCCAGTTCCCGGATAAACCGGAGGATGTGGCGGTTCAGGGTGATCCCCCCGGTCAGCGCCACCCGGCCCGAGGTCAGCTTGGCCCGCTTGAGGAAGTCGATCACCTTGACGGCCATGACATTGGACAGGGACAGGACGATGTCCTCCTTCGAGGCCTCCCGCTTGTTGAGCCGGTGGGTGCAGTCGCTCTTCATAAACACCGAGCAGCGGGTGGAAAGGGGGTACACCCTGGCGGTATCGGGGATGCCGTCTATGTCTTCCAGGGACATGTCCATCCGGGCAAGCTGCTGTTTCAGGAACTCCCCGGTGCCGCTGGCGCACTTGTTCCCGGAAAAGCTGTTGACAATTTTGCCGGCCCCGTCCAGGCGGTAGACGATGAGGTCTTCCCCGCCCATGCTGACCACGGCGTCCACCTGGAGGTTCAGGGCCCGCAGGGCCGCCTCCACACAGAGGGGTTCCAGGGTGCCCGGAAGGTTGAACATGTACCGGCCTTCGTTGCCGGTTACCAGGGCGGGGACGCCGGGCGCGGCCTCCCCCTCCGCCAGAAGTTTCTTCGCCGCCGCGGCAAAGTCCCCTTCGTGGGGGAGCGCCGCGCTCCACCGGCAGGTAAAGCCGCCGGCCTGGTCCCTGTCCGCCATTACCATTTTAAGGCTGGTAGAACCGATATTAATTCCGAGTGATCGCATGATACATCCTAAGAAATAAAATACCACAGAAATAAAATACCGCCCCCACGGCGGGTATCCCTGTCCGGTTGAGGTATCATACCAATCTGGAGAAAAAAGTTCAAGAATTGGGGGAGAAAAAACGCGCCCCTCCCTCCCCTTGACTAAACAATAATGGTTATTATTATTATATTATGCTTAGTGAACCGCGGACAGCCAGGAAAAAACGGAGCCTCCAACGGGAGGCGATCCTGGAACTGCTCCGTTCCACCGGTTCCCACCCCGGCGCTCAGTGGGTTTACGATCAACTGCGGCCCCTTATTCCGGGGCTTTCCCTGGGAACGGTGTACCGGAACATCAGCTTCTTCCGCAAAGAGGGGCAGGTGAACTCCCTGGGGGTGATCAACGGGGAGGAACGGTTTGACGGGGTTACCGAACCCCACCCCCACCTGGTTTGTTCCCGCTGCGGGAAGGTCTTCGACCTGCCCAAAGAACAGGTGGAGGTCCTGACGGACCGCCGGGGGGGAACCTGGGGGGGGGACGCGGGTTTCACGATTGACTTCCACCGGACGGTGTTCTATGGTTTATGCGGTTTATGCGGCCGCCGGCCTCCAGACACCGGAACGCCGGCGGTGGAACGCGCGGTTTAGGCGCGGCTTATGAGAGTACATCGGCTTGGCCGTTGTAATATTTTAACATGAGGAGAAATAATGATGAAATGGGTTTGTCAGGTTTGTGGTTACGTGCATGAGGGGGCGGAGCCGCCCAGGGAATGTCCCACCTGCAAAGCGCCGGCTTCCAAGTTTACCCAGGTCCAGGGCGGGGGCGGACAGCCTTTCGCCGCGGAGCATGTGGTGGGGGTAGCGGCGAAGGTGGAAGAGGACATTAAGAACGATCTTCGGGCGCACTTTAACGGGGAATGCTGCGAGGTGGGCATGTACCTGGCTATGGCCCGGGTGGCCGAGCGGGAGGGGTATCCCGAAATCGCCGAGGCCTATACCCGCTACGCCTTTGAGGAGGCGGAACACGCCGCCCGGTTTGGCGAAATGCTGGGGGAGGTGATAACCGCCAGTACCAAGAAAAATCTGGAACTGAGGATTGAGGCGGAATTTGGCGCCTGCGCCGGCAAGACCGACATCGCCAAACGGGCCAAAGAACGGAACTACGACGCGATTCACGACTCGGTCCACGAAATGGCCCGGGACGAGGCCCGGCACTGCGCCGGCTTCCGGGGACTGCACAAGCGATACTTCGGCTAAAAGCCCTCCCGGAAGCTTCGGCTTCCGGGAAGGCGCCGGCTAATCGCGCTTTTCCATTTCCCGGGCCTGGCTTTCCATGTCCATGGCCCGGAAAATCCGCGCCGCCCGCCGCCAGGAATCGCGGGCTTCCTCCTTCCGGCTCATCTTGCGGTACACATCCCCCATGGCGGCCCAGTCCATGGCAAGGCCAAAACTGTTTTCCGCCCGGCGGTCCAGGGCCAGGGACTGGTTAAGCGCCTCCAAAGCCCCGGGGTAATTCCCCGCCACGGAACGGACCGAAGCGATGATATACCAGTCATAGGCGGCCTGCTCCAGGTAGTTCCCCCCCTCGTGGGTGGAAAGGGCGGTTCGGAGGGATTTTTCCGCGCCGGCGTAACGGCCCAGCTCCTTTTCCGCCAGCCCCCGAACCGTCCACCCCATGGCCGCCAGGAGCTTGTCGGACTTCAGGTTGTTTTGCTCCCCCTCTACCAGGGCCAGGGCTTCCCCAGGTTCAAGCCGCCCGGACATAAGCCGGCTCCGGGCCATATACACCCTGCCGGCCGCGGCTAAAACGGGTTCCCCGGCGAGGTCCGCCTCGGCCTCCGCGTCTCTCCAGATCTGTTCCGCCTCGGCGGTCCGGCCAAGGGAATACAGGACGTTTCCCCGGGAAAGATTTACCCGGATCCGCGGGGCGGGTCTGTCGCTCAGCAGGGCAAGGCGCCAGGCCTCGTCAAGGAAGACAAGGGCCTTGGTAAAATTCCCCTGATCCGCCTCCTTGTTCGCCAGGCCAAGCTGGGTCTCTATCATGGACTGGATCGTAAAAACTTCCGCGGGCCGCTTGGGGGCGGAGGAACAGGAACCCAGGAGAAACGCCGGAACCAGGAGAGCCAAGAGCCTGTACCAGGGGTTCTTCATTCCCGCCCCCTAAAAACTGATGTTCCTGGGATTAACCCCGCTGGAATCGATTTCGGCGTGATCGGGAATCCCCTTCCGCAACAGGGGGTTGTTTTTCAGGGACACCAGCACGTCATCCGCGTTCAGCAGGGTAGTCCTCAAGTCCGCGATAAGGGTCGTGATCCGGGGCATCTCCGCGGGGAGATAGGCGGTGGCCTTTTCCGCGTTATCCAGGGTTCCCGCCAAAGAAGCCAGGGACGCCTCCAGGGAACCGATGGTGGTCCCCTGGGCCAGATCCCCCGTAGTCTGGGACAGGTTCCCCGTAATGTCCTTTACGTTAACCAGGGCCTGCCCCAGAACGGAGCCGGCGTCCCCCCCCAGGGCCAGGTTCAACTCGTCCAGGATCTTTCGCAGATCCCCAAAGACCCCCATGGCGGTGCTTACCAGCATGGTAATGGCGTCTTCCTGGGCGGGCACGTAGGCTATTCCCTGGGCGATATACTCCTTCCCCTCCGGCGAGTCGCGCATGGGCACCAGCCCCCCCTCTTCCAGCGCCTCCCCCAGGCCGGAATAGAAGATAAACTGGCTCGCCAGCCCAAGGGGGTTTACCGCCACCTCCGCCAGGGAGCCCCGCGTAACCCTGTCCCGGTATTCCTCGTGGACGGCGAAAAACACCTCGATCCGGTTATCCGTGGTAAGGGTAAAGGACTTGACATTGCCAATGGCGAGGCCCTTGTAGGTGACGGGCATGTTTTTGCTCAACCCCGAGGCGGAGGAGGCGTAACTTACAAACGCGTAATCCTTGGAAAACCAGCGCTGGGCCCGGCCCAGCATGATGATAAGAAAAATCAGGGACAGGATGGCGATAATGATAAAAAGCCCCACCACCTGATCCGCGTACCGTATTCTAAATTTCATCCCTCCCCATCCTTTTCCGCCGGATCCCTTTCCAGCAGATCCAGCAGATCCCCGCCGGTTTTTAGCTGATCCCCGGCCAGCCGGCCGCGAATTCGCCCCCCCGCCACCATCACCGCGCAATCCGCCAGTTCCCTGATGATCTGGGGCTTGTGGCTGACAAACACTACCGTATTATTACGCGATTGCTGCTGTTTTACAAGAGCGATAAGCCGTTGGGCGGCGTTGTCGTCCAGCGATTCCGTCCACTCATCCAGAAAGAGCAGTTTGGGGCCGCAGAGCATGGCCCGGCCAAAGGCGATGAGTTTTTGTTCCCCCATGGAAAGATTCGCCGGCCGAACGGCGAGGCTTCGTTTGTAGCCCACGGCGCTCATCACGTCCTCAATCCGCCTTTGGCGTTCGACCCTGGACATCTGGGGAAAGTGGATCCGCAGGGGAAGCTCCAGCGTTTGAAAGAGGCTTTGATTGGCCCAAAGGGCCGAATCCTGAAAAACAAAGGCGCTTTCCCGGCGGAATTCCAGGTTTTGGAGCCGGTTCATAAGGGCTATATCCCTTCCCTGGTACAAAACTTCCCCCCCGGAGGGAATAAGCAGGCCCGCGCTTAGCTTCAGGAGGGTACTCTTGCCGCCCCCCGAGGGCCCCACAAAGGCGGTGGTCTTTCCCGCCTCAATCTCCAGGTTCGCCTCTTCCACCACCAGGGCGTTCTGGGCGGCGAAGGAAACGGATTTTAACGAAAGTACACTTTCCATCCCTACCCCATATAGTACAGCGCCGAAATAAGAATATCCGCCAGGATAACCCACAGGAAGGAACTCCCCACCGCCCGGAGCCCCGCCACGGGGATCTCCGTACTGGCCCGTTCCACCCCAAAACCCCGGGTTATCGCCATGATAGAAATGATCATCCCAAAGCTAACGCTTTTAATCACCGAGATAAACAGGTCCTTAAGGCTGAAGAATTCCAGCAGGTAGTTAAAGTACAGCGCCGGGGGCAGGGGGTTAAAAAGCTGGGCCACGGCGAAGGAGCCCGCCAGGCCAAAAAGGGAAAAATACACGTTAAGGAAGAAGAGGGAAAGGGTTACCCCCAGAAAACGGGGAACCCCCAGGTGTTCTATGGGATCCACCCCCACGGAAATATAGGCCTCCACCTCGTGGTTGATCACCATCCCCGCCACCTCCGTGGCGATAGCCGTGGCGGACCGGGCGATGATAATAAAGGCCGTCAAGAGGGGCCCCAGTTCCCGGGTGATAATCGCGATCAGCAGGGGGTAGATCATCCTGTCCTGCCCCAGGCTCGCCAGGAAGGGAAGACCGATCACGTTCACCGCGGCCCCAATGCCCACCGCCAAAAGGGAGGCTATCCCCATGGCGTCCACAAAGGTAAACAGGATCTGCATGGTAAGGATCTTGTAAGAAGCCTGGCCCCGGAAAACAAACCCGTACACCCCCTTGAGGGTCCTGGCGAAGAAGCCCAGGGTATACATGATATTGGAAACGAAAACCCGCAAAGCCCCCATGGGGAAAGCGTACCATAAAAAACGAAAACCGGCTATACGAAAAAAACCGGCTAGACCCGGCGGCGCAGCGCCTCGATTTGCCGGGCCACCTCTTCCGGGGCGCTCCCGCCGGGGAGGTTCCGGCTTTTTACGCAGGCCTCCGGTTCCAGGGCGGCGTACAGGTCCTCGTCAAACAGCGCCGACCGTCGCCGCAGATCCCCCAGGCTCCGGCGGGCGATGGAATCCTCCCCCGCCTCCAGGCAGTCCCGAACCACCAGGGCCGCCGTCTCATGGGCCTTGCGGAAGGGAAGACCCTTCCGCACCAGGTAATCCGCGGCGTCGGTGGCTTCCAAAAAACCGCCGGTACAGGCCGCCCTCATGCGCCCCAGGTTAAAGACCGCCGCGGAGAGCATCCCCCGGAACATCCGCAGGCAGGACCGGAGGGTATCCAGGCTGTCAAAGAGGGCCTCCTTGTCTTCCTGCAGGTCCTTGTTGTAAGCGTAGGGCAGCCCCTTGAGCAAGGTAAGGAGGGTAACCAGGTTTCCCGCGGCCCGGCCCGTCTTGCCCCGGATCAGTTCAGCGAAGTCGGGGTTCTTTTTCTGGGGCATAAGAGACGAGCCGGTACTCCAGGATTCGGTTAAATCCACAAAGCCAAATTCCCCGCTGGCCCACAGGACAAGGTCCTCGCAAAACCGGGAAAGATGCGTCATGGCGATGGAAACGGCGGCGGCGATCTCCAGGGCAAAATCCCGGTCCGCCACCGAATCCATGGCGTTAAGGCTCACCCGGGCGAAACCCAGGGCCTTCGCCGTGTCCTCCCGGTCCAGGGGAAGGCCGCTGCCCGCAAGCGCCCCCGCCCCCAGGGGACACTCGTCCAGCCGGCCCAGGGCGTCCCCCAGGCGGCCCCGGTCCCTGTCCAGGGCGCAGGCCCAGGCGCAAAGGTGAAACCCCAGGGTTACCGGCTGGGCCCGCTGCAGATGGGTGTAGCCGGGCATGACGGCGGCGGCGTGTTCCTCCGCCCGGTCCAGCAGAACCCGGATCGTTTCCCCCAGTTCGTCCCGCGCGCCGGGAACCGCCTCCTTCAGGTACAGCCTAAAGTCCACCGCCACCTGATCGTTACGGCTGCGGCCCGCGTGAACCATCCGGCCCGCGTCGCCCAGCCGTTCCGTTAAAACCCCCTCGATAAACGAGTGAATGTCCTCGGCCCCGCCGTCCACCGCCAAAGCCCCCGAAGCCAGCTCCTCCGCAAGGCGGGCCAGTTCCCCATCCAGGGCCCGGGCCGTTTCGGGGGGGATAATCCCCCGCCGGCCCAGCATGGCGGCGTGGGCCCGGCTTCCGGCGATATCCTGCTGGGCGAGCCGCCGGTCCACCCCCAGGGAGGACTGAAAGGCAAAGGCCTCCGCCCCGGGTTTTTCCGCCAGCCGGCCGGCCCAGAGCACCCCCCGGGGCTTCGCTTCACCGTTCATCACGGCCCTACCCCGACACGCCCCGGGACTTGGGGTCCAGCTTTTTCGCGGCCCCCCGCTTCCCTCCCCGGGACCCGCCGGCCTGTCCCGCGGCGGGGGCCCCGGCCTTGCCGGTCTTGCCGGCCCCGCCGGTCTTGCCCTTTCCCCGGAGGCCGCCCTGGTCTTCCCCCTCCTGACCGGCGCCGCTTTCCATAAGGGCCCGCACCAGCACGGGAAGACCGTAGAGGCGGATAAAGCCCCGGGCGTCGGCGTGGTTGTACAGTTCCCCGGTGGTAAAACTGGCGATAGAGGCGTTGTACAGCGAGTAGGGAGAAACGGCCCCCGCGGAACAGATAGACCCCTTGTAGAGCTTCAGCTTCACCGAACCGGTTACCGTTTCCTGGGTAACGTCCACAAAGGCCGAAAGGGCCTTCCGCAGGGGAGTAAACCAGAGGCCGCCGTAGATCACCTCCCCCAGCTTTTGGCCCGCGGCCTGCTTAAAGGCGTAGGTCTGCCGGTCCAGGCACAGATGCTCCAGCTCCTGATGGGCGTAGTAGAGGATGCTGCCCCCGGGGGTTTCGTAGACCCCCCGGCTCTTCATACCCACCACCCGGTTTTCCACAATATCGGCGATCCCCACCCCGTGGGCGCCCCCAATCTTGTTCAACGCCAGAATCAGCTTTACCCCGTCCATCCGTTTGCCGTTCACCGAGACGGGAATCCCCTGTTCAAAGCCAATCTCCACATACTCCGGCCGGGCCGGAGCCTTTTCCGGGGGGACGCAAAGCTTAAGCATCCGCTTAAGGACCGGTTCCGCGGCGGGGTCCTCCAGTTCCAGCCCCTCGTGGGAGACATGCCAGAGGTTATCGTCCCGGGAATAGGAATCCCGCCGCTTCATGGGGACCGGCAGCTTCCGCCGCCTCAGGTAGCGGATCTCCTCCTCCCGGCTCTTGAGCTTCCAGGTCCGCCAGGGGGCGATGATCTCGATATCCGGCCCCAGGGCCATGATCCCCAGGTCAAACCGGACCTGATCGTTCCCCTTCCCCGTGGCCCCGTGGGCGATGGCCTGGGCCTTTTCCTTCCGGGCCGCCTCCACCAGGATCTTGGCGATCAGCGGCCGGGCGGTGGAAGTGCCCAACAGGTACTTGTCCTCGTAGAGGGCGTTAGCCTTCAAGGCGGGCCAAACATAGTCCTCCACATACTCCTTCTTCGCGTCCACCACCACGCAGGAGGCGGCGCCGGTATCCAGGGCCCGCTTTTTAATGACCCTCCAATCCGCCTCCTGGCCCAGGTCCGCGCAGACCGCGACAATCTCGCAGTCATAGTTTTCCTTTAACCAGGGGATGATCACCGTCGTGTCCAGACCGCCGGAATAGGCCAGGACGATTTTCTTCTTCATAGTAAGGCGCTCCTCAGTATCACCATGGGAACAGTGTACACCATTCCCCCCGGCTGTTCTACGCCCCCGGAGGCCCCCGCCCCCTCGTCCCGGCAAACCCGCCCCAGAACCCCTGGGTGAGCCTGCCCCAAGCCCCTGAATAACCCCGTCCGGTATCCCGCCGCCCGCCGGCGGGCGGGGTTACCAAAACCCGCCGCTCAGCGCCGGGCGGCTTTGAGGGCCGCTTCCGCGGCTTCCATAAACTGGTTGTAGGCGATGGTCGCGCCGCTGATGGAATCGACCCCGTCGAGCCTGCCCGTTTCGGCGTACTGCTCCGCGTAGCGCCCCATCGCCCGGACGGCGAGCTGGGCCTTTTCGTAAAAGTCGGCGTTGGCGATTTCGCCGTTCACCTTGCCGTAGTCTTCGGCCTTGACGACGCCGTCCTTTTGGCGGGTGATAAAGACGCAGCCCGAAACCCGGCCCCCCTCGATGGTGAGGGTAATCTCCCCCCGCGCGCCGGTATCATCCGGGCCGCTTAGGCCGGACCACTCGCCGTCCCGGTACGCCGCGCCGCCGCAGGCCGCCAGCAGCGGGGCCGCCAGTACCGCGAGGGCCCACAACGCGAAAAGCGTTTTTCCTTTGATTCGTCTATCCATGGTTATCCTCCTGGTTGATGATCTTCGCGAGCCGCCCGTGTTCCAGCACCACCGTCCGGCCCGCCTCCCGGGCCACCTCCGGCGCGTGGGTAACCACCACAATGGTACTGCCCTCCCGGTGCAGTTCCCGAAAGATATCCATCACCATCCGCTCATTGGCCTCGTCCAGGTTGCCCGTGGGCTCGTCCGCGAGGATCAGCCGGGGGTAATTGATCAGCGCCCGGGCCACGCAGACCCGCTGCTGTTCCCCGCCGGAAAGCTGGGCCGGCAGATGCTTCGCCCGGGCGGCGAGCCCCACCCGTTCCAGGGCCCCCATCGCTTCCTTTTCGTCCACCATGCTGTGGTAGTACTGGGCCACCATAACATTTTCCAGGGCGGAGAGGTAACCGATCAGGTGAAACTGCTGGAAGATAAGCCCAATCTTGTCCCGCCTGATGGCGGTGAGGTTCTTCCCGCTCTCCCGGGAAATGTCCGCGCCGTCCAGGAACACCCGCCCCGCGCTGGGCTTGTCCATGCAGCCGATGATGTTCATCATGGTGGTCTTCCCCGAACCGGAGGGCCCCATGATGGCGAGCCACTCGCCCTCGGCCGCGGTGAAACTTACGTTGTCCAGCGCCTTGAGCGCCCCGTATTCCTTGGTAATGTTTTGGACCGATAAAATAGTCCCGTCCATCATTCCTCCTTGTATCAGCGTTGTTCAATAACTCCAGCTATTGAACACCCTTCACGTAAAACGCGTTTTCCCGGGACGCCGGCCCGGGAAAACGCAAGACCCGCCCGCTGACCGGCCGGGCCGGCGGGCGGGTCTATTCCCCCCGCAGCACAATCACCGGGTCCACCGCGGCCGCGTTCCGCGCCGGAATAACGCAGGCCAGGGCGGTAACGGCCGCCGAAACCAGGATGGTCAGGGGCGGCAGCGGGGCGGAGAAGGCGACGGGGCTGTTAAAGACCCGCATCCCCACAAACCAGGCGAAACCGAAGCCCGCGAGCGCCCCCACAAGGCCCCCCGCCGCGCCCAGGAATATCCCCTCCCCCAGGAACTCCGCGGCCAGGCCGGCGGAGTCCGCGCCCAGGGCTTTGCGGAGCCCAATCTCCCGCCGCCGCTCGGCCACCACCGCCATCATGGTGGTGGCCACGCAGATCATGATGAGCATCAGCACAATCACCGTTACCAGGACTATCAGGGTCTTGAGTTTGGTCAGCACCGCGCCCTCGGAATCGGTTACCCGCTTTACCAGCCGGGCGTTGATCGCCGGGACCGCGGCGCTGATGGTTTCCGCCAGGGAACTCAGTTCCGCCCGCCCCAGGGAGAGGCTGCACTCCACCGAGTCGAGGACGCCGCCGGAGCCGGTCATCGCCTCAAAGTCATCGAGGGACATGAAGATAAACGCCTCCTCGCCGCCGCCGGTCTGCACCACCCCGGACACGGAAAACGTCCCGCCGGCGGCCTCCCGGCCTTCACCGGCGGTTTCCGCCTCCCCGCCGCCGCCAATCCGCGCCGCCGGCGAACCTCCCCCGGCCTGAATGGTAAAGCCGGCCCCCGGCGTCAGGCGGATCGTCTCCGCCACCTCCCGCCCGATGAGGGCCTCCCCGGGTTTTTCGGGCCAGCGCCCCCGCACAAGCCAGTAGGGGCTGGTTTTCTTAGCCTCGGCTAACACGGTTCCGGCGGCCATAAAGGGCTGTTCGTTGATCTTGACCACGCGGTAGCGGTACGGGGCCGCGCCGGTGAGGTTTTTCGCGGGTAGGAGGGCCCGGGCCTTCTCATAGTCCACCGCCTCAATAACGCCGCCGGGGCCCGCGGGGATGAGCGCCAGGTTCGCCCCGTAGGACCGGAACTCCTGGGCCATCTGCCGGGGAATGTCGATGGAGATGGTAACCAGCCCCGAAAGGATCGCCGCGCCCACCGCCACCGCGAGGAGCGCGGTAACCATCCGGGACCCGCGGCGGAGCAGGGAACCGGCCACCATTTTCAGGTAAAATCTTCTTTTGTTCACGCGTTACCCCTGTTAGCCTTATAAAACTTACCGTTATAAGTTAGCAGGGTATAACAGATGTGTCAAGGGCCGGCCGGCCCCGATCCCCGCCCCGTTTCCCCCCGCCAGGCCCGCATGACGGGATCGTAAAAGTCCCGCTCGGTGCTTTTGCGGCTGGAGAAGTGCCAGAGGTCAAAGAGCGGCACCTCCCGCCCGTTCAGGGACAGCGCGTTTACCGAGATGGCGGGTTCGGGGCTTCCGGCAAAGCGGACGCCGCCCAGGGCCTGTTCCACCAGCGCGGCGTCCACCCCCGCGTTCCAGAGGTTCATCGTGAGGATGACGTCGGGGTCAAGCAGCGACAGTTCTTCCCGCGGGAAGTTACGCTTTTCCAGATGGGAGTCCCGCAGAAACCGCGTCATCAGTTCGGCGTCCCGGCGCGCGTTGGCGTCTTCCGCGTCGTTGGAGTATTTGGACAGTTCCATGAACGCGAAACTGACGCCCTCCGCCGTCCCGAAAGTCTTCGCCAGCTCGCTGGCGTAGGGCACTTCGGCGTAGGGGACCGCGCCGCCCCGCGAAATCCCGTAGGCAAGGTAAAACTGCCGCGCCTCCGTCGCGTGGGCGTCCAGCGTTTTCCCGGCCACGCTGTTTCGCTTGTAGGCGTTGAACATCACGTCGATATAATCCATCCCCGAAAGCCCCACCGCCTCGCGGCCGATAAACAGTATTTTTGTTTTTTGCCGCGTGTAATACGGAAAGAAGCCGTCCGCGCAAAAATACTCATCGCCGGAATACGCTTTGCCGTCCTCGCGGAACACCACGCTGCTCCGCGCGACCTCCCGCTTCCAGTCGGCCATGAGCGCGAGAAGACGGGTTCGGAGCGGACGCTCTTCGGGGGGAAACAGGGAGAGGTTCATTCGGCGCCCGCCTCCTTACGGCTTGCCGGCTTCAATTGAAGGCTATCGCGAAATAGAAAACATAATGAAACCAGCCCTCTGAATTGAGAAAATGCGAAAACACCACCCATCCATCACAGCCGGCGTTGGTACTGCTCCGGTCAACCAGGTGGGAGAAGGCTTCACCGTTCCCTATCTGATAATTGTTTGACATGTACCCCTCCAAATCATTCACCATCTTCAGGTCCTGGGCATCGAGGTTACTGCCCATACAATAGCATTTTTCGATCCTCCAGCCCGGCTGTAAAAAACCCTGTACGACGGCGGCGGCCCCCTCCTCGCTAAGACTGTTCGCCCAAACTTTTCTTTTGAATTTGCCGTCGGAGCCTCCCTGTACAGCGCCATTATACGAAGTATCGCCGCCGGTGGTAAGGTCCGCCGCGCCCTGTTTCAGCAATCCCCCCAGCATGGAGCCAAGTTTTGATCCGTTTGAGGCGTCGGTACCGGTATAATCACCGGTCAATTCACTGATTAATCCATCCAAAAAACCCATAGCAGCCTTCCTTGTGGAGCGGGCCCCTCGCCCCGCTCCTTATAGATGAGCCATGCCCATCTATGACATGTAAGATAACCGTCCATACGGACGGCCTTTCATCCGGCGACGCCGGTGTAAAAGCGTGTTTTTCCCGGGGCTCGCCGCCGCCGTGGGCCGGCGAACCGCGGGACCCTTTCGCGGCAACCGGAGTTACTTCGCAACCCCAAGAACCGCGAAAAAGGGCGGAAGGGAAAGGCTGATTAACGACACGTTAATCAGCCCCTTCCCTAGACCCGCCTGTCCCGGATTTCCTGGCGCAGGGCGTTGACGGTGGACAGCATCGCCTCGTCGCGGACAACGCAGGTTTCCACCGTTCCGTCAAGCATCTGTAACCGGGCGGCCTTATACCCGCCCGCGTCATCAATGGTTACCTTGCTGATCCCCTGATAGGGATACTCCTCCGCGGATACCCGTTCCCACGCCTGGGTCAAAGACCGGGCAAGCGTAAAGGTGTACAACGTCGTGTTTGAAAAGAGCCAAATGCCCCACCACAAAAGGTTTGACCGCGTAACGCCGTCCTTCCCCTGTACCGTTTGTAAAACATGCTTTCCGTCAAGAAGTCCGGTCATTGAGTCGGCGGCCTTGGCTGCATTAAGGAGCCCTTCGCCCACCGATGACGCTTCCTTCATGCTGTCCTTCAGTGTGTTCTGGACATGACTGGCCGCTTCCTCCGCGCTTACCACACCGGGATCCACGCCCATGATGGCGGCCTCGGCGGGATTGTAATACCCGCCCCAGATAAACGGCTGAAAGCGTTGTACGTCCTCAAGGTTTACGCCGTGTTTTTCCAGCGCCATCTCCACAAGGTTCTCCGGCGGCGCGGCCAGGGCGTCCATCTCGGCGTCGGCCGGCCTGCTCTTTCCCGCGAACACTATCAGCGCGACGCCGATTCCGATAAGCGGGATAGCGACAACCCACACCCCTACGACGCAAAGAACAATACCCACGGCGATAAGGCCAATGGGTAGCTTGTAGCTGGGCTTGGTGAAATACTTCTCGTTCCGCCCATAATCCATAAAAAACCTCCGCGTTTCGGCGTTAGACGCCGCGCCCGCCGGCGCTATTCTTTCCGCTCGACGAGCGGTTTTCGCCGCGCCTGTTTTCCTTTTCCTTATAAAACGGACAACAAGCCATACCGCCCCCGCGAGAAGCAGGATTGGTAAAATTGATAGGAGAGTATCCGCGCCTGTTGAGGCGGCCTGAGCGGCGCAAGGCGCCAAACTCAAGCCCGCGAACATGGCCGCCGCAAGCCGCTTTCTCATCCCTCATCCCCGTACCTCACGCCCGCCGCCA
>JAIRPD010000022.1 GCA_031257195.1 Treponema sp. | reverse complement strand
TACCTATTCACGCAGAATCAACATTCAGCACCGGCTGGTTTATCAGGTTTTGCCTAAGGCAACACTGATTAAATCCAATCGAGGATTTAATCAGTGTTTCTTACCCGTATTTGCGTAATGAAATGAGCAAATACATAGGGCAGCGATGATTAGAGTCAATTTAATCAGCGCTGCCCAAACCATGCCAATGAAAAAGACGAAACCGGCAAACCGTATCAGGGTATCATAAAAATCGTCCGTATGTGGACGCATTATGAATAGCAAAAACACGGCGGAGCCGCGCAAGCCCCCGCCGCCCGAGGGGCGGGGCTAGAAGGCCCGCTTGAGGAGTTCGTATGCGTCCTCCGCGGAGACCGTCCAGGGGCTGTGGGCCACGAACTCCAGGTTCCGGGCGGCCTCGGCGGCGGGGACCATCCGGTCCAGGGTGAGGTTGAGTTCCTGGAGGCGGAGGGGGAGTTTGAGGGCCTCCGCGCGGCGGCGGATGGCGGCGGTTACTTTCGCCGCGGCCTCGGATACCGGCTCGTCCGCCGCGGCCTCGCCCAGGAGTTCCGCGATCCGCGCCAGCCGTTCCGGCCGGGAGGCGGTAAGCTTTTCCAGGATGTGGGGAAGGAGGACGGCGGCGCACCAGGACTTTTCCACGGCGAAGTGGCCGCCCAGGGCGAAGGCCAGGGCTGTTCCTATACCGGGGGGGGAAACCGCGCAGCCCAGGGCGGTGAGGAGCCCCACCTGGACGGCGGTTTCCGCCAGGGCGTCGGTCTTGTTGCCGGCGTAGGCGTCCATCATCCGGGCGGCGAGGATGAGGGCCTGCTCCAGGAGGGGGCCGGACAGAAAGGACGCCCGGGTGGAACAGCAGGCTTCCACCGCGGCGCAGAAGCTGTCGAAGGCCAGGGCGGGGGCGTATTTGCCGGTGAGGGGCTCACAAAGGCCGCTGTCCACAAGGGTTACGGCGCAGAGCCCCGGGGGGGCCCGCATCAGCTTAACCTGGCGGTCCCGGGGGTCCAGGGCGATGAACCGCGGGGACAGGAGGAAGGGGTCCCGCCCGGAGGAGGGGATGGCGATGTAGGGGAGGAACGCGTCCCCCGGGCTTGCGCCATCCAGCAGGTCGAAGACGCTGGACCCGCTTTTCGCGATGACCGCGGCGATCCGGGCGATGGACTGGGCCTCGATTCCCCCCAGGCCGATAACGGCGGAACACCGGGCGCCCTGGGCAAGCCGCGCCGCGCTTTCCGCGATGTCCGCCATGCCCTGGGCGGGCATTTCATCAAAGGTGATGGCCGATACGTCGGCGTTGTCCAGGATAGAGATAAGCCGCTCCAGGTTCCGGTTTTCGATCTGTCCCGGGCCGGTGATGATGAGAATCCGGTCCCCGATTTCAGCGCAGATTGCCCCGGCCCGGCTTATGGTTCCTTCACCGGCGATAATTTCCGGGTGCAGATATAATGACGTATCCATGGTTTAGGCTCCCCGGGCCGAAAAAAAAGGCGGAACCGGGTATTCCGTTCCGCCTCCCCTCTTCCCTTTACCGTTTACAGTCCCAGCGATTCCAGAATCTTTTCCGCCGTGGCCTGAATTACTTTATCGTTTAGATATGAGGGATCGTTGATCTTGGCCTTGAGTTGGGCGATTCTTTCCGCCCGCACCTCATCCGCGGAGGAGACAAGCTCCATGGCCTGGTACAGCTCGGACTTGGCCACCGCTTCCGAAGAAAGAGAGATGGAATCGGTGTTTTTACCCTTTTCTACCTGGCCGCTCCGTCCGGACTTTTTGCCCGGTTGAAAGGGCTCCAGAGGGCTTATCCTGTCGATCGTCATACCCATATCCTACCTGCCTTCATTATCGGCACTTATATAGTATAAGTTTAAACCTTATTTGTGGTTATGACCAGACACATAAAGGGCAAATTCACCCTTTTGGCGGTCTTTTTTGGAAAAAAAGGCAAAAATCTCCGCCGCCGGGCCCCGCCGGTACTCTTCATGGACCTTTGTCATCTCCCTGCCCACACAAATATAACGTTCACTGTCAAGATCGGCTAAATCTTCCAAAAGTTTAACGATCCTGAAGGGCGATTCGTACAAGACAAAGGCCCAGCCCGTGTCCAAAAGCTCCCTTAGCCGGGACCGGCGGCGCCCTGGTTTGGGGGACAAGAAGCCCTCGAAGACCACGGTTTTGTCCCTCCCCCCGGCCACGGAAACCAGGGCGGCGAAGGCCGAGGGGCCCGGCAGGGGGATTACCTCGTGGCCCGCCGCCGCCGCCGCCCGGGCCAGGAGCGATCCGGGGTCGCTCAGGGCCGGGGTTCCGGCGTCGCTGGCGTAGGCCGCGGTTTTTCCCTCATCCAGGGCGGCTATTACTTTGGCGGCGGCGGCTTCCTCGTTTTGTGCCCGGCAGGAAAGGAGGGGAACCCGGATTCCCAGGTGGTTAAGCAGTTTCAGGGTCTGCCGGGTATCCTCGCAGGCCACCAGGCTTACGGATTTAAGGACCCCCGCCGCCCGGAAACTCAGATCCCCCAAGTTTCCTATGGGAGTGCCGATAATATACAATACAGCCACGTTGGTATCGTAGAGTATACCATATTTTGAGAAGCAAGAACCGGCGGGAAGGGCGCAAAATGGCACTTATGATCCAGATCCTGTTTTTTGTCTTTACCGGGATAATTCTTCTCTGGTTTGGGTATACCCTGTTTTTTGCTTTCCCCCAGGGATTTTCTCTGCCCATTTTTGGCCGCCGCCGCCACCGGGGAAGCCGGGGAAACCGCTCTCCCGTCGAAAACCGCCCCGGCGCTCCCCGGACCTGCCCGGTTTGTTCTACCCTGCTGGAAAAGGGGGAACGGGTTAAATCCGAGGCTTTTCCCACCCTGGGCGGCCCGGACCGGCTTATGCATATTTCCGGTTGTTTTTACTGCCTGGAGGGGGACCAGCGCCGGAACTGTCCGGTCTGCGGGGCGGGATTACGGAAGGATGAATTCCTTATCGCCCGGCTCTTTGAAAAGCCTTCCCGGTCTCATGTGCATGTTCTGGGCTGTACCCGCTGTAAAACAAGGCGCGTCTAGCTCCCCGCCATTGAAAGGTGATGGGGGCAAAAGTAATGGAAGCGAGGTGTTGAAATGAAACGGCGTTTTTTATACCGGCGTTGTTTATCGGACTGGCAGGCGGATTGATCGCCCAGGTTATACCGGAGGGGCAAACAAATCGGTCGCCGCTGGAGGGCTTTGTTTTTATCCCGGGCGGGACCTTTATGATGGGCAGCCCCAGGCCGGAGCCGGGGCATGAATATGATGAGCTGCGGCACAGCGTTACGCTGAGTCCATTGTATATGGGCGCATACGAGGTAATGGGGTACAATCCAAACTATCGTAAGGGGAATAATCTGCCGGTGGAGACGGTGATCTGGTACCAGGCTGTTGAGTATTGCAACCGACGGAGCCGGTGGGAAGGCTTAACGCCGGCGTACATACTAAACGGGAAGAATATAACCTGGGATCGGGACTCCCCCGGGGAGTGGCGGTGAAGCGATAACGTAAAGTGGAACCGGAAGGTCAATGGCTACCGCTTGCCCACGGAGGTGGAATGGGAATAATCGGGTGTCCACGTTAAGTACTTTGCGCTAAACGACGAGGATTGTAATGCCGGTACTCCATATGAGGGAACCGGACGGAGGGGAAACGATGGACCCCGTCACGAAAGAAGTGACGATCCACGTCGCCTCCAGCCTCTCAAGCCGGAACGTCAAAGCCGCCCTGAAAAAGCCATGGGACGGTTCGGGAAAGGCGTCGCCGTCGTCAGCGACAACGACAGCAAGAACATGAGGGACGCCGAAGCGTTTCTTTGGAAAGAGGGTATACGGCAGTACTGGACTAAGCCGAAGTTCCCCAAGGAAAAACCGTATGTGGAACGGCTCATCGGTGCGATCCAGAAAGAATACCTGGATTACCATTACGAGCCAATAAACGTGAGGAAACTGGCGAAGGTTACCGATTCCTGGCTGGACAAAGCGCCAAGCTCAGAAACAAAAGTTTTTGATCTTGGCGACACTTCTACCGCCCCCATGAATCCTTGAACTTCTTGACACCGGCGGAGTATGTGCAACTGCGCACGGTTGCGAGACCACCCTGGGGTTATCCATTCCCCACATAGCCGTCGTGCATAGCGAAGTATCCTATAGATACTGAGTACGACCAGCCTCCTTGATATACCCTCTCCATAGGGTATATTCTCATGTGTGGAGGACAATGTGCCGCGCATTTTCGACAACATCAAGGGAGACAGCCTCGCAAAAGCCTTGAACCAAACCCTCGTGGGGGCGAAACGCGCCGATTTCTGCATCGGGTACTTCAATCTGCGGGGCTGGGACCTCCTTTTGGACAGCGTGGACGCCCTCCCCGGCGCTTTTCTTGATGAAAAATACGAAGATGCGGACTTGTCGCACAAGTCCGGCACGAATTACAAGGCCCGCATCCTCATCGGTATGCCCCACACCCAGCAGGAAGAGCTTGAAGAACTATACTCCCTGGACAAAACCTCAATCGACATGGCGCAGGCCAATGAATTAAAGAAAAAAGCGGCGGCGGACTTCCGCAAACAGCTTACCTTGGGACTGCCCACAAACCGGGACGAGGCGACCCTCAAGGCGCTCTGCCGGCAGCTTCGCTCAGGGCAGGCCGC
>JAIRPD010000128.1 GCA_031257195.1 Treponema sp. | reverse complement strand
GCCGGGAAGCCCGGTTTACCAGCGGCCCCCCCGCCCCCGCGCCCTCCCGCGAAAAAAGCCCGGCCATTCCCCCGGTTCCCGCCGCCGCCCTGGCCGGGACGCTTGCCCTTTCTGGCCCGGAAGGATAGCATAGAAGAACGGACTTCGGTCCGGGGCTTTGGCCCGTGACAAAAAACAACTTTCAGGAGGACGCTATGGCGCACGGTGATTGGTTTCCCACACGGGAACTTGAGCAAATCGATATGATGCGAAAATGGAAGGCCGGATTGGCGAACGCCGCCTACCGGACGCAGTTTAAGTGGGACGATGAGGACTGTACCGTCCTCATCGCCGCCATCGACGCGGCCCTGGACGCCCACGCCGCCTACGAGGCGGACAAAACCCCGGAAAAACGGCTCGCCAAAGACCACGCCCTGGGGCAGGCGTCGGCGGCTATCCGGGATTTCGCCAACGCCCATATCCGCTACAACAAGCGGATGCCCCCGGAAAAACGGCTGGAATTCGGCATCCGCGAGCGGGACGGCGAACCCAGCGGCGGCGGGGAACCGGCTACCCGGGCGAATATCACCGACCTGAAACCCCTGGGCGGCGCCGCGGTGGAAATCCGCTTCCAGGACGAAGATACCCCCCACTCCTGGGCTATCCCGGCGGCCTACAACGGCTGCCTCCTGGCCTACGCCGCGGGCCCGGAAAAGGTGGACGACTACGCCCTGCTCACCACCACCGAACTGATGACCCACCACATCTGGCGTCTGGAACTCCCCCCCAGCGCCGTCGGCCAGTGGCTCTCCCTCGCCGTCCGCTGGCAAAGCCACACGGGCATCAAGGGCCGCTGGAGCGAAATCCTCCATATCGCGGTCAGCTAACCGTCTCATATCCGCCATCCGTGGCGGATATGAGGCTTGGGGTTTGCCGCGGGCAAACTCCACCCGCCCGGCTTCGCCGGGCGCGTGGTAACAGCGGCGTCCCTGCCGCCCCTCCGGGGCGGGCTTCCCTGGCGGGCTCCCCCGGGGGGTTTCCCTGACGGGGCGCGAAAAAAAACTTGACCTTTGCCGCGGGGGGCCGTATGATTAGCTCAGACGCCGGGGGAAGAGCGGCCCCGGACCGGAGGGATACATGGCCTTAAATTGCGGTATTGTGGGGCTCCCCAATGTGGGAAAGTCCACCATCTTTTCCGCCCTTAGCTCCGCCCCGGCGGAGGCGGCGAATTATCCCTTTTGTACCATCAATCCCAACGTGGGGGTCGTCAACGTCCCCGACGACAGGCTGGACAGGCTGGCGGCCATCTTTAAGCCCCAGCGGACAATCCCCGCGGCGGTGGAGTTTGTGGACATCGCGGGGCTGGTCAAGGGGGCCAGCAAGGGGGAGGGGCTGGGGAACCAGTTCCTGTCCCACATCCGGGAGGTGGCGGTCTACGCCCACGTGGTCCGCTGTTTCGACGACCCCGACATAGTGCATGTGAATAACCGGGTTGACCCCCCCTCGGATATGGAGACCATCCAGGTGGAGCTGGCCCTGGCGGACCTGGATACCCTGGCCAGGCGCCGGGAAAGGGCGGAGCGGACGCTCAAGGTCCAGGCCCCGGCGGAAAAAAAGGCCGCGGAAACGGTCCTTGCCGCCCTGGCCAGGATTGGCCCCCTCCTGGAAGCGGGCGGGGCCGCCCGGAACGCCCCCCTGAGCGAGGAAGAGGCCGCCGCGGTGTACGACTGCCACTTTATCACCATGAAGCCCCAGCTTTATGTCTGCAACCTGGACGAGGAGGGGATGAGGACGCTCGCTTCCGGCGGAACGCCGCCCTACGTGGAGGCGGTGCGGAAGCGGGCCGCGGCGGAGGGTTCCGAGGCGGTGCCCATCTGCGGGAAGTTCGAGGCCGAGCTGGCGGGAATCACCGACCCGGAGGAGAAGCGGGCCTTCCTGGAAGAGCTGGGCCTGAAAGAGCCGGGCCTTAGCTCCCTGATCCGGGCGGCCTACCGGCTTTTGGGGCTGCGGACCTTCTTTACCGCGGGGGCCGACGAGTGTCGGGCCTGGACGATCCGGGCCGGCGACCGGGCTCCCCGGGCCGCGGGGACGATTCACACGGATTTCGAGCGGGGCTTTATCAAGGCCGAGGTCTATGGCTGCGGGGATATTTTCCAGTACGGGACGGAGGCGAAGATAAAGGAGGCGGGGAAGTATCGCGTGGAAGGAAAGGACTATGTGGTTCAGGATGGGGATGTGATGTTCTTTAAATTCAACGCCTAAGGGGCAGGAGGCCGATATGGTTGAGCCGGCGCGGCTGCGGGAATACTCTCTTTTTGGGGGGCTTCTGGAGGGGCAGATACAGCAGATCCTCCCCCTTATGGAAACGGTCCGTTACCGGGCCCGGGAGGAGATCATCCAGGAGGGGACCCCCAACGACAAGATCCGCTTTATCCTGGAGGGCCGGATAGAGATTGTCAAGGGCGGCGTAAAACTGGCCGAATTTGGCGTGGGGGAAACCTTTGGCGAGATGGAGGTGCTGGATGTAATGCCCAGCGTGGCCACCGTCCGGGCCTTGACGGATACCGCGGTGCTGTCCATCTCCAACCGGAACCTGCGGGACATCTACAAGGCCGATCTCCAGTGCTTTTCCCTGATGATCATGAACCTGGCCCGGGACCTGTCCCGCAAGCTCCGGCACATGGACGAGCGGGCGGAAGAGGAAAGCAGGGAAACCGCGCCGCCGGAAAAAACAGCGTAATCGCAACTTTCCCTCCTTTCCCCGTGTCTAACAGATTCGGAGGATAACTATGCAGCAATTAGGATCCTTGGGCCGCAAACCGTGGGGTTTTTTAGATGAATACCGGGGAACGGTGTTTACGGGTCAGTGGCCCACCCTGCCGGAAATGTTTACTATTACCTGCCGCCGTTACGGGGACAGGCCCTGCTTTACCATCTATGAGCCGGACCGGATAAGCCTTACCTACAACGAATCCCTGGTTACGATCAAAGCCGTGGCCCGGTGGCTCCACGCCAGGGGTGTTGGGCGGGGAGACAAGGTGGCGGTAACGGGGAAGAATTCCCCCGAATGGGCCGTAGCCTACATGGGGGTTCTTTTTTCCGGCGCCACCGTGGTGCCCATCGATTACCAGCTTAAAAACGAGGAAACCGATTTACTCATCAAAACCGCCAAGGCCCGGATTCTTTTTGTGGACGAGGAAAAGTTTAGCCGCTACGCCGGGGGCGGGGAAACCGGCGGGGAGATCCCCCGGATGGAGGAGGTGGTTTCCCTCAAGCGGGGCGTGGAATCCGCCCCCTATGTGTACGACCTGGACGGGCCGGACGCGGAAATTGAGGCGGTCCGGGGCGATGATCTGGCGGCGATCCTCTTTACCAGCGGTACCATGGGGAACCCCAAGGGGGTTATGCTGACCCACGAAAACCTCGTTTCCGACTGCTATCTGGCCCAGGGCCACCTGAACATTTACCACACCGATATTTTCTACGCCCTGCTCCCCATACACCACGCCTACACCATGCTGGCGGTGCTTATCGAAAGCCTTTCCGTGGGGGCGGAGGTGGTATTTGGCAAACGGATGGTTACCAAGACGATCCTTAAAGATCTGCGGGAAGCGAAAATCACCATGCTCCTCGCCGTGCCCCTGCTCTTTAACAAGGTCCTTTCCTCGATAATCCGGGGGCTTAAAGAAAAGGGCCCCCTCGTTTACGGCCTTATTTCTTTTTTGATGGCCGTTTCGGGGTTCATCAAAAAGGTCTTTAAGGTAAACCCCGGTAAAAAAATGTTCGGTTTTATCCTGGACAAGGCCAGCCTGACCACCCTGCGGATCTGCATCTGCGGCGGCGGCCCTCTGGCCCCCAGCGTGTTCAGAAAGTACAACCAAATGGGCATTGACTTTATCCAGGGCTACGGCCTTACGGAAACCAGTCCCATCATCAACCTGAACCCGGTGGAACGCTACAAGGAAACCAGCGTGGGCCGGGTGCTTCCCTGGACGGACATGAGGATCCTTAACCCCGACGAGCGGGGGGTGGGGGAGGTGATCGTCAAGGGTCCCATGGTGATGCGGGGTTACTTTGAAATGCCCGCGGAAACCGCGGAAACCTTTACCCCCGAGGGCTACCTGAAAACCGGGGACCTGGGGTATCTGGACAGCGAGGACTACCTTTACCTTACCGGCCGGGCCAAGAACATGATCGTCACCGAGGGGGGCAAAAATGTTTACCCCGAGGAAATCGAAAACGAATTCCAGTTGTTCGAGGAGATCGACCAGATCCTTGTCCGGGGTTACACAAAGGGCAAAAACGATAAGGCGGAACGCATCGAGGCCCTGATCTACCCCAGCCCGGATTTTAGATGGACCCCGGAGGGGAACGAGCCGGCCCCGGAAAAGGTGAAGGCCCGGGTGAACGAGATAGTCGGTGAAGTGAACCAGCGGCTCCTTCCCTACCAGCGGATAGAGCGGACCACGATTCTGGGGCAGCCCATGGAAATGACCACCACCAAGAAGATTAAGCGGAGCGAGGTTTAGGCGTCCGGCGAAAAGAGGGCGGCGGGGAATTTGCCATGGGCAAAAACGCCGCCGTTAATTTCGCCGCGCTGTTTGTTGATGGTCAGGGTCGAGGGGGACGCCCCCCCCGCGGCTATAAAGCCCCAAACGCCTCGTCCGCCACCTCTACCGTTGTCTTGATATCCTCGTCACTGAGCGACGCGTTGATAAAATGATTGTGGTGGTTGGTCAGGTAGATTCCCCGCTTGACCATTTCCGCGATCCACCGCTGGTGAAGCATGAGGGAATCGTCGTCGGCGATACGGAGGTAGAACAGCGCCGGTTCCCCGGTAACGCGGAGATCGCGGCCGTGTTTTTTCGCCGCGGCAAGAAGGCCCTCCCGGAGTTTTTCGCCCCTTTCGCGGAGAAGCCGGGGCAGGTCCAGGCGTTTCATCTTGTTAATACAGGCGATGCCCGCGGCAAAGGGCACCGCGGAAAGCCAGTAGCTGCCGGTATAGGTAAGGCCGCTCACGGTGTTCCGCAGAAACTCCGCTCCGCAGAGGGCGCTGACATTGTAGCCGTTGGCGATGGCCTTGCAGAAACAGATAAGGTCCGCCTTAAAGCCAAAGTGGTGATCGCTTCCGGCCAGGTCCAGGCGGAAACCGGCCCGCACGTCGTCGATGATGAGGAGCGCCCCCGCGTTGTCGCAGAGCTTGCGGACCTTTTGCCAAAAACCCTCGGCGGGCAGCAGGTTGTCGGCGAAGTTCCCGTGCAGGTAGGGCTGGGAGATCACCGCGGCGATCTCTCCCTTGTTTTCGTCAAACACTTCGGCGAGTTTTTCATAATCGTTCCAGGGGACGTAGATGTTGTTCGCCACGTCTTCTTCCAGGATGCCGGGGTAGTCCATTTTCTGCGTCCAAGGGGCGACTCCGTGGTAGTAACCCTTGAAAAAGACGATCTTCTTGCGGCGGGTGTGGGCCCGGGCCGTGATGACCGCCAGGGTGGTTACGTCGCCGCCGTTTTTGGCGAAAAAGGCCCAGTCCGCGCTGGCCACGGTATCTGTCAGCAGTTCCGCGAAGTCAATCATAATGGAATGCGGCGCGGTAACGCAGTCGGCGGCGGTCCGCTGTTTCGCGGCGGCCTCGTCAACCTCCTCATCGTTGTAGCCCAGCACATTCGGCCCGTAGGCGCACATGTAGTCGATAAAGCGGTTGCCGTCCAGGTCCCAGAAGTAGGAACCCTTTGCCCGCTGGGAAAAAAACGGAAACGCCGACACGGGCACAAAGCAGCCCTCCGCCGGTCCCTGGTGGCCGTAGATCCCTGATGGAATCACCTTGAGGGCGCGGCTGTACGCCTCCGCGCTTTTGGTATAGGTGTTGATTGGAAAAGCCATCGTTATCCCCCTTTAGGCTAGATAGACCGCGACCCGGTCCAGAACGCGGTTCACGTTGTCCAGCATCCCCAGATTGCCCCGCATGGTGATAAGCCCCTGCCCTACGCAGCCCAGGGCGCTCACCTGTCCGTCAAAAAGCCGCCGGGCCAGCTCTATGCTTTCAAATTCCATAATGGCGTGATAGTGTTCCGGCGCGCCCCGGGACATGGACAGGACGTGATCTTTCACGGTAATCGCGGCCCGCAAAGCCTCTCCCCCCGGCCCCGCGCCGGCGATGGACAGCACCGCCGTACCATCCACGAGGTTGGACGCGGTAAAGCGGCCTATTTTGTCGTGGTTCCCGATCCGCGCCACGGCCTGGGCGATAAGGAAAAACATGATCGTCGTGCTGGCGTTGAAAAAGGCCGGATCCTTGAGCGCCTCCGGGGCGGGCCGCAGATACGCTTCCAAAATCTTTGTAAGTTTGACAAAATTACCCGTCAAAAACCCCAGCTTGGTAAAACCTTTACTGGGAAAGGGCGTTACCGTCCCGTCGATAAGGCCGTTGAACTTCGCGCCGTCCGAAAAGGGCAGCCTGATGTCGCAGTTCGCCGCCCCTTCTTCCGCCTCGCACCGTCCGTTCGCAAAGCGCAGGGTCATCGCCGGGCCGCCCCTCACCGCGAAACCCACGCTCACCGGCTTTTTACCGGGCAGGGCGGCGTTTTCCGCCAGGGAAGCCGCCTCCGCCGAAAGGGCGCAGAGGTCGGGCAAAGCGCCAAGTATGCCGTACATATTGATGTACGCCATGGTTACCGGATCTTTCATGCCTTTTAGTGTATCGCGCTTCGCGCCAAAACGCAAGATAAAACGGATCTTTTTCCCTAAAAAGCGCGGCGCCTCAACCTCTTCCTGTTTTAGTTGGCGGGGAAGGAGCGGGCGGCGCCGTAGAGAAGATTAATGACGGCGGGACGCGTTTTTTTCTTGACTTCCCACCCCGGCGGGGGTATACTGGGTTATCATAGGCGTTGCCCGGGAACCGCTGTTTCTGAGCAGCGCCGGGGCGCGGCCCCAAAGGAGTGCGATATGCCCTGTACGGAAGCGGAAATCCAGGAACTTTCCGGGATTGCCCGGGAACTGCGGCTGACCATCGTGGACGTTATGGCCTGGTCGGGGGGTTCCCACATCGGCGGTTCCCTCAGTATCGTGGAGATCCTCACCCTGCTCTACTTTAAGTATCTACAGGTGAGGCCAAACGAACCTGTCTGGGAGGACCGGGACCGGTTCATCCTGTCCAAGGGCCACGCCGCCGCGGGGTTTATCCCTGTTTTGGCGAAAAAGGGCTACTTTCCCCAGGAAGAACTGAAATCCTTTAATCACTTCGGTTCCCCCTTCGCCATGCACCCGGACAGCAACAAGGTTACCGGTTGCGACGCCTCCGCCGGTTCCCTGGGACATGGCCTTTCCATGGCCGTGGGCATGGGGCTGGGGGCGCGGTACCAGAAAAAGGCCTTTAAGACGGTTTGCCTCATGGGAGACGGCGAATGCTGCGAGGGCAGCGTTTGGGAGGCGGCGATGGCGCTGGCCCACTTCAAGCTGGGGAACGTAATCCCCATTGTTGACCGGAACCGGCTGATGATAGACGGTACGACGGAGCAGATCATGGGCCTGGAACCCTTTGCGGACAAGTGGCGTTCCTTCGGCCTTGAGGTGGTGGAAGTGGACGGCCACGATTTTGCCGCCCTTTCCGCCGCGCTGGACAAAGCCTGGACCGCCGTGGACAAGCCGGTTTTGATCCTGGCGAACACCGTCAAGGGCAAGGGCGTTGACTTTATGGAAAACAACGTAAAATGGCACTACGCCTCGGGAGACTCGGAACTCTGCGAAAAGGCGAAAGCTTCTATATTAAAAGGAGGCGCGTAATGGCCGCCGTTACCACCGGAACCACCTGGAATTGTTATGATTCGGCGACGATGACCGCCCGGGAAATCTACGGACGCACCCTGGCGGAAATGGGCAGACAGAACCCCAAGATCGTGGGGCTCACCGCCGATCTGGCGAAAACCACCGCCATCGTCCACTTCGCCGACGCCTTCCCCGACCGTTTCTTTAACGTGGGCATCGCCGAGCAGAACATGATGGGCATCGCCGCGGGGCTGGCAAAAACGGGGCTTATCCCCTTCGCCTCCACCATGGCGGTCTTCGCCTGCCTCCGCGCCGGGGAACAGGTCCGCACCGACATCGCCTACCAGAAGCTGCCGGTCAAGATCATCGCCACCCACGGGGGCATCTCCTTCGGCCACGCCGGCACCACCCACCACTGCACCGAGGATTTCGCCGTGATGCGCTCCATCGCCAACATGACGGTTATCTGTCCCGCCGACGGCATCGAAACCAGCCGCGCCGTCCGGGCCAGCGTGGACATCCCCGGTCCGGTGTACATCAGAATTGGCCGGGGCTTCGAGCCGCCCTGCTACGATAACGAGGACTATCCCTTCCAGATCGGCAAAGCCGTGCGGATGCGGGACGGCAAGGACCTGACGATCATCTGCTGCGGCATCGCCGTCCTCCAATCTGTGCAGGCCGCCAAAACCCTGGCGGAGCAGGACGGCCTTTCGGTGCGGGTTCTCAATATGCACACGATCAAACCCATCGACCGGGAGGCGATCATGGCGGCGGTAACGGAAACCCGGCGGATCCTCACGATAGAGGAACACAACGTCCAAGGCGGCCTGGGAGACGCCGTGGGGGGGATCATCGCGGAATCCGGCAAGGGCTGCGTGTTTCGTAAACACGGTATCCAGGATGAGTTCGCCGTCATCGGTTACGCCGAGGACCTCTACGCCCACTACGGCCTGGACAGTAACGGTATTATCGAAAAGGTCCGGGAAATGATGGGTATGGAATTCGAGGCCGACGAGGACTGGAATGATGAATGACCCTTTTCAAAACAAGGTTTTGAAAAGGGTCTTGGGGAAACCGGAGCTTTCCCCATAACGGGAGTTACTATGTCAGCAAGCGATAAAGACCTGATGACGGCGAGGCTGTTTTTCAACGCCGCCTTTCCGGTCATGCAGGTAGTTCTTGACGACGACCCGGCGATGAAGGCCAAATTCCGCGATGTGCGGGCCGTGGTGCAGATAGGCGCGAAAGATCCGGATGTGGAGGGCGGGCTCCTCGCCTGCCACCTGGTATTTGACAATGGCAAGATCACCGTCAACCAGGGACCGGCGGAAAAACCCGCCATCACCCTGGGTTTCGACTCGGTGGCCAGGATGAATACCATGTTCCGCGGCGGCGCGGCTCTGCCTTCGATCAAGGGCCTTTCCAAAATCGGCCTTCTCCTCAAGGTCTTCAGCCTCCTCATGTCGCTGATGATCATGATGCCCAAAAGCCGCCCCAAGGACCCGGCCAAACAGCGGCTCAAGGTCAAGATGAGCCTCTACATGATCACCCGGGCCCTTTCCACCTACAACAAACTGGGCAACCCGGACATGGCCGAGTGGTGCCGCCGCCAGCCGGACCGTATCTATCAATTCATTGTGGACAAGCCCGGCTCGGCGGAGCCGGACATTGCCTGCTATCTGCGGGTCAAGGCCGGCAGGTCGAAGTCCGGCCACGGGGTCTACACCCGGCGCAGCCCCTTTGTGCTGTTCCACTTTTTCAGCGTGGCCGGGACGCTCAAGGTACTGCTCAAGGATGTGGGCTTTGTGGAAGGGGTCGAGCAGGGCTGCGTGGAGATTGTCGGTTCGCCGGAATACGCCATGTACCTTAACGACTACATGGCTGTACTCCAGGGGATGCTGACCTAGGGCGGCGCGAAAAACCGGGTCAGCCATATTCCCCGGCGGGGAATATGGCTGACGTTGGGATTTTGCCGGGGAGCCTAACGTCGTGCGCGACCGGAACGAATTTCATAAGGCCCTCTTTTATTTTACCTAAGCGCGTCCACCATTTCCCAAACTGGATCTAACGCGTTGATGATCGCCTTATAGACCGAGTATTTCTTTTCATAATAGGCGTGTTTTTCGGGATCCGGCTCGTAACGGGCGCTGATTTTGGTACAAATTTCCGCGGCCTCCACCACATTTTTGTAAACCCCTACCCCCACTCCGGCAAGCATGGCGACCCCCAGGGCGCCCAGTTCTTCGGCTTCAGGGACCTCAACGCTCACGCCAAGAATGTCGGCGAACATCTGCATCCATGTTTTTGAACGCGCGGCCCCTCCGGCCATGCGGATCATCCTGGGCATAGGGGCGAATTTCTGGAGCCGTTCAAGATGATACCAGTGGCAGAATATCACCCCTTCGTAGATTGCCCTGACCATGGCGGCCGGGGTATGATCCCCTTTAAGCCCGATAAAAGCCGCTTTGGAATCAATATTGACGTTGGTTCCATACAAAAAGGGAAGGAAAATGATCATGTCCTTCCAGGGGGCCGCTTCCGCCATGTGGTCGCATTTTTCATAAATGTGCCCTTCTCCCCGGTTCAGGAAACTGTCGATAAACCACTCCAAATTTACGGCCGAGGTAGAACTGCCTTCCATAAATTTCCAGAATTCATCAACGCAATAATGATACACCATGAAGATATCCGGTGAAACAACGGGGGTTTTGTTTAGAAAAGCGTTGATCCCCCAGGTTCCCACGATAATACCCCACCTGCTTTCATCGGTTATTCCCACCGATACCAGGGAAGCTCCCGTGTCCATTTGGCCTCCGACAACGGGCGTGCCCGCCTTGAGTCCTGTTTTTCGGGCGCAGTCTTCGGTAACATATCCCGCGATTTCGGTACAGGCGGCTATTTTTTTTGGCAGTCTGTCCAGATACTCGGAAATGCCGTAGGCGGAGAATATCTCTTCTGTTATAGCGCCCAGGTTTTGATCCATGCCGGCAATGGCGGACGCCTCGGTTATTTCCAGGCAAAAGACGCCGGTTAAAAGATAGCGGACAAAATCTTTGGCGGTTACAATAGTTTTTGCCCTGTCCAGGGTCGCTTTATCGTTATCCTTGAACCACGCGATAATTGCCGGGACATTGCCGGCCCAAATGGACTGCCGTATTTTGGGCAGTACTTTTTTAAAAGTACCGTCAGCATACCATTTTTTAATGTAGTTCTTCGCCCGCATGTCGCCGGAAAGTACCGCGTTATGGACAGGTTTTCCGCTCTCATCGAACATGTAGGCGCCGTTTGCCTGACCGGTAACGCCGATACCGAGGATTTCCGAGGGATCAACCCCGGACGCGTCAAGCGCTTCCCGTATGGCTTCATAGGTCATCTTTTCCGCGTCTTCAATGCCGCGTTCGTTCATGTCCTTGCCGGGGTACAGGATGGCAAGCCTTTTTCCTCTGGTGGCCAGTTCGTTGCCTTCCAGATCAAAAAGAGCCGCCTTTACCATCGTACCACCCATGTCAATTCCCATTAAACACTTCATAATGTTTCTCCTTTATACGCGTTTTCCAGTTTTGGGAGCAGAAACGCGCTTACTTTAGGTAAATAGCAATGAAACGATTCATTGTCATAACTCCAGGTTTCCGCCGTATAAAAACCGTTGTGCCCGATGGAAACAAGAGCCTGAAGGCAAAGGTCAAAATTAACCGTGCCTTCGCCAAAAGGTATGTCCCGGTAAACGCCGGGCTTTGTGTCCTTAAGATGAATTCCCACAATATGCCTTCCCCCAACATGTATCTCCTTTACCGGATCAAGACCCGACGCGGTAATGTTGCCCACATCCACATAGCATTGCAGGTAGGGGGAATCGATCATCCTCACCAATGTCATGATCCGCTCAACGCTTGCCATAAACGGGGTATCCATGGTTTCAACAGCCAGCATTACCCCGGCGGCGGAAGCTTCCCGGACGCAGGCGGTAATGGAATTGAAGAAGAGCCGTTCCGTCCGGGGGTTGCGTTTTTCCCCATGTTCGTCATAACCCGCCAGATGTATCAGCCTGATCCCCGCCTCGTGGGCAAAAGCTATACCCCGCTTTACAATATCCAAACCTTTTTCCCGAATGGCGGCGGTTTCCGATCCAAGGGGATAACCCCGGTTCGCCGTAAGAGCCATGGTTTCCACGGGAAAACCCTCCGCTTCCACCGCCCGGCGGAGATCGGCGGCCTCGTTCCCCCGGTAAAGCCGGGGCAGCCTGTTGTCCGCCGCGTCAATGTTCAGTTCCAAAAAGGCGAAGCCCGAGGATCGGGCCAGTTCCAGTTTTGCCCCCCAGTCAAGATTGAAGCAGATCGCCTTTTCGTATAAACCAAGCCGCGGCGTCATAACCTAGTCCCCGTTCACAAAGTCCGCCACGACCCGGTTAAAATGTTCCGGTTCTTCCCAGAAAAGCATGTGGCCGGCTTCCTCAAAAAATTCCGTTCTTGCCCCGGGGATCTTTTCACCCACATAGGCGCTGCCCCGCCAGTCAAACACCGTACTCTTACGGGCCACGCAGACCAGGGTGGGAATCTTGATAGAGGGAAGCAGATCCCGCCAGTCCAGATTGGTATGATCCCTCATAATCGCGATCCGGATATCCGCGGGACACTGGGAAATCGCGTCGGCCAGATACTGTACGTCCTCCGCGGACGGCTTGCCGTAAAGACAATTGTATACCAGCCTTTCTGCGGAACCCCGGGGATCGTACTTGGTATCGTAACTCACGCGAATGAACATTTCCGCGTCATAACATCCGTTCTGTCCCCAAACCCAGTCAGGTCCGGTATATTGAGACGGAGACTGGTCAACGCAGATAAGTTTGCCGAACCTGTCGCCGCCAAACAGCTCAATATAACTCCACAGCACCGAAGCCCCCATCGACCAGCCCAGCGCCGCCACATCCGTAAACCCCAGCGCGTCAAGGAGATTTTTGACATCCATGGCATAGCGGGAAATACGATGGCCGCGTTCCGGTTTGTCCGACCGTCCGTGGCCGCGCATGTCCATCAGGATAAGTTTACAGGATCTTGAAAGGGCCTCCACATTTTTTTTCCAGAACGCCGTAGTGCAGGTCCAGCCGGGAAGCATAAGAAGGGGCTTTCCTTCGCCGTGGATTTCATAATAAAGTTTCACCCCATCGTTGGTTGTTATAAAGGCCACGATCAACTCCTTTCCTCATATAGTTCTTTTGGCCGCACTTTTACCGAGCCGCCGGCTATCGCGTCTTCGTAGAGTTTTTTCATCTGTTTGTCGCGCTGAAGGATGGTTTTCGCCTCTTTGATTGTTTCCGCCAGTTCGTTTCTGACGGTCCCATAGGGCATTTCAATATACTCGGGTTCCCGGTCAAAAACCATAAACACATGGCCCTGATAGATATTGTATTCGGCGATATCGCCGGGTTTTTTCAATGTCCGCGTCGCCTCAAGCTGGGAGGGAAACAGTTCCGTGTCCCCGTCGTACAGCAGGCTTTCCGCGGATCCGCCGTACTCCGCGGCTGCGGCCTCAAAATCTCCCGGCAGGCGGCGCCTCAGTTTTCCAAGCGGGCCCGCCATATCCGCCTCCGCCTTTAGGATAAGATTCTCGTATTCGGCTGTTTTTCCCTCGCTCAGAAGTATGGCGGCTTTGCCGCGGATTTCACTTTCAAAGGGAACGATAAACAGCCTTACCCATTTAAGCCCTTTGGGATAATACAGAATCGTGTCGCGGGGATGGGTGATTGCCGCGGAAACAATTTCCTTTTTGTCGGAAAAGTAACGTTTTTGGGAAGCAAGCAGTGTCTCGTACTTGGATCGGATTTCTTCCTCGCTTACCTTGATTTCTTCCCGCCCTTTGAGTTCGTCGTTGTTAACAAGGCTCAGATCCGCGTATACGCATTCCCGGATTACATCGTTCACGAGGCGCCGCCATATTTCCGTATCCGCCCTGACCTCTTCGGGCAGCATCCCGTATTTTCGGCAGTACGCCTCCGCTTTGCCGATAATGTCGTCCTTCGTATAACTGTTCAGCGGCGTTACAACCACGGCGCCGTTTTTAACGCAGCCGGTAAAAAGCGGAAAGGCTAAAACCAGCGCCGCCGCCGTCACGCGCCCGATCATCACGCTGTCCGCCGGGCGGCCGCGTTTTGCCTGACGGCGTCGAGTACAACGGCGGTCAGCACGATAATATACCGGATCAGATCCTGCCAGAACGCGGGAACGTTAAACAGGGTCAAGGCGTCCTGGACCAGCGCCATCAAGGCCAGTCCCAGGACGGCGCCGAGAATGGATCCCTTGCCGCCGTTCATGCTGACTCCGCCGATAACGGCGGAGGCGATGGCGGTCATTTCCATTCCCGTGCCGGCGGTAACCGGAACGCCTGAAAATTTATTTACATAAATAACCCCCGCCAGGGCGGAAAACACGGAACAGGCCACACAGGTAAGAACCTTGACCCGTTTGACATTGATCCCCGAATAGGCGGCGGCCTTTTCGTTGCTTCCCGTATAAAAAACCAGCCGCATAAGCAGGGATTTTCTGACAACCAATTCCGCCGCCGCCATGATGACGAGAAAAAGCAAAACCGTCATAGGCAGCAAACCTCCAATTTGGCCCTGCCCAAGGTAGCGGAATTTTGGGGCGTCGGTCAAAACCTTAACCAGGGAGACGGGTGTTCCTGTTGTCAAGGTGTGGACAATACCCCGGGCAATGCCCATAAAGCAGAGAGAAACGATAAAGTGGCTCAGCCTGACATAGGTAACAAGAAAACCCATCAAGGCCCCGATAGCCGCGCAGATTGCTGTCGCCGCCAGAGCCGCCAGCCAGGGATTCATGCCTTTCAAAAAGAATTTGGCGATGATTGTCATGCAAAGACACATCATGGAACCCACCGAAAGGTCTATTCCCCCGGAGATCAATATGATTGTCATCCCTATAACAACAATGCCGTCAATTGAAAGGGAACTCAAAACAACTTTTATGTTAGCCCATTTGGCAAAATACGGCGAGGCGAAAGAAAGCCCGATGATCAACGCCAAAAGGATCACTAAAAGGTTTATTTCCCTGAGTTGGAAAACAGCCAGCCTTTGTACATTAAAACCGGCCCCGTCTTTTTTTATGCCGCGGCCTGACTTGTCACTCATCTGACACTCCATTACTGGTTTGATTATTGTTCATTCTGAAAGCGCCGGAGGCGTAATACATAATACCGGTCATGGTAATATCTTCCCCCTCCACTTCAGCCACAATTCTGCCTTCGTTCATTACCGCGACCCTGTCGCACATGCCGATTATTTCATTAAGTTCCGATGAAACAATGATAACCCCTATATCCTGGGCAACCAGATTCCTCAGCAGCCGGTGTATCTCCGCCTTGGCCGCCACGTCAATGCCCCGGGTCGGCTCATCCAGGATAATCACCTCCGGCTTCTTTACCAGTAATTTACCCAGAAAAACTTTCTGCTGGTTGCCGCCGGAAAGATCCATCACAAACTGGTCCAGACTGTGGGTTTTGACATTTAGGTCTTCCACCATTTTCTTCGCGAGCTTTTTCTCAACGCCGGACTGTATAACCCCGTTTTTTGTGACAAGACGGCGGTGCGTGGCGCTGATATTGGGGCTTATGCTCATATCAAGGAAAAGCCCCGTTTGCTTGCGGTCCTCCGACATATAGAGCAGCCCGCTGGAAAACACCTTTCCCGGACGCTGGCCCGTAATGTCCCTGCCCAGGAATTCCACCCTGCCGCTTTTGAGCCGCCTGAAGCCGGTAATTCCCTGCATGGTTTCACTGCGGCCCGATCCAATAAGGCCGGAAAAACCAAGGATCTCACCCTTGTACAGCTTGAAGCTGACATCGTTAAATCTGCCGTTCTCGTCGGTAATGTTCCGCGCGTCCAGAAGAACCGAATCACCCCCTGTTCGGGGAATTTTCCGTTTTTCCGGGTACAGCATGGTCACTTCCCGCCCGGCCATGTCGTTAACAAGCCGCTGTACCGTAACAACTTCTTTTACCTTGTATTTGGAAATCATTTTTCCGTCCCGGAGTACCGATACGGTATCGCAGTTCTCAAAAATTTCCGACATCCGGTGGCTTATGTAAATAATTCCTATTCCCTGCCCCGCAAGCTGCCTCATTATTTTATAAAGGGCGTTCGTTTCCGTTTCGCTCAAGGCCGCCGTAGGCTCATCCAGAATCAGCACCCCGCATTCCTGGGAAAGGGCTTTGGCGATTTCCACAATTTGCTGATTGGAAATGGTCAGGCTCATCACCGGCCGCGAAGGGTCGATGTTGCCGCTGTCCAGCCGTTCCAAAAGCTCCCGGGCTTCTTTCGCCTGTTTTTTGTAGTTCATAAAGAACTGTTTTCCCATATTCACGGGAACCCGGGACATGAATATGTTCTGGGCCACCGATACATCCTGACAAAGGGCGATTTCCTGATGCACAAAACCAATGCCCAGTTTTTGGGCGTCCATGGGGCTGGTTATTTTTACCCGCTTTCCCTCAAAATAGATCTCCCCGGAATCGGGCATTACCAGGCCGTCTATGATGTTCATCATGGTTGATTTGCCCGCCCCGTTTTCCCCGATGATCGCGTGGATTTCCCCCCGGCCCAGGGTAAAATTCACCCCAAAAAGAACCTGATTGGTCCCAAAGGATTTGGAAATGTTTCTCAGTTCCAGTAAATGTTCGCTCAAACCGCTCACCCCGTCATGATCAAACGCGCAGACAGGCCGCGCCTGTCCGCGTTAGAAAATCCCTTACTTGGGACCGCCGGGCCCCAGCATATCCTGGATGCTGGAATAACCCAAAGATTCCGCGTATTTGTCCACGTAGAAATACTTGGCGTTATCGGCGGTAACCAGATTAAGGCCATTGTCGATGATGGGAATGTAAGTGGGATTCTGGCCCGCTTCTTTTTTCCCGTTCATGGGTTTGATCAGCTCGGGGTGAGCCGCGGTAAAGAGGGTTAACATGCCAAACCAGCCCTGCATACCCTGATCGGGGTTGATCGCCCCAAACACATCCCCGGTTTGAAGCATGTCAAGAATCTGCTCGTTCACGTCGCAGCACATAACCTTGATGTTGGGCTTGCCGCCGCCGGCAAGTTCCTTCGCGGCCTGCGCGGCGCCCATGGCGGAACTGGCTTCGGGTGAAAAGAACCCGCCCAAATCGGGATTGGCCTGGGCGACGGTCATAACCCCGGTGTAGGCTTTGTCCGGGTCCTGATTGGTGATTATCTCGCCCACCACCTGGACGCCGGGAAATTCAGCCTTGATGGTGGCGATAAACGTGTCGATCCGGATGTCGTGGTTGGTCTGGCCGGGGTTCCGGCTTACCATAACCTTTCCCTTTCCGCCCAGCGCCTGCCCCATAGTCCTGGCCGCGTGCTGGCCTTCTTTTACGTTGTCGGATGTGATGTAGCCAAGCCGTTTGGAATCGGGAGCGTCGGCGGCAAAGGTAACAACCGCCACGCCCTGAGCGATAGCCCGGTCAATGGGCTCCTTGAAGGCTTCGGCGGTAATCGGATGAACCATGATCCCCTTGGGATTCTTCGCGAGGGTCTGTTCAAAAACTTCTACTTCTTTGTTAGCGTCGTACTCGGTAGTACCTACATAAAACGTTTTAACTCCCAGAAGATTGCCGGCCTGCTTGAACCCCTCGTACACGGGGAACCAGTATTCCACACCGGAAATCATCTGTACCTGGTAATACTCCTCGTTGGGAGAGCCGTGAAGGCCTAGGGCTTCTGCGGGGGGGGGGGGGGGGCGCCCCCCCCCCCCCCCCCCCCCCGGCGCCGGGGCGCCGCGCGGGCGCGCCGCGCGC
>JAIRPD010000113.1 GCA_031257195.1 Treponema sp. | reverse complement strand
AGGCCGGCGCGGAACAGAGGTTTTTACTTCTCGTTCAAGTAGTTCAAGGAGGAGAAAGATGAAAAGAACGGCTCAAGGGACACGGTTTTTGGCGGGCGCGGCTTTGGCGGCGCTGTCCCTCATGTACGCGGGGTGCGGGAACCCCGTCGTCTGGAACGCGACCCGCGGCGGTGGAGGAGGGGGAGGCGGCGGCGGCGGCGGCGACCCCGCGGAATCTACCCTGGAACAGATGAACCTGGAGGACTTTGGGGACGAGAACGCGGTCTATACGGAACTTATCGTGCGGAACAATAACGCCGTTGACGACCAGTACAGTTGGCTTCACGCCGTAGACGTTATCTCCATCAACGGGAACGACAAGAACTATGTTATCACCGTGGAGGGGGAAGTTACCGGCATAGACGGCTTCACCCTCCCTACGTTCGTCAGCGCTTTCTACATCAAACTGTCCATAAGGGGAGCGGCTTCCAGCGCCCTCAGCATTGCCGGCGTCGGCGGCGTTCCCGACGGCGGCGACGGCTCTCTTATAATGGGCGAAAGTACGACCGTGATCCTGCGGGGGCCGGCCCTCAGGGGGAAAAGCGGCAACACCAGGCCGATACTTCACCTCAACGGCGGGGAATCCCGCCTGGTAAGCGGCGACATTAGCGGCAATGGCGGCAACTCTGTCCTCGGCGGCGGGGTGTGGTGCAACAGCACCTTCACCATGGACGGCGGGACCATCAGGGACAATACCGCCCCCCTGGCCGGCGGGGTGTGGTGCAGCGGCGGCGCCTTCACCATGAACGGCGGTACCATCAGCGGCAATACCGCCTACGGCGTGCCCGGCGACGATCCAAACGGCGGGGGAGTGCGTATTACAGGCGGCGGTGCCACCTTCATCATGAACGGCGGGACCATCAGGAACAATACCGGCACCCGGGGCGGAGGGGTGGTTTGCTACAATAGCGGCCCCTTCACCATGAACGGCGGGACCATCAAGGACAATACCTCGAGCGGCGGCAGCAACAGCAATGGCGGCGGGGTGTATTGCAACAGCAGATTCATCATGAACGGCGGGACCATCAGCGGCAATACCGCCGACCTGCGCGGCGGCGGGGTGTATTTTAACAGCGGTGACTTCTATAAGTACGGCGGGACCATCTATGGCAAGAACGAGGGCGCCAATAGCAATACGGCTGGAGAGGGGGATACTAAGGGCCACGCCGCGTATAATGCGCGTAACAATCCCAATCGATACCGCGACGCCACCACGGGAACGTATTTGTTCTGGGATACGTATGACGGCTGGAACCAGTAAGCAAACAACGCTCCGCGAGGAACGGGGCAGGAAGGAGAACAAAGATGGAAAAGCGGGGATTTTGCCCGGTCCGCAAAACGGAAGCGGAATGTACCGGGGACTGCGCGTGGTATGTACAGAATAGCTGCGGCATACCATACGCGGTGAAAATGTTGAAAGAGAATTTACAGCCCCCGGGTCAGTCTGCCTGGCAAACCTGTCCTATAACCCGCGAGCCCTGTAAGACAAACTGTTATTGGTTTGACGGGCAATGTTGCGTGCGGGAAGTATCCTGTCTGCTGGGACAAATGGGCAAGTAAAAAAAGACCTAAAGAACGGGGAGGGGGAATTTTGTGGATTCGCGTCCGCCGGAGGGAGGGGGGCGGGAGGGTGATTCGCGCGCGAATCGCTATACCATGCTTCGGAGGATTCTATGCGCGGACTAAAACGTCTGGCGTTGCTGTTCTGCCTTTTCGCGGCGTTCCCGGCCCTGGCCGATGAACTGTCTTTTTCGGGTTCCCTCACCGGCGGGCCGGTCTTTGGCGAACGGACCCTGGGCTTCCTGGGGTTCCGCCTGGGGGCGGGGTGGGAGTTCGACTCCGGCCTGGGGCTGGGGCTGGAAACCGGGTTTTCCCTGGGCTTTCCCGGGGTCCTGAGCCGCGTTCCCCTGGCGGCGTCGGTTTCGTACCGGCGGGCCCTGACGGAGAAGATCGCCCTCCGGCCCGCGCTGCTGTTGGAGGGGGCGTTTTTGTCGGATCCCCCCAACAGGGGCTGGGCCCTGATCCCCGGGCCGCGGCTGGGGGTGGAGGTTGGGCTTCCCTGGGAGGGCTGGGCGTTCAGCGCGGCGGCGGGGGCGGACCTGTTTTTTGAGGGCGAGGGGAAGTTCACCCCCGGGGCGGCGGTGTCGCTGGGGGTGGTGTACCGGCTGGGGATGTCGGAGGCCCAGCGGCGGGAGAGGGCCCTGCGGCGGCAGGAGGCCCTGCGGCTGGCGGAAGAGGAACGCCGCCGCCGGGAGGCCCTGCGCCGGGAGGAAGAGGAGGAACGCCGCCGCCGGGAGGAAGCCCAAAAGCTGGAAGCGCTGAGGCGGCGGGAAGAGGAAGAGAAACAGCGGCTGGAGGCCCAGCGCCAGGAAGAGGCCCGGAAACTGGAAGCCCAGCGCCAGGAAGAAGAGCGGCGGCGGCAAGAGGGCCTCTTGGCCCAGGCCGAAGCCCTGCGGCGGCAGGAAGAGGAGGCCCGGAAGCTGGAGGCCCAGCGCCAGGAAGAGGAAGCCCGGCAACAGGAGGGCCTCTTGGCCCAGGCCGAGGCCCTGCGGCGGGAAACGGAGGCGAGGCAGGAGGCGGCGCGCAAAGCCCTCTCGGAGGCTTTACAGCGGGGAACCACCGCCGCCGTCGTGGAAAGGCTGGCGCGGGAAGGGGGGCTTACCAGGGAACAGACAAACCTTCTGCAAAGGATAACCCCCTCCGCGACGGAATGGAAAAAACCGGCCTACAACAAGTACCGGGGCTCGGCGGCCAACAAGATGCAATTGCTGGAGGATATACGGACCGGCAAGCTGACCAGGCTGGCGGACTGACCGGGCGGCCGGGCCGGCGGACAATACGCCGCCGGCGCGGCCTACGGGCTTGCGCCGCCGGCGCTTTTTGTCCCGGGGAACCACGCCGCTGTCTTTCTATCCTATTCAAGGGGCTTCACGGGCGGCGCGCCGCGGGGTAGTATATTCAGCGTGGTATTTTCTTTGCCCGCCGCCGCCGGCGATCGCGCGCCTTTCGCGCCGTGTAGAGGGGGAGACAATAATGTACGCCGCCGTCCCGCGTAAGGCGGGCCGGGCCATACCGCGTACCCTGGGGGTGTTGGCGGCGGGTGTTTCCCTGCTCGCCGCGGCCGGGCTATGCGCCGGATGCGCGAGGTACCAGCCGCGGCCCGGGCTTACCCTTACGGAGGGGGTCCTTTCCGCGGGGATTGAAATGGGCTATCCGCCCATGGAGTATTACGAGGCGGACGGGAAAACCCCGGCGGGTTTTGACATTCAACTAACAGAGGCCCTGGCGGGGAAAATGGGCTTGCGCGCCCGGTACATTGATACCGCCTGGGACGGCCTTCTCCCGGGGCTGCGGGCCGGGAAGTACGATATCGCCGTCAATGTTACCATCACGCCGGAGCGGCGGGGGGTCTATAATTTTACCAAACCCTATATTGACAACGCCATGGCCATGGCGGTTCGTAAAGATTCTTCTATAACGATAGAGAAGCCCGGGGATATCGCGGGGTATCGAGCGGCCTACCAGGGGGACACGACGGCGGGGTATTTTACCGCGAGGCTTCGCCAGCAAGGGACGCGGTTTTCCGCGTTTTCCTATGATAAAATAACCAATTGTTTTGACGACCTCCTGTTGGGGAGGGTTGATGTGGTTGTGGTGGACAGTTTGGCGGCCCAGGGCTTCGCGGAAAGGGAAGACAGCCCCTTTGTCATCGCCTGGCAGGGGCCGGTGGACGAGACCATCGGCATCTGCCTAAAGAAAGGAAACGACGCGCTCACCCGCGCGATCGACGCGGCCCTGGACGAACTCTTTGCCGACGGCACCATGCTGAGGATTTCGCGGGATATCTTTAACCGGGACGTGGTTTCGGCGGTCAGGGAGTAACCCCGGCGCGGCGGGCGCGGGGCCGGCGGTCAGCCCTTCCTGATGTACAGCGGCAGGGAAGAGATTTCCTTGTCGTCGATGTAAAGCACAAAGTTCACCATCCCGTTGTTTTGAAAGTGGAGGTTGGAAATGGTAAACACCAGATGAGACACCGCGGTGGCGTTTCCCGCCCCCTTGACATCCATCGATCCGGTAACGGGCTCGATGTTCACCTCCCCGTCCAGGTCCCTCACCTCTATGCGAAAACTGTGGTTCGCGAATTCCCAGATATCAAAGCGGACGCGGATCACCACCGAAAGCTGGGGGTGGACGCAGGGAAAATTCCGGGAAATGATCGTGTCAAAGGTGCCCACAATGGTGAGCTTGCCCCCGCTTTCCTGGGCGAAGTCGCAAAAGGTAAACAGTTCCGTTTTCATTCCCCGCCGTCTCCCCGGGACAGCGTCCCCCCTTGAATGAACGGTTCCGCCCGTCCCGGCTTGTAAAGCATATCCTTGTTCCTCCACGCTTTTTTTCAGCCCTGGACCCGGGCTGGGCCTGGCCGGTCTTGCCGTAAGGTTTCCGGTAAACGGGTATTCCCCGTCCCGCCTTTTGTACGGAAAACTTCCCCAGTATAAAACATAAAAGGAAAACAGGGAAGGGCAAAGTTGAATTTCTCTTTTCTTTATGGTTACAATGGGTTATGGCCGAAGACGGGACCGGGTTTGTTCATCTTCATGTCCACTCGGACAACTCAATTCAGGACGCCGCCGTGTCGGTAATGGCCCTGGCGGACCGGGCGGAAGAGCTGGAAATGCGGTACCTGGCCCTGACGGACCACGGTAATATGTTCGGGGCCATGGAATTTGTCGCCGCCTGCGGGGAAACCCTGAACGAAAAGGGCAAGCATGTTCCCCGGAAAAACCCCATCCAGCCCATTGTGGGCTGCGAGGTCTACGTTTCCCCCGGCTCCCGGCTGGAAAAAAAGGGGGCCGAAAACGAGAACAAGTACTACCACCTGGTGCTGCTGGCCGCCAACCGGGAGGGTTACTTTAACCTGGTTAAGCTGTGTTCCTGCGCTTATACGGAGGGTTTTTACTACCGGCCCCGGATTGACGACGAGCTTTTGGCCCAATACCGGGGGGGGCTTATCGCCCTTTCGGCCTGTGTTTCCGGGGAAATTCCCCGGCTTATCCAGGCGGGAAAGCTTAAAGAGGCGGAAAAAAAGGCCCTGTTCTACCGGGACCTCTTTGGGACCGACGGGGAGGGGAACCCCAACTTTTATCTGGAAATTCAGGATCACGGCATACCCTCGGGGAAGCTGAAAAACACCTCCCTGTCCCAAAAGGACATTAACCGGGAGGTGGCGGCCCTTTCCGGGCGGACCGGTATTCCCCTGGTGGCCACCAACGATGTTCACTATCTGAACAGGGAAGACGCCGAGGCCCACGACATCCTGCTTTGTATCGGCACGGGAAAGGTCAGGTCCGAGGAAAAGCGGAAAAAGTACCACGGCGATCAGTTTTACTTTAAGAGCGCCGGGGAAATGGCCGCCCAGTTTCCCGACCATCCCGAGGCCCTGGCCAATACGGTCAAAATAGCCCGGCGCTGCGCCGCGGATATTCCCCGGGTGGGAACCAGGGAACTCCCCCAGTACCTGCCGGAGTTTGAGATTCCCCCGGAATTTGACAGCGCCGACCGCTACCTTGCCGCCCTGACCATGGAGGGTCTGGGGCGGCGCTATCCCGGGGAGCAGGCCGTGGGGGGCGGCCCCTGGGAGGAAATCAAGCGGCGAACGAGCTATGAACTGGACGTGATCATCCAAATGGGGTTTACCGGGTATTTCCTCATCGTGGCGGACTTTATCAACTGGGCCAAGGATTCGGGGATCGAGGTGGGGCCGGGGCGGGGCTCCGGGGCGGGGTCTATCGTGGCCTACGCCCTGCGGATCACCGACATCGATCCCCTCAAGTACGGCCTCCTCTTTGAGCGGTTTCTTAACCCCGAGCGGATCTCCATGCCGGACTTTGACGTGGATTTCTGCAATGAACGCCGGGAAGAGGTGCTTTCCTACGTCACGGAAAAATATGGCAAGGAACGGGTGGCCCAGATCATCACCTTTGGGACCCTGGGGGCCAAGGCGGTGATCAAGGATGTGGCCCGGACGCTGAGTATCAGCATCCCCGAATCGGAGTCGATTACCAAACTGATCCCCTTTGGCTCCGGCGTTACCCTGCAAAAGGCCATAGAGGGGGAGCCAAAGCTGCGGGAAATGGAACAGGACCCCCGCTATACGGAGCTGTTCACCCTGGCCCGGAAACTGGAGGGACTCAAGCGGCATTCCAGCATCCACGCCGCGGGGGTAGTCATAGGAAAGAGCGATCTTTCCGGCTACGTGCCCCTCTACAAGGATTCCAAAACCGGGGCGGTGGCTACCCAGTACACCATGAACTACCTGGAAAGCAACGGCCTGGTAAAAATGGACTTTTTGGGCCTTAAAACCCTGGACGTGATCAGGCATACCGGGGAGCTGATCCGCCGCCGGGGGGCGGCCTACTCAAACTTTAGCGTCAAGGACATTCCCGAAGACGACGAGGCGACCTTTGCCATGCTGGGAGAGGGAAAGAGCTTTGAGGTTTTCCAGTTTGAGTCCGAGGGGATGCAGAACACCCTCCGCCAGGCCAAACCGGGAAAAATCGAGGACCTGATCGCCCTCAACGCCCTGTACCGGCCCGGACCAATGGCGAATATTCCCCAGTTTACCGAGTGTAAAAACGGCGCTAGGAAGATCACCTACCCCGATCCCAGCCTGCGGGAGGTGCTGGAGGAAACCTACGGGGTCATTGTCTATCAGGAACAGGTTATGCAGGTAGCCCGGATCATCGCCGGGTTTACCCTGGGCCACGCCGACGAGCTGCGCCGGGCCATGGGCAAGAAAAACATGGAAAAGATGGTCAAGGAAAAGGAAAAGTTTATCGCCGGGGCGCTGGAACGGGGGTACAGCGCCCAAAAGGCGGACGACATCTTTGAACTGCTCATTCCCTTCGCGGGCTATGGCTTTAACAAAAGCCACGCCGCGGCGTACTCGGTGGTGGCCTACCAAACCGCCTACCTGAAGGCCAACTTTCCCGCGGAATTTATGGCCGCCAACCTTTCCAACGAGATCCACAGCGCGGACAAGGACAAGCTTTCCGAGTGCATCGGCGAGGGGCGGAAAATGGGACTGGCCATCGATCCCCCGGACATCAACCGCTCCGACAAGCTCTTTGCCGTGGTGGAGGGGCGGATCATCTTCGGCTTCCTGGGAATCAAGGGGATAGGCGCGGGGCCCGCGGAGGAGATCATCGAGAAACGGCGGGAGGGGCCCTACAAAAGCTTTATGGATTTTCTGGACCGGGTTACCCTTCAAACAAACCACACCGGCCAGTCCATTGTAAGCCGGAAGGTGCTGGAACTCCTTATCAAGACGGGGGCCTTTGACAGCCTGGGGCAAAACCGGGCCACCCTGCTGAGGAACCTGGAAACGGCGGTAGAATACGCCCAGAACAAAAAGGACGAGGGGAAATTCGGGCAGGTAAGCCTCTTTGAGGATACCGGGGAAAAGACCTTTCCTGACTTTGATTTTATCCCGATGCCCGAATTGGACAGGACCGAACAGCTTCGTATAGAAAAGGAGCTGATCGGCTTTTACTTTTCCGGCCATCCCCTGGACGGCTTCAGGGAAGCCTGGCAAAAGTACGTCAAGCTCGACTTTTCCGATCAGGATAACGCCCCGCCGGGGAACTATACCCTTATCGGGGTCCTTAAAACCCTTAAGCCCGTAACCGATAAAAACGGTAAGGCCATGGCCTTCGCCTCCCTGGAAGACTACCGGGGTGAGCTGGACCTGGCCTTTTTTGGCGACGCCTGGACGGCCTGCCGGGATAAGCTAAGGCAGGACGACATTATCGCCGTTACGGGGCGGCTGGACACGCGGCGGGGCAAGCCTACCCTGCAGGCCGCCGCCGTTTTGTCCCAGGAGGAGCTGCGGGACGGGGCCGCCTTGGCGTCGCTGGGCGCCGCGGCTTCCTCGCCCCTGGACCAGTACCGGGAAGCCTGGGAGCGGACCGTGACCCTGGACCTGGCCGCGCCGGAAAAGGCCCCGGAGGGGGACTATACGCTTATCGGCTACATCAGCGCCCTGCGGAAACATACCACCAGGAACCAGAAGGAAATGGCCTTCGCCACCCTGGAGGATTTCCGGGGCCGCGTGGATTTGGTTTTCTTTGAGCGGTGCTGGGAAAACAACCGGGACAAGATAGCGGAAAAGGCCTGCGCCGCGGTTAAGGGTAAACTGGACCTCAAGCGGGACAGGCCCAGTTTTCAGGTCAGTTCTGTCCTGGACCTGGGGAAACTGCGGCGAAGCGCCGCCAGGGCGTCGATGGAAGACGGGGTAGAAGTTCCGGCTTTGGAGGGGGGCGCCGTGGAAACCGGGGCGGACCCGGGAGCGGTCTCCACGCCCCCCCCCGGGGCCCGAAACCGCCCTTTCCCGCCCAGGGAGGTACACATCCGGCTCCAGAGCGGCGCCGCGGAAAGCGAAAACAGCCTCTACCCCCTGCGAAGCTACCTTATCGAGCATCCCGGCCCCCTGCCGGTGTTTATCCATGTCCCCCGGCGGTGTGAATCCGCCGGCCCCCCCGCCGAGACGGTGATCCGGACCACGGTGATGAGCGTCGCCGCGGGGGAAGACCACCTCGCGGCGCTGGGGAACGATCCCGCGGTGGAGAAGGTTTGGGTGGCGTAATATGGCGTATGTGATGAACGTTCTCGCGGGAATCCTAAGCGTGTACACGCTTTTGGTTTTTATCCGGCTCCTGCTTACCTGGTTTCCCGGATCGAATTTTGGCGGGGTCTATTACTTCCTATGCTCCGTCTGCGATCCCTACCTGAACTGGTTCCGCCGTTTTCGGCTTTTCAAGAACAGCCCCCTGGACTTTTCCCCCCTCATCGCCCTGGCGGTCCTTTCCCTGGCTCACCAGGTCCTTGTTTACTGGGGCGCCCTGGGGCGGATCAGCGTCGCCCTGGTCCTGGCCCTGCTGCTGGGCGCGGCTTGGTCAATCCTCTCCTGGGTATTCGGCTTTTTTATCGTGATCCTGATCTTAAGAACCATCGCCTTCCTGGGGAATTGTAACATCTACTCCCCCTTCTGGCGTTTTGTGGATTTTATCGCCCAGCCGGTGATATACCGGATCACCAGAATCTTCTTTCCCCGCCGGATCACGGGCTACCTGTTCCGGCTCATCCTTTCCATCGCGGTTCTGCTGATCCTCGCCGCCGCCCTCTGGGCCGTCATCCGTTTTGGACAGGGCGCGCTTGCCGGGGCGCCCTTTTAGGCGGCGGGGCCCGGCCAATGTTTCTTCGGGAACTTACCGCGCCCGCGGGGACGATCAGGGGCGCGGGCAAAAAAACGGCGGCCCTGCTGGCTGAGGCGGGAATTCCCACCGTCGCGGCCCTGCTGACCCGGTATCCCCGGGACTGGGAAGACCGGGGCCGTTCCGCGCCCCTCCGGGACTGGGCCAAAGGCCCGGTAAGCACCACGGTAACGGTCCTTGCCCAGGATTGGTTCGGCTCCGGCCCGGCGCGGACCCTCAAGGTCTATGTGGAAGACGAAACCGCGAGGGCCGCGCTGGTCTGTTTTAACCGCCCCTTTTTCCAATACGAGCTTACCCCGGGCAAACGCTGCCGGCTCTGGGGAAAATTCCGCTACGGTTACGGCGAGCTGCGGTCCAGCGCCTTTGAGATCGAGGCCGCCGGCGGGGAGGGACCGGGCATTGTGCCGGTATACCCCCTTTCCGCGGGGTTAAGCCAGGTTCCCTCCCGGGGGCAGAACCTGCTCCGCCGGCTTGTCCGCGCGGCCCTTGACCAATACGCGGGGGCGCTGGATGACGAAATCCCCCCCGCCGTCATCGCCTCGCGGCATTTGCTCCCCAAAGCCGCCGCGCTCCGGGCCATCCACTTTCCCTCGACCATGGAAGAACTGGCCCAGGCCAGGCAAAGCCTGATCTTTGAGGAACTCTTTTACCTGGAGGTGATCATAGGCCGGCGGGCCATGGAACGCCGCGGAACCGGGGGGGGGCCAAACCCCGCGCCCGTCGGCGCTTTGGGGGAAAAGTCCCCGCCCCCTCTTTCCCCCCTGCAGCGGCGGCTCCTGGACCGGCTGCCCTTTGCCCTCACCCCCGGCCAGGTTGCCGCCATTAACGAGATCAACGCGGATATGGACCGCGGCGGCGGGGACCGGGAATTTGAGGGGACCTACGCGATGGCCCGCCTGCTACAGGGCGACGTGGGTTCCGGCAAAACCCTGGCGGCCTTTTTCGCCGCCCTCCGGGCCGTCGACGGCCCCGGGGAAACCGGCCAGGCCGGTCAGGATAATCCGTCCGGCCAGGCCGCGATTATGGCCCCCACGGAGCTGCTGGCCCGGCAGCACGCCGAAAACGCCGCCCGGCTTTTGGAGCCCCTGGGGGTCCGAATCGCCTGCTTAACCGGCGGCCTCGCGGGCCGGGGTTCCCCAAGGGCCCGGCTGCTGGAAGCCCTGGCCGCGGGAGAGGTCGATATCGTTCTGGGGACCCACGCGCTTTTTTCCAGGGATGTAACCTACCGGAACCTCCGCCTGGTGGTTGTGGATGAACAGCACCGGTTTGGCGTAACCCAGCGGCAGGCGATCCTCGCGAAGGGGCCCGGTTCCCCGCCCCACCTCCTGATGATGAGCGCCACCCCCATACCCCGGACCCTGGCCTTGACGGTCTTTGGGGACCTGGATATTTCGGTTATTCCCGATCTGCCGCCGGGGCGCAAGCCCGTCAAGACCCACCTGGTCCGGGAATCCAACGCCGGCAGGGTCTATGATTTTGTGGGGAAAGAGCTGGAGGCGGGCCGCCAGGCCTACTTTGTGTATCCCCTGATCGGCGACGACGACGGGGGAGGGGAGGGGGAGGGCCGGGCCGGGGACGGCTTAAAAAGCGCCCAGGCCATGGCGGAAAAGCTGAGGACCGAAATCTTTCCCCGGTTTCCCGCGGCCCTGGTTCACTCCCGGCTTGAGGACGAGGAAAAGCGCCGGGTTATGGAGCGGTTCCGGTCCGGGGAGATCCGCGTTTTGGCCGCCACCAGCGTGGTGGAAGTGGGGGTGGACGTGCCCGGCGCTTCCTGCATGGTGGTTCACCACGCCGAGCGCTTCGGCCTTTCCGCCCTGCACCAGCTCCGGGGCAGGGTTGGCCGGAGCGGTGAGCGGGGCTATTGTTTTCTTATCTACTCGGAGCGGGAAGTTCCCCCGGCGCCGCCGGAGGCCGATCCCGGTTCCCCGGGCGGGGAGGGGAGGAGCAGGGAGGGCCGGCGGCTCATGGTGATACTGGAAAACACCGACGGCTTTGTCATCGCGGAGGAGGACCTTAAACTCCGGGGGCCGGGGCGGATCGCCGGGGTTGAGCAGTCCGGCTACTTTAAGCTGGGCGTCGCCGACCCGGTCCGGGACGCGGACATCCTCCTGGCCGCCCGGGAAGAAGCCTTTGCCGCGCTGGAAGCGGACCCGGGGCTTCTTTCGCCGGAAAACCGCCGGGTCGCGGAGGTCCTGGAACGGGCCCCTCCCTTTAGCGAGGTGGGGATGTGAGTCCGACGATACCGCGCCGCCCGGGCCGCGGGGACGCGGCTGTTTGACCGCGAGCCCGCTCCGCGGGGCCTTGATCACTTTTTCCTTTTTTTATAGACTGTAAAACACGGGGGTATTTATGACCGTATCAGAAGCCGTTGCCCTTTTGGAGGGACAGTTTTTTTGCGGAGAAGATCAGGCGGATTTAGAGATCGCTTCCGCGTGCGGCGCCGACCTTATGAGCGACGTGATGGCCTTTGTCAAGGACCGGGTTTTGCTGCTTACAGGACTGGTCAACCCCCAGGTGATTCGTACCGCGGAACTGCTGGATATCCACTGTATCATCTTTGTCCGGGGTAAAGCCCCCAGTATGGATATGATCGACATGGCCAGGGAGTCGGATATTATCATGGGGGGTACCAAGCACCCCATGTTTATCGCCTGCGGAAAACTCTACGAGGCGGGCCTTAAAGCCGGCGGTACCCGGCGTATCTAGCGCCGGTGTCCGGTAAGGCATCCCGTAAAGCCGCCCTCCGGCGAACAATAAAGGCCCGTTTGGCCGCCCTTGGCCCGGAATGGTTCGCCGCCGCCGGAAGGGAGGCCGCCCGGTATCTGCCCGCCCTTCCCGGCTGGGAGGGGTTTCGTTCCGCGTTGATCTTTATTTCCATGAAAGATGAAATCGATACCCGCCCGGTTATAGAAACGGCCCTGGCCGCGGGAAAGCGGGTCTTTGTTCCCCGCGTCGAGGGGGAGGGGATGACCTTTTACCGGTATGGGGCCACAGGCGGCGGTATCGCCGGGGAGGGCGCCGGTCCGGCCCTGGGGGCCGCCCTGGCCCCGGAAGATTTTCCCCTCCTGGTCCTTTGTCCCGGCCTGGCCTTTGACCGCCGGGGCGGGCGGCTGGGCCGGGGCCGGGGCTTTTACGACCGGTTCCTCGCCGGTCTGGACGCGGGCCTGCCGGGGTCTAAGCCCCGGGGCGGCCCCCTTTCCCGGACCGTCGCGGGTCTCTGCGGGGACTGCCAGCTGGTGGAGGAGACGCCCGCGGAAAGCTGGGACAGGCCCATGGAGGCCCTGCTTACGGAACGGGGCCTGTGGATCGTTCCAAAGGCCCGGGCTTAAAACTCCGTTACCCTCGCCGCCTCGAATTCCTTTTCTATCTCCGCCTCCGGCTTCCGGGTGAGGAGGCTCACGATCAGGATCACCAGGGCGGAAAGGATAAAGGCCGGCAGCAGCTCATAAACGGCGAAGATCCCCCCCGCCCGGGCGATCAGGTTCTTCCACACCACCACCATCATCCCCCCGGTAAGCATCCCCGCCAGGGCCGCGGGAAAGGTGGTCCGCTTCCAGAAAAGGCTGAACAGCACCAGGGGCCCAAAGGACGCGCCAAAACCCGCCCAGGCGTAGGATACCACCCGGAAGATTGAGTCGTTCCCGGAACAGGCGATGATCACCCCAAAAACCGTTACCAGCAGCATGGCGAGCCTGGCCACCCACATCACCTCCGTCTCGGAGGCTTTTTTCTTGAACAGGTCCTTGTAGATGTCATTGGCCAGGGAAGAGGCCACGATCAACATATAGGAATCGGAGGAACTCATCGAGGCCGCGAGGATCCCGGAAATCACGACCCCCGCCAGAAAGGGCGGGAAAAAGCCCGTGCTCAGGTGGATAAAGACGGTCTCCGCCTCCCCCGCCGTGGTCAGGAGCCCCGGCAGGCTGGCCCGGCCTATAACGCCGATCAGCACCGCCGCCGCCTGGGCGATAAAACACCAGATCACGGCGATGGTCCGGGAGGGGCGGATCATCGAGGTTTTCTTGATCGCCATAAACCGGATCAGCACCTGGGGCATGCCGAAGTAGCCGAGCCCCCAGGCCATGGTGCTGATAATCGCCGCCGGGCCGTAGTCCGCCCCCGGCCCGAACTGGGGAACGCCGTTTATCACCTTTTGGACCCCGTTTTCCATGACGGGGGTGGCGATGCCGAAAAAATCCGTAAACCGGGGAAAGGCCGCCAGGTTCGCCGCGATGCCCGCCGCGCCGCCGGCGTTGATAAACCCCGCCCCCAGCACCAGCACCAGGGCGCCGATCATCAGGAGGCCCTGGATCAGGTCCGTCATCCCCACGGCCATGAAGCCCCCTAAAAGGGTGTAGAACATCACCAGCAGGGCCCCCAGGATCACCATGGCTATCATGTTGGCGTTGAAGATATAGCTAAAAAGCTTGCCGAAGGTGATAAACTGGGCCCCCACGTATATCGAGAAAAATAAAAGGCTGATCAGCGCGGCCAAACCCAGGAGGATCCGCCTTTTATCGTGGAAACGCTTGCTAAAGAACTCCGGCAGGGTAATGGCGTTGTCGGCGATCTGGGAATAGGATCGCAGCCGTTTGGCCACCACCGCCCAGTTGATCCACGTGCCGATAAAGAGGCCCAGGGCTGTCCAAAGGGCCTCGCCATAGCCGGTAAAATAAGCCACCCCCGGCAGGCCCATCAGGAGCCACCCCGACATGTCCGATGCCTCGGCGCTCAGGGCCGCGACCCAGGGGCCAAAGCCGCGCCGGGCAAGGAAGTACTCCTCCGGGCTGCTGTTGCTCCGCCGGGCGTACCACAGCCCCACGACGATCATCGCTATAAGATATACCCCCATGCCAATAAGGGTCTGCAGGTTAGCCCCGTACATTGTCCGCTCCTCTGTCCGTAAAATCCGTAATTCGCTGATTACCTTACCATGGAGGGGGGGTCCTTGAAAAGACCGCCCCGGGGAGATATAGTAAAGCCATGGGCCGAATAAAAAGCGCGCTGGAAATCGCCCTGGAAAGGACCGAACAAGTCAGGGGGGATAAGTCCAGTATTGGCCTCTTTGAGGCGAAACAGCGGGGAAAACGTCTTGCCAATCAATACCTGGCGGGGGAAACGGATTCCCTGGAGGCGGAACTCAAAAAAGCGGCCGGGGAAGAACGGGAAGCCCTGCGGTCGGGCTGTTTTGATGTTCTGGTAACACAAATTACCCTGCCGGAACGGGAGGAAGAGCTGAGGCGGCTGGAGGCGGTGGGGAAGGGCCTGGCCGCCGTTACCGGGGATAAGCGGTTTCCCGCGCTTTACCAGCGGTTTATGGAAACCGCCGCCCAGTACATGGAAGACGCCGCCCAGTTCGATGAGGGGATCAAGCGGCAGTACGCCCCCAAGCTCCGCCAGAAGGAAGAGGAACTGGCCCGCCGTCTGGGTCAGGCGGTACGGCTGGACCCCTTCCAGGACCCGGAGTTTGTGGCCCTCTACAACCAGCACAAGGCCATGCTTAAAGACCATTACGCCCCCCTTGCCGGGCAAATAGGGGAACAGGCCAGGGCCCTGTTTCAGAAAGCCTGAACCCGCCGCGCCGTTTTTGACGGTAAAAACGCGCGGCGGGGGGCAATCGCCGCCGGGGCGGGAAATAAAGCGCGGTGGATAGCGGGGAAGGGGGGTTCCGCCCCGGCGGGCCCGGTTTTGCCCTCTTTCCGCCGGTATTCTTGCTTTTTACGCTGTTTTTTGTTATATTTGAGCGTAATCATGCCGGAACAAAGCGTTGTACCCATAGACCAGATTTTGCCCCACAAACTGCCCCTGGTGGCCCTGATGGGGCGGCCTATTTTCCCGGGGATCTTTACCCCCATCATGATCGGTAACCCCTCGGACGTAAAGGTGATCGACGAGGCGGTGTCCGGGGACGGCCTTATCGGCCTGGTGATGCTCCAGAACGAGACCGAAACCCCTTCCATCACGGACCTCTACCAGGTAGGGACCGCGGCGAAGATCGTCAAGAAGATCAACCTCCCCGACGGGGGGGTGAATATCTTCATCTCCACCCTCAAGCGCTTTAGGATCAAGAAGGCCCTCCACGCCGTCGCCCCCATTGTGGGGGCCGTGGAGTACCTGGATGACGAGGAGGATAACACCTCCGAGGTTAAGGCCCTGACCAGGGCCCTTATCGCGGAAATGAAGCAAATTTCGGAGAATAACCCCCTCTTTTCCGAGGAAATGCGGCTGAACATGATCAACATCGATCATCCCGGCAAGATCGCCGACTTTATCGCCAGCATCCTCAACATCGACAAGGCGGAACAGCAGAAGATCCTGGAGGTCCTGAACGTCCGTAAACGGATGGAGCAGGTGCTGGTGTTTATCAAGAAGGAACAGGAACTTTTGCGGATCCAGAAGAAGATCCAAAAGGAAATCAACGAAAAAATCGAAAAATCCCAGCGGGATTATTTCCTCAAGGAAGAGCTGAAGGCGATTAAAACCGAGCTGGGCATGACCACCGACGCCAAAAGTTCCGAATACCAGCGGTTCAAGGAAAAGATCGAAGCCCTGCGGTTTGAGGGGGAGATCAAGGAAACGGTGGGCCAGGAGCTGGAAAAGTTCAGCCTCATGGAGCCCAATTCGGGGGAATTTATCGTTACCCGGAACTACCTGGACATGATTGTCAGCCTTCCCTGGAACGATCCGCCGCCGGAAAACTTTGACCTTAAAACCGCCCGGGGAATTCTGGACGCGGACCACTACGGGCTTAAGGACGTAAAGACCCGTATCGCCGAATACCTGGCGGTGCGGAAGCTGCGGAGCGGAACCGCCGCCGCGGGCGGGCCGGGGGAGGGTAAGCGGGCCAAGCCCGCGGGCCGCCCCATGACGGGCCGGGCTTTTGACCCCTGCCCAACGGGGTCGATCATCTGCCTCGCGGGGCCCCCGGGGGTGGGAAAGACCAGCGTGGGCCGCTCCATCGCCCGGGCGCTGGGAAAAGAATTTTTCCGCTTTTCCGTGGGGGGCATGAGAGACGAGGCGGAGATCAAGGGCCACCGCCGGACCTATGTGGGGGCCATGCCGGGAAAGATCATCCAGGGCCTTAAGATCACCAAGGTTAAGGACCCGGTGTTCATGATCGACGAGATCGACAAGATGGGGGTGAGCTACCAGGGGGACCCGGCCAGCGCCCTCCTGGAAGTGCTGGACCCGGAGCAGAATTTTTCTTTCAGGGATCATTACCTGGATCTGCCCTTTGATATTTCCCGGATCTTCTTTATTGTTACCGCCAATACCCTGGACACGATCCCCGGCCCTCTTCTGGACCGGATGGAGATTATCGAGCTTCCCGGTTACATAGACACGGAAAAGCTGGAAATCGCCCGGCATTACCTGGTGCCCAAGAGCCTGGAAAAAAACGGCCTTAAAAAAAGCCAGGTAAAGTACACCAAAGACAGCCTGCTCCACATCGCCAACGGCTACGCCCGGGAGGCGGGGGTGCGGACCTTCGAGAAGAACCTGGACAAGATCCACCGGAAACTGGCGACGCAGATCGTGGAGGCCGGCGAGACTGTCCCGCCCAAGGAGACCGCGGGGGACAAGGCGGAAAGCGGCCCGCGAAATCAAGCGGGCGCCCCTCTTCCCAATAAAGCCGCGCCCTTGTTTACCGTGGACAAAAAAACCATCGAAAAGCACCTGGGCAAGCCCCTGTTCCCCGAGGATGTGTTTAAAAAAGCCGACAGGCCCGGTATGTCCCTGGGGCTGGCCTGGACCAGCATGGG
>JAIRPD010000021.1 GCA_031257195.1 Treponema sp. | reverse complement strand
AGCTATGTTGGACGACCACTTCAGGTTTATTTATTCCCGTTCCGATACCTCCACCGCTTTCCGCATACGGCGGATTGATATACACAATCAGCTTCCTGCGCTTTTCCGGGTCATCAATTATCTTTTTTAATTCTTCCGGCAGTTTGTCAAAACTATCGTTCAGAAAATCAAATTGAAAAATATGGGCGGGCAGCAAATTTAAATTTTCGTCCGTGTCGATTAGACTTTGAATCGTCGCGATATTACCCGCGTCAATATCGCTTGCCCACACATTGTATTTATTCGTTAATCCGGCAAGCAAATTGCCCGTCCCCGCCGCGCAGTCCCAGATATAATACTCGTCCTGCCAGTCGCGTCTGCCTTCGCAGCCGTCGCCGAATACGTCAGCCAGATATTCTTTTGATTTATCCGCCCAGATTGCCGGTGTAAAAAAGCTGCCCTTTACCTCGCGGATATTCTGCGGCGCCAGCAAATCGCGGCGGTCAATGATATATTGCTGAAACACCGGCGTGGGCGGACGCTCGTAACGGTTCCAAAAGCGCCGGTACGCTTCGCCCCCATCGGTAAAATCGATTTCTTCAAACAGCGTACGGAATTTTCCCTGCCGCTGTAGTTTATAATTATCGTTTTTCAAAATGATATATAATTTTTCAGAAATACTGATGGTATTGCCGGCAGATGACATCACATCGGCGCGGTAAAAATCGCCCTCCAGTATGCCGTCTTTTTTATAGTCCGCCCACTCATCTTTTGAAACATTGATTGACGGCAGCACCTCTTTTACCCATTTGATAAATATCTGCACGAAGTTGTCTTTGGTGATGGGGCTTTTAATTGAAGCGGACGCGCCCGCAACAAAATGGGTTTTGATAAATTCTTTTATCTCGTTATCGTCCGCGCCGAAGTTATAGATAACGATTTTCGCGCCGATAAGATTTTTTATTTTTTCCCGCGCCTTCTTAAAATCACTTGTCTCGTGATTGCTGGGTGTAATGTTCCAGTTAAAATCGGTAACGGTAAAAACGGGAAGCAGATCGTGAAAAGCAACGAAGGCAATCCGCGCCTCGTCAAAAACGCCGAGCCAGGGCGGGGCAAGATGGTCAGCTTTTTCGTAAGTTTTCTTGCAGGTCAAAACCAGTTGGGTGAACATATCGAATACGTCATGGCTTCCTTTCTTCGCTTCCGCCCAGAGGTAATGGCGCGATGAGCCGCCGCCTGCGGAAAATCCGCCGTCCGTGGCGGATTTTCCGCTTGGAGTTTTAGAGTTTCCTTCGGAAACGTCATAAAACTCCAGCAAGCCCGTTTCACGGGCTTGTCCTCTTGCAGCGGCATCCATGCCGCCGCCCCGCGTTTTCTTGTCGGTAATAACAAAATCAATGTTGTCAATGTTCGGCTCGTAACCGTATTTAGGGAAAAAATCGTTGTGGACAAGACCCTTCAGGGTTTCTTCTTTTTGTATTCCGCTGTAACCGGGCACGTTTCATCCCCCTCAATGGTATTGAGGTTATGTTATCACACTCAGGCGGATGTTTCAAGCGAATAACGGCGGGACGTTACGGGGGGTCTGGGGGGCCTTCGGCCCCCCAGCGGGGCGTTGCGGGGCGGAGCCCCGCAGAGGGGGCAGCGGAAAAGCCGCGGGCTTTGGAGCGAGGGGGAGACTTCCCCCTTTTTATTTTTCTGACACAATTCCGCCGCAATCCTGCGGCATAGCGCGGTATGAAGGACAAGCGGACCGTCCTGGCGGTGGACGATGAGCGGAAAATCCTTGAAGTTTTGACGGAAATGTTTTATAGTTCTCTCAGCGAGTTCGCTAAAACAGGGTCCCGCAGGGGACCTTGAGCTATGTCGTGTGGGGACAGTAAACGCCACAAGGGGAGGGACTTCATGTCTATCAAAGAAATTACGTTTCCATCGGAAAACGGACGGGATACCGTCAAAGCCTGGGCGTACACGCCTATCCAAAAACCGCGGGCTGTGGTGCAGCTGGTCCATGGTTTTGGTGAGCATTCCAGGCGGTATCTTCACCTGATTGACCGGCTCCAGGAAGCCGGATTCGCGGTATACGCGGATGATCATATTGGACATGGTAAAACAGGATTTGACTCCAATACCCTGGGCGATCCCGGTACCAGGGGGGTTGACGGTTTTATGGTGTACCTCAAGGATGAACACCGTCTTCATACTATAGCGGTCAAGGACCACCCCGGTCTGCCGTACGTTATGTTTGGGCACAGCTGGGGGTCCATGCTCGCCCGGGGATACGCGGCCAACTATGGCGATGATATAAAGGCCCTGGTCTTGTGCGGCCTTGTGGCCCAAATGAAGGGCTGCGAGGTTATGCTCCATGACAAGGCTTTTGAGGCGGAGATCGTCAACGGCCGGGGCGCGAAAAAGGGCGGGGACTGGATGGCGAAGGTGTTCCTTGGGATGACGGAACGTTTCCCCAACGCCGGTCCCACCGACTGGATTGCCAGCGATCCCAATATCGTGGCCGATCACGCCGCCGATCCTTTTAACTGTTTTGATCCCACCGTTCAGCTGCTGTATGACTTTGTTAAAATTTCGGGCTACATCGACACCGAGGACTGGGCGGCCAAGGTGCCCTCCTCCATTCCGGTCTATCTTATCGCCGGCGATCAGGACCCGTGCGGGAACTATGGGGAGGGGCTGTATCATGTCGCGAACCTTCTTGCCGGCGGGGGCCGCGCGGTTACCGTGAAGGCCTATTCCGGCTGGCGCCACGAGATCCACAATGAACGCGCGATCCGGGACGAGGTTGAGCGGGGAATTGTTGATTTTATCAATAAAAGCCTGTCATAAGCGGCGGGACCGCGGGGGATCCCGCGAAGGACGCGGATTCCCCGCTGAAGGGGCCTCCGTCAAAAACAAACGTTTTTGACGGAGGCGGACTACGCGCGCCGGCGTCCATTCCCCGCCGGAACGGCCCCCGGGCATACTACGCGTCAGGACCCCATTCCTTATGAGAATGATTCGCTGACATAACAAAGCCGCCTGGATCGGGCCTGCCCGGTCCGGCATGGAGGGTTTATGGCCGCCGTTTCCGGTGGAGGCCTCTTTGGTTTACGGGGGCTGCTTTCGCTTATCGACAGGACCTTTCCGCTTCCCCGGCGCTTCCGGTCCCGGCTTCCCGCGGAGGTGGCGGAACTTTCCCGGCTCCTCACCAGCGCCCGGGGGGAGCGGGAAGGGGCTTACCTGAACCGGCCAAACCTGCTCTCCGCCTACCTTCGTTACTTTCTGCCCTGGAATGTGTTCCGCCTGTTCCAGGTCTTTGAGCAAACCGGCTGCCCCGCGGCCCTGCGAGGGGGGGACGCGGTTACCGACCTTGGCTCCGGTCCCCTGACGCTACCCATCGCCCTGTGGATGGCCTTTCCCGCCCTGCGGGCCCTGGAACTGGAGTTCCGCTGCGTGGACAAAAGCGCCCCGGCCCTGGAGGCGGGGAAACGGCTCTTCCAGGCCCTTTCCGCCGGCGCCGCCGCGGGGGGTTCCGGGGAGGGCGGAAACCCCTGGAGGATAAAAACCATCCATGATTCCCTGGACGCCCCGATCCGGGGTCAGAAGGCCCGGCTGGTGAGCGCGGTGAACGCGCTCAACGAGGTCCGCCCCCGCGGGGCCGGGCCGGAGGCCGGGGCGGAAAAAACCGCCGCCCTCCTCCGGTCCCTCCGGGCCGGGGACGGGACCATCCTCATCGTGGAGCCGGGGAACCCCCAGGGCGGAACCCTCACCGCCGCCCTCCGGGCCGCCCTGCGGGAAAAGGGGATGTTCCCCGCCGCGCCCTGCCCCCACGGCGGACCCTGCCCCCTGCCCGGCGGGACCGGGCCGCGGGGCGGGAAACCGGGGCGGGGCGGCAAGGCCAAGTGGTGCCACTTTGCCCGCGCGACGGGGGACGCGCCGGAGGGACTGCGGGCCCTTTCCCTGGCGGCGGGGATCCCCAAGGAGCGGGCGGTGTTCAGCTACCTCCTGGCCACACCGGCGCCGCCGGCGGGCAAGGCCCCGGGGACCCTCTCCGTCCGGGTGGTTTCGGATCCCTTCCCCGTCCGGGGGGTCCCCCCCGGAGGCCCGGGGACCGCCCCAGGGCGGCCCGCCCCGGAGTGGGGCCGCTACGGCTGCTCGGAACGGGGGCTTGTCCTGCTGGTGGGAAACGCCGGCGGGCCGGGCCAGGCCGGGCCGGGGACTCTCCTGGAACTTCCCCTCCCCGGAACCCCGGAACGGGAAGCCCCCCGGGACCCCAAGACCGGGGCCCTCAGACTGGAACTGTAGGAACGCCGGCGGGGAAGGCCGCCGGGTCCCCTATTCCGGGGCGCGGGGCGCGCCGTATTTTTCCATCTGCCGCGTCAGGGCCGCCATATCCCGGGGGAGCGGGGCGCACAGCCGCGGGGGAACCCCGGCCGCGGCGAAAGCCGGGGGTAGCGTCAGCGCGGCGGCGTGCAGCCCCAGCCGGGAAAGCAGGGGCCTTTCCTCCTCCGCGCCGCCCCGCCAATCCCGCTTAAAGGAAGAAAGGTACACCCCCTCCCCGGCTCCCCGGGTCTTTCCGTAGAGGGGATCGCACACCACGGGGTGGCCCAGACTCGCCAGGTGTACCCGGATCTGGTGGGTCCTTCCCGTTTTGGGGAGGGCCTCCACCAGGCTGTAGTTTCCCGCGGAAAGGATCAGCCTAAAGGCGGTAAACGAGGGCTTACCCTGGTATTTATCCACAATAGTCATGTGCCGTTTGTTGCCCTCCGGCTTTAGGGGAAGATCGCCGCTTGCCCGGCCCCCCGGCCAGGCAGGGCGGCCGTGAACCACGGCGATATAGGTCTTGACCACCCCCCGGCCCTCAAAGGCGGAAGACAGCGCCCGGTGGGTTTCCCTGTCCCTGGCGAAGACCACCAGCCCCGAGGTTTCCTTGTCGATCCGGTGGACCGTGTAGATCTCCGGACCCTCCGCCCCGGCGGCCCCGCGGAGCAGCTTGTCCAGCCGGGGCGCGGCGGGGTCCCAGCGTTCGGCCCCCACGGCGACCCCCGAGGCCTTGTTCACCGCGATGATCCGTTCGTCCTCGTAAACAATCTCGTAAAGGGCGCGTCTTACCATTAGTCCAGCCAAATTTTAAAGAGGGTTATGGTGGACCAAACCCCCGCCGCCGCGGGGGCGGCGTTGAACATACCCCGTTCCAGGTACAGAACAAGCAGGTTCCGCCCATCCGGCGTTTTTTTCTTTAGGTCCGCCCCCAGATTGACCAGATCGGTGATCACCCGTTGGCTTTCCCGCGGGACGCGATACGCCGGGGGGATCACCGGGTTTTCCGCGAGCCGGGCTTTACCGCCGGAATCCCCCGCCCGCACAGTTCGCAGGACCCCGCCTCCCAGTCCGCGGCCTCCACCCGGCAGGCGGCGTAGAGCGGCCAGGGAACCGCGACATCCGGGGCCCGCCGGTCCACCACGCAGGCCAGGGCGGCGATCCGCGCCCCCAGGCTTTCCAGGACGGCGGCGCACTCCCCAAAGGATTTTCCCGTGGTGATCACGTCTTCGGCGACAAGGAACCGCTGGCCGGGCTTTACCTCAAAACCCCGGCGCAGGGACATCGTTCCCTCCCCGTCCCGTTCCGTGAAAAAGGCGGGCAGCCCCAGCTGGCGGCCCAGCTCCCAGGCCGGGATAATCCCCCCCAGGGCGGGCCCCGCGACGGCGTCCAGGGCCAGCTCCCCCGCCGCCAGGGCGGCGCGGATCCGTTCCGCCGGGAAAGCCAGGGCCGCCGCCGCCCGGTCCGGGTACTGGAGCAGCCTGGCGCACTGAAAGTACTTATCCGAATGGCGGCCCGAGGAGAGCAGAAAATGCCCCTCCAGCAGGGCCCCCGATTCCCGCAGCAGTTCAATCACGGGGGAACGTTCGCTCATGGAAAAAGCATACCCGGCGGGAAGGAAAACCGCAAGGGACCGCGGCGGGGGACAACCCGGGGCGGCGGTGTTTGACGATGGGGAGGCGGTGGGGTAGAATGACACGGAACCGCGTTTTTATTTAAGGAGGGGAAATGCGTAAACTCATTTTGGCGATACCGCTTGCGTGTTTCCTGTGCCTTTACGCCGCCGGGCAGGGGGTCGGCCAAAGCGGCGAACCCCCGGAGGAAACCGCCCCGTTATCGCTGGTGTTTCACCACATCGGCTGGAACGCCCTGCGCTCCGTGACATACAATTACGGGCTCAACTTCGCGGGGGCGGGATTGGGGACCTGGGCTTTTATCGCGAGCGGCCTTGACTGGAAATGGCGGAACGCCGCCTATGAAAACGAGGGACTTTCCCGCGGCGGGACCCCCGGCGTGTACATTGGCCTGATCGTCCCCGGCCTCGCCCCCATAACGGCCTACCTGGCGGGCCGGGCGGCAAAGGACGAGCGGCTGCAATTCACCGGACTAGCGCTGACCCAGTCCCTCATCCTGACCCTGGGCGTACAATCGGTTTTAAAGATGAGTACCGGCAGGGCCCCGCCCGGCATAGCGACCAACTTTCATTACAGGAAAAACCCGCGGACCGATGATTTTAGCGGTGAATTTAACTGGTTCAACATGAACTGTATTGACGGGTGGCCAAGCGGCCACACGGCGAACGCCTTCGCCGCGGCGGCGGTAGTCGCGGAACTCTACCACGATAATCCCGCGGTAAAAATTGGCGCGTACACCTACGCGGTACTCATGGGCCTGGGAATGTCCGTAAGCGTCCACTGGGCCTCCGAGGTTTTTTCCGGCGCGCTCATAGGCTACGCGGTGGGTAAAACCGTGGGCAAAAGTTACCGGCGGCTGCTGGAAAACAACGGGGAAAACGGCGGGCTGACCTTTTACGCGTCCCACAACACCCTGGGGATCATACTGAGGCTCTAGCCGGCGGCGGGCGCCGGGAAGTTACCCGCCGCCGCGGGAGACCGGGGCTTACTTCTTAGACAGGCCGGCAAAATCGGACAGCACGGCGTTCCAGTCGGGATGATTTCTTGGCGATCCGGCGGCGTTTTGGTAAAAGTCATTTTTATCCGAGATAACAAAGATCCCGAATATAGAGGAAAGCGGTTCCATGGTATGGTCATAGAGGGGAATCATCTTCCGCCCATCCTTTAAGTCATAACTCGCGAGCAGGAAGAGATGCCCCAATTCATGCGCTATTTTGACCCTGATTTCCCGCTCATCCAAGGCCGAATTGAAGAAAATCACAAACCGCTTACCCGGCACATAGTACGCGCCGCAGTCTTTTTGCCCCGGCACATGAACCCTGTAGGGTTCACAGCTGACAATGAACAGCGGGTTTCCTGTTTTTCCCCTGAAATAGTGTTCCATGGCCCGCGTGATGTGGGCAAGATAGAGGTTTTTGATACTCCCCGCGAGATTTTTATATAGACCCCACAAACCGTTCACCGACGCCGGATCGACCGCGAAGGCCTCCGCGATACGGGTTGTTTTTTCGCCGGTGATCACAAACTCGTCGTTCCGCACGCTGTCAACCCGGTTATTCGTACAACTTCCATTCGCCCGTTAAAAACATGGAAAGAATGGTGAGATAGCGGCTTTCGACATCGGGGTCCCCATCGGAAAAAAAGATCAGCGGGTTCCCCATACAGTCCTCAAGGTAGTCGATTTTCGCGGCCATATCCGTAATATGGAAAAGGCCGAAAGTTTCCTCCACCGTTTCCCGGGTTTCGCAGGGCTTTAACGCCCCCACCACACGCTTGTCAATCTCCAGAGCCCTCGCGGCCGTTCCGTAACCCATACCAAACCAACCCTCCAAAAAACCAAAACCACCATGGCGCGGGCGTTTCCGCCACACCACCCCGGCAGGGGAAAAACCCGCCCACACACACAGAAAACATACCATGATACGGTGAAATTGTCAAGCAAAAAAACGCGCGCCGCCTCCCCGCCCTAAAGCCGCGGGGCAGCGGACGGATCGCCGCCCCCAGCCACGGCCCCGCCCTAAAGCCGCGGGGAGGCGGACGGATCGCCGCGCCCCCTCTTAAAAAAACGCCAAGGCCCTGGCGAAGCCAGGGCCTTGGCGCCTTTCTGTTAACCGTTAACAAACCACGCCCAGCGGGAACCCTTCCCGCCGGGCAGCCCCCCGGCCCGTTCCCTCCGCGGGAAGCGGAGGGA